>NZ_QSUR01000048.1:0-41054 GCF_003439055.1 Bacteroides sp. OM05-10AA
ATGATTGAGTTGTGCAACAGGCACTATACCTGACACCCGGGTGTCAGCACTAATGAGACCCGGGTGTCATATAACTTGTTTATACTGTACAAATATTCCTAGAATACATGTCATCTCATTCATTTCCGTACCGGCATGAACAAGATTCACCTCTGTGTCCTCCGCATCCTCTGTGGTGAACAAATGCATAACTGCAAAGCAATTACTTAGTATGCTGCTTCACATACTCCGATGGCAAACAACCTACATACCTCTTGAAACTAGTAGAAAAATAAGAAGAAGATCCGAAACCGACCATTCCACTAATCTCTGAAATAGAGTGGCGCCCTTCAAGTAGCAATTTACATGCTTTATTAAAACGAATACGCCGGATAAAGTTTGCCGGCGGTTCACCGGATATGGAATTCATCTTGAGATAAAGCGACGAACGGCTCATACAAAGCTGGCTTGCCAACTCATCAGAGGTGAAGTCTTCATTACTGATATTTTCTTCTACCACCTGAATAGCTTTGCTCATGAATTCCTCGTCCAGATTATTCGAAGTCATTTTAGCAGTATCTATATCAATCGTATTCGAATAATAGTGTTTCAACCGCTGGCGTGCTTTCAGTTGATTAGCAATTTTTCCTTTCAATAAGTGAATAGAGAACGGTTTGGCAATGTAATCATCTGCTCCAGCCTGAATGCCTTCCGTCTGTGCATCGACACTTCCTTTGGCAGACAACAGAAGGACGGGAATATGGCAGGTTTGCAGATTTCGCTTAATAAACTGACAAAGTTTGATGCCGTCAATTCCCGGCATCATCACGTCGGAAAGAACAATGTCTACACGGTGTTCTTTCATGATAGCCAATGCTTCTTCTCCGTTTCCGGCGGTAAGCGTCACATAGTTCTGCCGGAAATTATCTTTTAGGTAATCTACCATTTCTTTATTGTCATCTACCAACAAGATAGTAGGACGTCCTTCCTCACTATCGGCTTCTATCTGATCGTCATCCGATAGTTCTTCTGAAACTATAACTGACGCATCACCAGAGAAATACTCATCAGCCACCGGAAGCTCCCGGAAAGAAGCAGATGTTTCGACTTCATGTGCCGGTAATTCACGTTCTTTCTCCGTGAAGGCAGTTATGTCAGCAGGTAGAGTGACTTTAAATTCTGTATATTGAGCAGGCTCGCTTGCCACGGTAATAGTGCCGTGATGTTTCTCTACAAGCATCTTCACCAATGACAGTCCGATACCCGTTCCCTTTCGCTGACCGTCTACCTGATAGAAACGTTCGAAAATACGGGTTAGCTGCTCTGGAGACATACCGATTCCGCTATCTCTTACCGTGAAACCATAGGTATCTCCCTCTGTCCATAAGGAAAGCGAGATGCTTCCACCGTCCGGTGTAAACTTAAAGGCGTTAGACAGCAGGTTCATCAAGATTGTCTCTACATACGTCTTATCTGCCGGAAACAACCGTCCTTCTAAATCGGATTTTATATGAAAGCTGATAGTACGCTTCTGCGCATTTTCTTTAAACAGGGCAAAAGCATCTTGCAACAGTTCTTCTACATTCACCTGCGTAACATGAAGAGGCATTGCACCTGCTTCGGCTTTACGGAAATCCAGCAACTGGTTAACAATGTGCAATAACTTCCGCCCGTTCCTATAAACGTAATCCAGTTTCTGCTGCACTGGAGTACCTTTCAGATTACTCTGTCCCA
This sequence comes from Bacteroides sp. OM05-10AA, assembly GCF_003439055.1. Taxonomy (NCBI): domain Bacteria; kingdom Pseudomonadati; phylum Bacteroidota; class Bacteroidia; order Bacteroidales; family Bacteroidaceae; genus Bacteroides; species Bacteroides sp. OM05-10AA. The sequence goes on from NZ_QSUR01000048.1 coordinate 1,714, forward strand.
AAAGTTCCTCCAACGGAGCCAATATCAAACTCAACGGAGTACGCAACTCATGAGACATATTCATGTAAAAACGTACTTTCTCCTGACTGATTTCTTCTATCTTGTTTCGTTCTATCTGTTCAATCCGGACTTGCATCTTCATTTTGGCACGAGCAATAAAAAAATAGATCACAAAAACGAGAAGCCCTACAGAAAAGAAGATGAAAAGCGTCTTTGCCCACCAGGTCTGATACCACATCGGAGTGATGTGCACAAAAAATTCAGTAGTCGCTTCACTCCACTTTCCATTGTTGTTACATGCCTTCACCTTGAACACATACTCACCGGGCGGGAGATTAGAATAACTCGCTCGTGCAAAGGAAACATGACGGGAGTAGTTCCACTCGGTTTCAAAGCCTTCCAATTTGTAAACAAACTGATTCCGCTTGCCAGCCAAATAGTTGATAACGGCAAACCGGATATTAAAAAGTTTCTGATCGGAAGGAAACGACATACCCAGCATCCGCCCTTGCTCGTCCTGAAAATAGCGTACCCGTTCACTTTTCATATCCGTAATCACCTGATTTAAGACAACAGCTCCTGTTACCACCGCATCCGGAGAATATGGATTATCACCCAATTCATAAGGTTTGAAATAGGCAACGCCACCAAGAGACCCCAGGAAGAAGGTACCATCGTGAGCTTTGCAAGCTCCGAAATAATTAAACTGATCGTGAGGCAATCCGTCCTGCTTCGTATAGTTGAGGAAAGTACCCTCTTCCGTATTGAAACAAGCCAGTCCCTTGTTAGTTGTCAACCATAAACGTCCCCGTTCATCCTCCAGTATGCTATAAATAAAGTCGTTCGGCAAACCGTCTTTCATCGTATAGTGTTTCCAGGCTGTCGGTGCTCCTTCCTTATAGCAATATAGTCCTGTGGAAGAGCCGATCCAGATTTCATGACGGCTATCTTCCTGTACACAGAAAGCTTGTATCAACCCATGCAGATAAGCCGAAGAAGAAAGATGCAATTCTTCCAGTTTCCCGCCGGCATACAAAAACAGACTCTCTTCCGTACCAATCCATATTCTTCCTTTCGAATCGCGGAACAACGTATATATCAGTACATTCTCCAACTTTTTATACTTTTTAGCTAATGGATGCAGCGAAAGTTCTCCGGTCTGTTTGTCGAAAAGGTAAAGTCCGCTCATACCACCTACCCAAAGCGTTCCATCTGTTCCGTCTAATAAGGAGTAACAACTATTAGTCAGGGTAGTAGAATGGGGAAAGGAATATGTTTCTATCCTGCCACTCTTATGATGCAGGCGACTCATTCCCCCTCCGTGAGTGCCGATATAGGCACTTCCATCCTTGTCCGTCCATATACATTTTATATTGTCAGACTTTAAAGAGTTGGCGGAAGTACCCGTCCGGTAATATGAAAAAACTCCGGTTTTCCGATTATAATAATTTAATCCGCCATCGTTCGTGCCGATCCAGAGATTTCCATTATCCGGGTCTTCGGCAATACAACTCACCGTGTTATCACTTAACGAATTCCTCCAGGCGGAATGTTGCAAACGTCCGAATGCCGGAGCGAGGGGATGATAATAATTAAGCCCACCGTAAAATGTACCGATCCACATCCCCCCTTGATTGTCTTTCAAAATAGAACGGATGGAATTATGCCCCAATGTAGTCGGATCTTCAGGAGAAAAACGACAGATCCGGAAGGTTTCCGTCTCCGGTTCAAGGATAAGCAAACCTTCCATGGTTCCTATCCAAACCCTTCCTTTATCATCTCCGGACAGTGTTCTGACCGAGTTCGTAAGGAAATAAGCAGGAGTATTTTGCTTGTTATAATGATGTTTTATTTGAAAGTTATTATCCACACAATACACCCCGTTTGTCAATGAAGCCAGCCAACAATTCCCGGCTTTATCATCATAGAGCATATCAGAGATCGTTTCTCCTTTCAATTGAAGAAGAAGCCGAGTCACGTTTCCGTTACGTACATAATAGAAATAGACACCTTCCGAAGTACCCAATAGGAAGCCGTCATTCATCCGGCAAACAGAATAGATCACTTTCCCGGCAAGTTCTGGCTGCACTTTCATCCGCCCGTTTTTTTTATCAAAAACCATCAGACCGATATTGGTAGCAAGCAAAAGCCGGTCACTTTCCTCCGGTTCTCCGATAGCCAATACTTGCATCGGCTGATTGTCCGGTGACGAATAATTGGTGAAATTATTTCCTACAATATTATAACGGGATAAACCGACCTGCGTACCTACCCATACCGTACCCTTCGAATCGGTATGAAGTGAATAGACATGATTGTTCGCCAGACTGGTCGTATCATCCGGCGCTTTATAATACGAAACGAAGCGAGAACCTTCATACCAGTTCAGTCCGTCTATGGTACCTACCCAAATCTTATTATTATGATCTTGTGTCAGAGCTAGCACAGTATTTTGCGATAGTCCGTCATCCACGGATAACCGTTTAAAATGGATGAAGCTGTCGGTGGCCGATACAGCCAAAGGAAAAAATAAGATGTAAACGGTTAATCCGAATATGTACTTAAATAGCAAATGCCGGTCTTTCATGAGCTAATATTGAAGAATTTATCGTAAAGATAAGTATTTTCAATTCAATCTGATAAATGAATCCTTTTTTTAACTCATATAAAGGACCGGTATTGGCTTCAAAACGAATACGATTATCTTCAACGGTCTTCCTCCAAGTTAGTAAGACTGATTTTCTGATTTTTCTTTCAGATCTTTATAGCGCTTCAAGGCTTCCAGATAATAATAATCAGCATAATTGAGCGGAGTATCAATTTCACTGTCGTGCGGGAAACTACCAACCGAATGTAACAGGATGAAACCATGATTTTCTCCTTCCTTGGCCAAATAATCATCAGAGGATAACTGCTTCAGGATATGCTCCGCATAACGAAAATATTCTTCCCCTTGTTTCTTGTCGCCATAACCACTCAACTCCAGCAATGCAGAAGCTGTTACGGCAGCCGCAGAAGCATCTCGTGGTTCATTCGGTATCTTGGGAGCATCATAATCCCAATAAGGTATATAGTCATTTTCAGCCGGACGATGATCGATAATAAACCGCGCTATTTTATGAGCGGCATCCAAATAGTTCTGCTGCTTGGTGAAGCGATAACACATAGTATACCCATATACTCCCCAAGCCTGTCCACGCGCCCAGGCGGAAGAATCGGCATATCCCTGAAAGGTTCCTTTTGACTCCACCTCGCCGCTATCTGCCAGGTAGCTCACCACATGATAGGAAGTCATGTCTTTCCTGAAGTGATTTTTCAACGTTTTGTCGGCATGAGAGATGGCTATTTCTCGATATTTCGGATTATTGGTTTGCTCCGAAGCCCAGAACAGCATTTCAAGATTCATCATATTATCAATAATCACCGGATAGCTCCACTCACCGAAATCCCACGAACGGATCAGTCCGACTTCCGGACGAAAACGGGAACACAAGCTTTCTGACGAATTAATCAGAATCAAACGGTCCGTTGACTCTGGTTTTAAACGGATGCCCTGCCCATAACTGCAAAACATCATAAAACCCAAATCGTGATTACCCGTATAATATTGCATATCCTGCAGACGATCCGTATATTTGCGTGCCTCTTTTGCCAGAACTTCATCACCTGTCAACTCGTATGCTAGCCACATGGAGCCGGGATAGAAGCCACTCGTCCAGTCGGTGGGGTGCTCCAGTCTGTACTTTCCTTCTTTGATAGAACGGGGAAAACAGGCGGTGTCCGGTTCATTCTTCAATTGTTCTGACATATAGAGCAACTGATGTCCGGATGTTTTCACTGCATGGTCGAACCATTCCATTTCATTTTCTTTTGAAGCATCACAAGCAGTCAGGAGAGCAATACTCCCTACCGCCAGTAAAAGTTTGTTTTTCATTGTTCTACTTTATTTTGTTACTGTATTCTATTACTGGCAACAAAGTTAGAGTAAGTCGCAGACACAACCTTTGCAAATCTATTTTTTCATTTTCGTTTCTATTTCTACGGACTTTGATTTTGTCCAAAAGATCTTTGTTTTTATCTTTTTCATAAAAACAGGCACGGATTTCACAAAATAAGTCGTTGTCAGGCATAGCCAGGCAACCATGCAGTATTTTGCAAAATCCGTGTCTCACAATAAAGGTATCTTCCCTTTATCTCACAATATCCTCCGGAAATTTAGCCGGCATTTCTACTCTTTTCCAGGTTTCATAATACCAGGCATTCAACTCATTTCCATTCAAATCGTTCTTGATAAAGTATTTCAGATGGAGATAATCGTTATCTTTGATCTCGAATTCCAAAATATTATCCTGATTATCCAGCATCGGAAGATGAATGTTCTTCTCGATACTTTCTTTATAAGAATCATCCGTCAGTTGTTTCCACATTCCATATCCTGTAATAATGGCATCCGAGCCGGGGATAATGGTAAAGTTCACGATCCGTCCGTCATCACTCAACACTTTAAATGTATTACTAGGTTTCAATGCTCCCGGAACATCGGGAGATTCCGACACATAATGGCAGAGCTGCCAAATACCTTTTAAATCGGCCGCCTTGAATTTTGTTTTCTTTTGGGCCATCGCACCTGTTACCGCTAACAACATTATTGAAAGCATGGTAAAGAAATAGAGCTTTTTCATTGTTGTATTATTTTAGTTAACACTCTTGAATGCGTATTTTCAAATATAAAGATTTATTTTGGAAATACAGCAATTCAGAGCATAAAAAAACTCGCATAACCTAAAGATTATGCGAGTTTTACATAAATATACCGGAATATTAGAAATCAGCATTTCTTGGCGTACGCGGGAACGGTATCACGTCACGGATATTCGCCATACCTGTTACAAACAATAACAGACGTTCGAATCCTAATCCGAAACCGGAGTGAGGACAAGTACCGAACTTACGGGTATCCAGATACCACCACATATCTTTCATCGGAATATGCATTTCCTCAATACGGGTCATTAGCTTGTCATAGTCCGCTTCACGTTCGGAACCACCGATAATTTCACCGATCTTCGGGAAAAGAACATCCATAGCACGTACGGTCTTACCGTCTTCGTTCTGCTTCATATAGAAGGCCTTGATTTCCTTCGGATAGTCAATCAGGATCACCGGACGTTTGAAGTGTTCTTCTACCAGGAAGCGTTCATGTTCAGAAGCCAAGTCCACACCCCAGTAAACCGGGAATTCGAACTTATGACCTTTCGCAACAGCTTCTTCCAGAATCTTGATACCATCTGTATAAGGCAGACGTACGAAATCATCTTTCAATACACCTTGCAGACGCTCAATCAAGCCTTTGTCGAACATATCGTTCAGGAACTTCACATCATCCGCACAGTTATCCAACGCCCATTTCACACAATATTTGATGAACTCTTCTGCCAAGTCCATGTTGTCTGTAATATCGTTGAAAGCAACTTCCGGCTCAACCATCCAGAACTCTGCCAAGTGGCGGGGAGTATTGGAGTTTTCGGCACGGAACGTAGGACCGAATGTGTAGATAGATCCCAAAGCAGTAGCAGCCAACTCACCTTCCAGCTGACCGGAAACGGTCAAACTCGCCTGCTTACCGAAGAAATCATCTTCATAAGAGATAGAACCTCTCTCGTCTTTCTTCAAGTCATACAGGTTCATGGTAGTCACCTGAAACATCTGTCCGGCACCTTCACAATCGGAAGCCGTAATGATCGGCGTATGGAAATAGAAGAAGCCCTTTTCATGGAAGAACTTGTGAATAGCAATCGCCATGTTGTGACGGATGCGGAACACAGCACCAAACGTATTCGTACGCGGACGCAAGTGAGCTATCTCGCGCAGAAACTCCATGGAGTGACCTTTCTTCTGCAATGGATATGTATTATCGCAAGTACCCAGCACTTCGATTTCACGAGCCTGTACTTCCACTTTCTGACCGGAACCTACTGACTCTACCATTTCTCCGTTCACGCTGATACAAGCGCCGGTAGTAATCAGTTTCAGCATCTCTTCATCGAAATTAGCCAAATCTACTACGACCTGCAAATTATTTATTGTAGAACCGTCATTCAGTGCGATAAAGTTTACTTGTTTGCTACCTCTGCGGGTGCGAACCCATCCTTTCACATTGACCATCGCGCCAATATCTGTGCGCTTCAACAGATCAACAATTTTTGTTCTACCAATCTTTTCCATTTAACTTTTTCTTTTTAGATACAAGAAGACGAGGTTTCAATTGCAGGATTCATTTTTCCCGCTCTCTTTCCTCGTCCTCTGTCAAGTTGTTATTTATTGACTTATTATTCAAACGATCCCATGCGGAGGTAGTTTACTTCTGCTTCCGACAGGTAACGCCAGTCTCCGCGACGCAGACCTTTTTTGGTCAGTCCGGCGAAGAACACACGGTCGAGTTTTACTACTTTATAACCCAGTGATTCGAAAATACGGCGAACGATACGGTTCTTTCCGGAGTGAATTTCGATACCTACCTGGTCTTTCTTGAAATCATCTGTATAACTGATCGCATCTGCATGGATTTCACCGTCTTCCAACTGAATACCAGCTGCAATCTGATCCATATCTGCTTTGGTCAGGTTCTTGTCCAGATGAACATGATAAATTTTCTTCTTCAGGAATTTCGGGTGTGTCAGCTTGGAAGCCAGATCACCGTCATTCGTCAGCAAGAGTACACCAGTCGTGTTACGGTCAAGACGTCCTACGGGATAGATACGTTCGTTGCAAGCGCCTTTCACTAAATCCATTACTGTACGGCGTTCCTGTGGATCATCCGATGTAGTAACCGTATCTTTCGGCTTATTCAACAATACATATACTTTACGTTCGATGCTTACCGGTTCGTCGTGGAACTTAACCACATCCGAACGCTTGATCTTTGTACCCAATTCCGTTACTACTTCACCGTTTACAGAAACCACACCTGCTGTGATAAATTCATCAGCCTCGCGACGTGAACAAACACCAGCATTAGCCAGGAACTTATTCAGACGGATCGGTTCATTCGGATCAATAAACTGTTCCTTGTACTCGATCTGCTTCTTTACGCTATACTTAGCATTCGGATCATAATCGCCGGTACGCGGACGAGGACGATAGCCTCCTTGTGAACGGTCATTGTTGTATCTCGGACGATAGCCGCCACCGCCACCACCGTTGTTGCTACGATAGCCGCCACCACCTTCACCGTTATTGAAACGGGGACGATACGGACGGTCACCACCTTCACGGTTGTAAGAAGGACGTTGAGGACGGTCGCCACCTTCGCCGTTATTAAAGCGGGGACGGTAAGGACGGTCGCCACCTTCACGGTTGTAAGAAGGACGTTGAGGACGGTCACCACCTTCACCGCTATTGAAACGGGGACGTTGGGGACGGTCATAAGAACCACCTTCACGGTTGTAGGAAGGACGTTGAGGACGATCATAAGAACCACCTTCGCGGTTGTAAGGACGTTGCGGGCGTTCGCCTCCTTCATTATTGTTATTGAAGCGAGGACGATACGGACGATCGCCACCTTCACGATTGTAAGAAGGACGTTGAGGACGATCGCCATAAGAGCGGTCACCATACGAACGCTGCGGGCGTTCGCCTCCTTCATTGTTGGCATTAAATCGCGGGCGATACGGGCGATCCCCGCCTTCACGGTTGTAAGAAGGACGATACGGACGTTCTCCACCTTCTCTGTTGTAAGACCTGTTACCATCACGGCCGGCACCTGTATTCTCTTCATTGAAAGAATTTTCGCGCCATTCTTCGTTTTCTGTGCTCATTTTTTTATTCGAATAAAATTAGACTTTGGCCTCACGGCCTATTTAAAAACACGTTTATTATATAAGTAAACAATTAAAGCCCCGTATAAGTATGGGGAGTGATTGCTCTTAACTCTTTTTTAATATCTTCGCTTACATTCAATTCTTCGATAAACTCTTTAATAGAACTTTCTGTAATAGCCTGATTGGTCCGGGTTAAAGCTTTCAAAGCTTCATACGGATGCGGATAAGCCTCACGGCGCAGAATGGTTTGAATAGCTTCTGCCACTACGCTCCAACAGTTATCCAAGTCACGATAAATAGCCGGTTCGTTCAGCAACAGTTTACGCAATCCTTTCAAAGAACTCTGAATGGCAATCACGATATGACCGAAAGGCACACCTACATTACGCAACACTGTCGAGTCTGTCAAATCGCGCTGCAAACGGGAAACAGGAAGTTTCACAGCCAAATGTTCCAGGATAGACGTTGCTATACCCAGGTTACCTTCCGCATTTTCAAAGTCAATCGGATTCACTTTATGCGGCATGGCACTCGATCCCACTTCTCCGGCTTTAATCTTCTGCTTGAAATACTCCATAGAGATGTACTGCCAGAAGTCACGATTCATATCGACCATAATCGTATTGATACGCTTCATACTATCAAAAACAGCAGAAAGGTTATCATAGTTCGAAATCTGTGTAGTATATTCTTCACGCTCCAATCCCAGTTTCTCTGCAACAAACCGATTGCCGAATTGTTTCCAGTCATATTGAGGATAAGCCACATGATGTGCATTGTAATTTCCGGTAGCACCACCAAACTTAGCGGTAATCGGACATGCCTTCAACATAACCAGTTGACGTTCGAGACGGTAAACGAATACCATCACTTCCTTGCCTAAACGAGTAGGAGAAGCCGGTTGACCGTGAGTTTTGGCAAGCATCGGAATGTTAGCCCATTCTGTTGCATAAGTTTTCAACTGTGCAATCAGTTCTTCAATCAACGGATAGTAAACCTGTTCCAATGCTTCTTTGATAGAAAGAGGAACAGACGTATTGTTAATATCCTGAGAAGTCAGTCCGAAGTGGATAAACTCTTTGTAGTCATCCATTCCGCCCATCTTGTCAAATTCTTCTTTCAGGAAGTATTCTACGGCCTTCACGTCGTGGTTAGTTACACTTTCGATATCTTTAATGCGCTGTGCGTCTGCTTCAGAGAAGTTACGGTAGATATTCCGTAAAGTTTCGTACACATTGCTATCGATTCCTTTTAATTGCGGCAAAGGGAGTTCGCACAAGGTGATAAAGTATTCCACCTCTACCTGTACACGGTATTTAATCAGTGCAAATTCAGAGAAATAAGCTGCCAAAGCTTTAGTTTTGCCTCTATATCGACCATCAATCGGAGATATGGCCGTTAATACATCAAGTTCCATACGTTTTCTTAGATAATTATCAGACTGCAAAATTAACTCTTTTTCCTGAGTTATAGAGCAAAAGGATAGAGAAAGTTTGTATAAAAGCGGTAAGAAATAAAAAAAGTCTCACGAATTGCTTCGTAAGACTTCCTTTTTGGTGTGGGCGCTGAGGGATTCGAACCCCCGACCCTCTGGGTGTAAACCAGATGCTCTGAACCAGCTGAGCTAAGCGCCCTTTTAATGAGCCGGAAGTGTTTCGTTTTTTAGTGTGGGCGCTGAGGGATTCGAACCCCCGACCCTCTGGGTGTAAACCAGATGCTCTGAACCAGCTGAGCTAAGCGCCCGTACACTTCCGTTTCAAAAGCGATGCAAAGGTACGGCATTTTTTGAATTCTGCAAACATTTCATGCATTATTTTTCAAGAAAGTTTTTGCCTAATAAAGAAAAGCTCTGATTATCAACAAATAATACAAAAAAGTTTTTTTCTCGCAACTTTCACTTCGTCCAGTCCGTCTACCAGATAAAGCAACTTATTTGCGAATCACCCGTGCCGGATTCCCGACTGCAACACTGTCGTCGGGAATATCTTTCGTCACAACACTCCCCGCTCCTATCACACAACGATTACCAATCGTCACACCGGGACAGATAATAGCGCCGCCACCAATCCAGCAGTCTTCACCAATCGTCACCGGATAAGCATATTCCTTAGAGCCTCTTCTTTCCTGATAATCCATCGGATGATGAGGCGTATAAATCTGCACACAAGGACCGACCAGTGTATGAGCACCAATTGTGATATATCCTCCATCCAGGAAAGTGCAATTAGCATTAACAAACACATGTTCACCCAACTTGATTCCGTCTCCGTGATCGCAATGGAAAGGCGGGCATATAATGGAAGTTTCAGGAATCCCCGGTACCAACTTATCCAATAATTCTCTATAACCCTCATCGTACGTACTCATTCCCCGCATACGTGCCAATATTTTTTTGGCATGTTCAAAACGTACCTGCAATTCCGGTGCAGACATATCAGCCAACTGGCTACTACGCATCTTCTCAACTTCCGTCATACCTTATATTTCTTTGCCGTTAGTAAATACAAACTTCTTTTCGTTCGAAAGAGATTCGTTAAATTCAAACCCTTCCCAAGAGAAGCTTTTCAGATCCTCCGGATTTTCAATTCGATTCTTCAGAATGAACCGTGTCATTTCACCACGGGACATTTTGATATATATCACTATCGAAGCCAATTTTCCATTCTTCCATACTTGAAATTCGGGAGTGATGACATGCACCTCTTTTTCCACCCGCCTCCAATCAAACAAGCTTTTCATCTCGTCACTGGCCAAATTGCAAAGCATGCCGCCGGCTTTCTTGATGTCTTCAATGAACACATCCGTCAAGCGGGACTGCCAATAAGAAAACATCATCTGATTACCCAGTTCAGGCAGCACTACATCTCCTTCCAACCGATAGGAACGAATAACGTCCAAAGGCCTCAACAGTCCATAACAAAAAGAAGTCAGCCGCAAGTGTCCCTGTGCATATTCAAATTCTTCTTTCGAGAAATCTTTTGCATTCAACCGTTTGAACACAATTCCGGTATAAGCCAATAAAGCAGGCAGTTCCGGTGTACCCTCTGCATGAAAAGCCTGATAACGCTTGTAATTTTCCACAGCTATTTTAGCATTCACACGCAACAGGCGTTCCAGTTCGTCCACCGAAAACTGTGACATCTGCAAAGCAATCCCGGAAGCTTCTTTTTGAAATCGTGGAACCGTCTTCAAAGGAACTTTCACCTTTGAAGTTTCACTCATAGTCTTGGCACAAGATAGAAGTACTAACATTGTTAAATCTGATTTTATCTTTTCGAAAAACAAAAATAAAAAATAAATCGCTTCTCTTGCTGGCTAATAGACAGATTATCCCTAAATTCAGCCAATAATTAACTTTAATCATTTATTAATAACAAAAATGCCCCCATTATGACACACACACTAATCCCCCTGAAAGTGTTATGCTTATTGACAATCTTCTGTTTGTATGGCAGTTTATCCTATGCCAGCGTAAACTCTAAACCTTTTGTTGTCCCCGAACTCAAACAATGGACAGGAAAAGATGGTAATTTCACTCCGGAAACAAATGCGAAGATAGTATGCACCTCTGCAAATCCAGAATTGCTGCGAATAGCCCAAATGTTTGCCGACGATTATCAGCAAATGTTCGGAAAAACATTAAGCGTAACTCAAGACAAAGCCACATCCGGAGACTTCATCCTATCACTGTCAGCTGACAAAGAACTGGGAGAAGAGGGTTATGAAATCAAGATTACCGATCGAATCACGACTTCTGCTCCCACCCTGACAGGGCTTTACTGGAGCACACGTACCCTCTTGCAAATAGCAGAACAAAGCCAGGAGCACTCATTTCCCAAAGGAATAATCCGCGACTATCCCGACTACTCCATCCGGGGATTCATGATAGACTGCGGTCGTAAATTCATTCCGATGAGCTATCTTCAGGATCTGGTAAAAATAATGGCTTATTACAAGATGAATACCCTGCAAGTCCATCTGAATGATAATGGATTCAAGCAATATTTTGATAACAACTGGGACAAGACTTATGCTGCTTTCCGTCTGGAGTCCGAAACTTATCCGGGACTGACAGCCCGCGACGGTTCTTATTCTAAAAAAGAATTTATTGATTTTCAGAAACAAGCTGCAACCAACTTTGTAGAGATTATACCGGAAATTGATATTCCGGCACATTCATTAGCATTCACTCATTACAAACCGGAAATTGGGAGCAAGGAGTACGGAATGGATCATCTTGACTTATTCAAACCGGAAACCTATCAATTTGCAGACGATCTGTTCAAAGAATACCTGAAAGGTGACGACCCTGTATTCGTGGGCAAGCGTGTGCATATCGGTACCGACGAATACTCGAATGCCAAGAAAGAGGTAGTAGAAAAATTCCGGGCTTTCACCGACCATTATATCCGGCTGGTAGAAGGCTTTGGCAAACAAGCCGTGATATGGGGCGCTCTCACTCATGCAAAAGGAGACACCCCTGTCAAATCAGAAAACATCATTATGAATGCCTGGTATAACGGATATGCCGACCCAGCAACCATGATAAAAGACGGCTACCAGCTAATCAGTATCCCGGATGAAATGGTTTATATTGTTCCATTAGCCGGTTACTATCAGGATTATCTTAACGAGGCATTTTTATATAAAGAATGGACACCGGCACATATCGGGAAAGCCGTATTCGAAGAAAAGCACCCTGCTATTCTCGGTGGCATGTTTGCCATTTGGAACGACCATGCAGGTAATGGAATTTCCGTGAAAGACATTCATCACCGTGTATTCCCTGCGTTACAAACTCTAGCAGTAAAGACATGGACAGGGAAAGAAACCAGTCTGCCGTTCGAAGTGTATAATGAAAAGCGTAGTGCTATCAGTGAAGCCCCCGGAGTCAATCAATTGGGAAGAATCGGCAAGAGTCCGGCATTGGTATATGAGCGTTCTACCGTCGCTCCCGGCAGCACTTCCACTTACCCGGAAATCGGCTATAATTATACAGTCAGCTTCGACATTACCGGAGCACCAGAGAAAAGCGGAACAGAATTGTTCCGTTCACCCAATGCCGTATTCTATCTAGCAGATCCAATTCGAGGGATGATGGGTTTTGCACGCGATGGTTATTTGAATACGTTCCCATATAAAGTGAATCCGGGAGAGAAAGCGACCATTCAGATTGAAGGCGATCATCGTAGTACCACACTCAGAGTTAACGGAAAAGTTGTTGAAGAAATGAACATACAGAAATGCTATTTCAATGCAGGAAAGGATTCTATGAGTTATATACGCACATTGTTTTTCCCGCTCGAGAAAGCCGGAAACTTCAATAGCCGGATAGAGAATCTGAAAGTACACAATTATCGTGTAAGCAAATAACAGAAAACATCTATTTGTAACAAGACACTTAAATAAGAAAAACTCCCCCTTTGGCATTCCAAAGAGGAAGTTCTTTTTATTTTGATAAACAGCTAAAGCAGTTTATTTATATTCCTGCCAGCTCTTGATCTGAATATCACCTAATTTTAATTCGCAGAATGCTTCGATAAAGGCACTTGCCAGACGAGCATTTGTAATCAATGGAATGTTGTGATCGATTGCACCACGACGGATACGATAGCCGTTCGTCAATTCACGCTTACTATGATTCTTCGGAATGTTTACGATCAGGTCAAACTTATGGTCAGCGATCATCTTCATTACATTATTCTCTGCACCAGGTTTCTCATCCGGCCAGTAAACCGGAGTCGCATCTACTCCATGAGCATTCAAAAATGCAGCAGTTCCGGCAGTAGCGTAAATCTGATATCCCTTGGCAAACAGCATACGGCTGGCATCCAGCAAATCCACTTTCGACTTCATAGCACCGGAAGAGAACATTACTGCTCTTTCAGGAATCTTGAATCCGGTAGCGATCATTGCATTCAGCAATGCTTCAGAGAAATCATCACCGATACATCCAACTTCACCTGTAGAAGACATATCCACACCCAATACCGGGTCAGCCTTGTGCAGACGAGAGAAAGAGAACTGAGATGCTTTTACACCAATCCAGTCGATATCAAATGCAGATTTATCCGGACGTGAGTACGGAGCATCCAACATGATGCGGGTAGCTGTTTCGATGAAGTTACGTTTCAGTACTTTAGAAACAAACGGGAAACTACGAGAAGCACGCAAGTTACATTCGATTACTTTCACTTCGTTGTTACGAGCCAGGAACTGGATATTGAACGGACCGGAGATATTAAGTTCTTTGGCAATCTGACGGCTGATTTTCTTGATACGGCGTGCCGTTGCAAAGTAAATCTTCTGTGCCGGGAATACCAGTGTAGCGTCACCGGAGTGAACACCGGCAAATTCCACATGTTCAGAAATAGCATATTCCACCACTTCACCATTCTGGGCAACAGCGTCAAATTCAATTTCTTTTGTATTTTCAAGGAATTGAGAAACAACTACCGGGTATTCTTTAGAAACTTCGGCAGCCATCTTCAGGAAGTTTTCCAATTCTTCGTCATCGTAGCAAACATTCATAGCAGCTCCCGAAAGAACGTAAGAAGGACGAACCAATACCGGATAGCCTACTTTTTCTACGAATCCCTTCACCTCTTCGAGACTGGTAAGTTCCATCCATGCCGGCTGGTCGATACCCAGTTGGTCAAGCATAGCAGAGAACTTGTTACGGTTTTCAGCACGGTCGATAGAGATCGGAGAAGTACCCAATACAGGAACCGACTGGCGGTAAAGTTTCATTGCTAGGTTATTCGGAATCTGTCCGCCTACAGAGACAATCACACCGCGAGGTTGTTCCAAGTCGATTACGTCGAGTACACGTTCGAACGAAAGTTCGTCGAAGTACAGACGGTCGCACATATCATAGTCAGTAGAAACCGTTTCAGGGTTGTAGTTAATCATGATAGATTTGTAACCCAATTTGCGGGCTGTCTGAACGGCATTTACCGAACACCAGTCAAACTCAACCGAGCTACCGATACGGTAAGCACCCGAGCCCAGTACCACTACTGATTTTTCATTCTTATAATAGTTTACATCATAACCTTCTACTGCATAAGTCATATACAGGTAGTTAGTCAGTTCCGGATGTTCGGAAGCGATGGTATTGATACGTTTCACAGCCGGAAGAATACCCAAAGCCTTACGATGAGCACGTACAGCCAGATTTTCTTTCTCCATATTTCCAGTCGGGTTCAATACGAAACGAGCAATCTGGAAGTCAGAGAAACCTAATACTTTCGCTTCACGCATCACGTCAGCCGGAATATCTTCTACTTTATTATAAGCAGACAATTTAGCTTTGTAGTCTACGATATTTTTCAGTTTGCCAAGGAACCAGGGATCGATCTTAGTCAGGTCGTGGATACGTTCGATAGTATAACCTTCTTCCATAGCCTGTGCAATAGAGAAGATACGTAAGTCAGTCGGACGGGAAAGTTCTTTATCCAAATCGTCAAAGTGCAGTTCGTCGTTACCTACGAAACCGTGCATACCCTGACCAATCATACGAAGACCTTTCTGGATGATTTCTTCGAAAGAACGACCGATAGACATGATTTCACCTACCGACTTCATGCTTGAACCGATTTCACGAGATACACCGGCAAACTTAGTCAAGTCCCAACGAGGAATCTTACAGATGTAATAGTCAAGTTCAGGAGCTGAATATGCAGAATTCGGAGTACCCATTTCACCGATCTGGTCGAGTGTATAGCCGAGTGCTACTTTAGCAGCAACGAATGCCAACGGATAACCGGTAGCTTTAGACGCCAATGCAGAAGAACGGCTCAAACGGGCATTTACTTCAATCACACGGTAGTCGTCCGTATCAGAGTTGAAAGCATACTGAATGTTACATTCACCCACGATACCGAGGTGACGGATACATTTAGTAGAAAGTTCTTTCAACAGAGTCAATTCTTTATCATCCAGTGAACAGGTAGGAGCCACTACGATGGATTCACCGGTATGGATACCCAGCGGGTCAAAGTTTTCCATGCTGGCTACTGTGAAGCAATGGTCGTTAGCGTCGCGGATCACTTCAAATTCGATTTCTTTCCAGCCTTTCAACGATTCTTCTACCAGAATTTGTTTAGAGAAAGCAAAGGAGCTTTCAGCCAGTTTCAGGAATTCTTCTTCGTCGGCACAGATACCGCTACCAAGACCACCCAATGCATAAGCAGAACGTACCATGACAGGATAACCGATTCTGCGTGCAGCAGCAATGGCATCTTCCATGTTTTCTACTGCCTGGCTAACCGGAGTCTTCATCTCGATTTCGTTCAGTTTCTTCACGAACAAATCACGGTCTTCTGTATACATGATAGCTTCTACCGATGTACCAAGCACCTTTACTCCGTATTTATCAAGAATACCCTGTGTGTAGAGTTCCGCACCGCAGTTCAACGCAGTCTGTCCGCCGAATGCCAGCAAGATACCATCAGGACGTTCTTTCTTGATAATTTCTTCTACAAAATAAGTGTTTACGGGAAGGAAATACACTTTATCGGCAATACCTTCAGAAGTCTGAATGGTTGCGATGTTCGGGTTTACCAATACTGAGCTGATACCTTCTTCTTTCAAAGCTTTCAGTGCTTGTGAACCAGAGTAGTCGAACTCTCCGGCTTGTCCGATTTTGAGTGCTCCAGAACCCAAAACGAGAACTTTCTTGATTTCCTTTTCCATTTCTTTTGTTGTTATAATAAGTTGTTATTTCTAAGTTCGTCCATAAAAAAAATGCGTTACCCTCAAAAAAGGATTAACGCATTACCAAAGAACTAAAATATCGTTTTTGGAGAAAAGAGAAGAAGTCTGCCGTTTCCGGGTGCAAAACATCCGAATGTAGATAATACTTACTTCTGATTTCCTGTTGATTCATTGTTAGCTTCAAAATTTGTGCAAAGTAACGACATATTTTGCACATGACAAAAAGAAACGTTCACTTTTTTACTGAAATAGTTTACCGCGTTAATGAAACGGTTGTTTTTCCGTTGGCCTTTTTAATGAATACTTTCTTGTATGGTTCGTCGTCATCCGAGTAAACATGTACGCCATTATATTTCCAGGATATTATTTTCGCCCAATATTTACCGCCGATAACGTCTCTATCCGTATATTTATAGGTGATTTGCATTCCATCCTTATCGCCATTTACATAAATCGGAAAAGAATAAGTGCTCTGTCTTTCATCTCCGTAAGCACTCACTTCGCAATAATACAACTCCTCTTCCTCATCATAGACAACCCAGTTATGATTACCATTATAGTTACCATGCTCCGCATTATAGTCTTCTGTACGTTCTATCGGATTAACTAATTCTTCACGCCATGACACAGGGAGTGTATTTTTATCCTCCGGTTTTATCAGACTGTTTCCATTCCCATCTATATAGTAAAATCGTACCGTATTTCCTCTCGAAAAGAAATTTCCATCCGGGATGCTATCATACCAGCCTTCTTCCTCATCAGTCATTTCATCATTACAACCCATCAGGCTGAATGTACCTAGAACGAATAGCAACATTCCTAGTAGTTTTCCTGTTTTCATGATATAAAAGTTTTTAGATACCGACAAAGATATTGAATTAATCCGGTAAACAGAATATTTTCTTTAATAATTGTTTCTTCTAATAGAAAGCTCATTTTCAAGGTTAACAGTAGTAAGCACAAATCATGAAGTAACTACATTTTGATGTATCTTTCAGTTTTTATCCTTATCTTTGTCGTCATTATATAATAAGGTAATAAAAATATGGGAAAAGAAAAAATCATATTGACGGGCGACCGTCCTACCGGAAGACTTCATATCGGTCACTATGTAGGTTCGTTGAAACGCAGAGTTGACCTGCAAAATGCAGGTGATTATAGTAAGATGTTTATCTTCATTGCCGATTCACAGGCATTGACAGACAATATAGACAATCCGGAAAAGGTGCGTCAAAACGTAATTGAAGTAGCTCTTGACTATCTGGCTTGTGGCATAGATCCGTCTAAAGCTACCATCTTCATACAATCGCAAATTCCGGAATTATGCGAGCTTAGTTTCTATTATATGGACCTTGTAAGCGTATCCCGCCTGCAACGTAACCCGACTGTGAAATCGGAAATCCAGATGCGTAACTTTGAAGCAAGTATTCCCGTAGGTTTCTTCACTTATCCTATCAGCCAGGCAGCGGACATCACAGCATTCCGTGCAACAACTGTCCCAGTGGGTGAAGACCAGGAACCAATGCTTGAACAGGCTCGTGAAATCGTTCGCCGTTTCAACTATATATATGGTGAGACATTGGTAGAACCAGAAATCCTGTTGCCGGACAATGCAGCCTGTCTGCGTCTTCCGGGAACTGATGGTAAGGCTAAAATGAGTAAATCACTCGGAAACTGTATCTACCTTTCGGAAGAACCGGAAGAAATCCAGAAGAAGATCATGAGTATGTATACCGATCCGGGACATCTCCGTGTACAAGACCCGGGAAAGATTGAAGGTAACACCGTATTCACTTACCTTGACGCTTTCTGTCTCCCCGAACATTTCGAACGCTACTTACCGGATTATCCGAATCTGGCAGAATTGAAAGCACATTATCAACGCGGCGGACTGGGCGACGTAAAAGTGAAACGTTTCCTGAACTCTATTATGCAAGAAATACTCGAACCGATTCGTAACCGTCGTAAAGAGTTCAGCAAAGACATTCCGGCTATCTATGACATGCTTCAGCAAGGATGCGAAGTAGCCAGAGCTGCTGCTGCCGAGACTTTGGCAGATGTGAAGAAAGCAATGAAGATTAATTATTTCGATGACAAGGAGTTAATCGAAGAACAGGTAAAACGTTTCTCACAAGAATAAGGAAGTTTGCATAAAAACGCATCATATAAAGTAAAGGCTGCCTACTCTAAGAAAGAATGGCAGCCTTTATTATAATATACAATTTAAGTTTTAGCTAACTTCATCTTCGTCATTCTTGAATAATACATCCTTTAATTTCTGATAAAGGAATGAAAGGATCAGTAATATCAGTCCGAGAATGATAAATACAATGATTTTACCGATAGTAGGCATTGCCCACAAATCGTCAAATACAAGTTTAAGCAGAACGATTCCAAAAGTCGAAAGGCTTATCATGCGCATGACTTTCTGATGCAAACGCATCCCTAGTCCCATCTGAACAAATCCGGCAATGCTTAATGAAAGCGAAAGTCCGGCACTGAAATCATCTACTCCTACCTGCCAAAGGAAAGAGCGTACCATTGTCACCCAAAGAAGAGTGACCAGAATATTGAGATAAATAGTGAAACGACTCTTGATGCCGATTAATAGATAGTATTGGCGTGCCACATAGTATATATTCGCTATTACAAATGCTGCCGTGAACCATCGCAGTACAACAGGCACAAAAGCCATGTTCTCCCATTGATCTCCCCATATATTTATGATGTATACAAGCGTATTTATCCCAATAGCTAACATATAGAAAGTCAGATATTGGGTGATCGGGAATCGTTTTCTAAAAGCATAACAAACACTCGAAATGGCAATGGCAGTAAACAAGAACATTGCTCCGCTCCTCGTAGCTCCCTCAAAATGCAGATGGAATTCCATCATAAATGTATAATAAAGTATGGCTACAGAGACAAAAAGCATGAAAGGATTCCAGAAACCATATTTCAGTTGACGGGCTGTAGAGAAGAATGGTCTATAATACCCTATCAACAGAGCAAATGCTCCCGTAGCCAGCCCTACAAACAAAGAGGTGGCAAATGAACTGTTCAGGAAAATAGTGCTGACAGCATGATGCTCATGCATTACTACACTATATATATCCATCAGGTAAGAAATAAAGGTGAGTCCCACCAGTATCTTTGCCGCATATTCATATACCCGGATTCTCGACTTGATATAAAGCCATAATAATAACACCATTTCTGACGCCCAAACTAATGTTATATAGTTTCCATCCAACTGAATCGGAACGGTAATAGAGACAAATGTCAACACAAGCCCCAGAGTGGTATACACCAGGAATTTATAGTCTTTCCGGCTCTTCCATAACCAAAGCACCAGTCCTAAATTAACAAGAGCAATGAACAGGCTCAACAAACCGCTTGCTTTGAAAGACCATCCCATATTCCGCAAGAACAAAGCCCCCGAAAGCAGATAAATAAAATTATTCGTTATAATGACGAATACCAGTCCCCGACTCATTGTTCGCATATCTTCCCCACGAAGAATGGAGAACACCGGAAGCAGAAAGATAAAATAAAACAGAGTGGTAAACAAAAACAAGTGTCCCGAAATAACTGTAGAACTGGAGGTATAGCTAAATAAAAGAAAGATTCCCATTATCAGCCAGGTAAAGACAAATGAGATAATCGGAAGCTCACCCCACTTCTTATAAATGGAAAGTCCAAACATACCGAGATTCAGGATACTTACATAAGTGAACAGTACCAGATAACTTCCCTCTCCACTGCTTACGATGAAAGGTGCAAGAAATCCTCCGACAAGTGAAATGATAGCCAGTTCACGCCGATTGTACACCGCAGACAGAACAGACATAAATACAGTGACGCCTATCAGAATGATAAACGCCATAGTCTGCGAGAAGATATGATAATAATGGAATGCAATGGCAACCGTAAGATAGAATACAGCAAAAGCGCCACCCGCAAGTAACGAGCTAAATGTACGATATTTCTTTTGCAACCGTTCGGCAACGGCCAGCAATACAGCTCCCGTCAGGAAACCAAGTACGGTACGAAAAGTCTCATTGATCCAATTCTTATCAATAGCATACTTCACAAAGAAGCCTACACCGATGACGAATATAAGGATACCGATCTTTCCGAAGAGATTCTCACCGATGAACTTCTCATAGTTCACTTGTTTCTTTTGTCTTGAAACAGCCGGAGCAACCGGGATAACCGGAACAGTCGGAGATTTAGCAGATTCTTTTCGAACAGCCTCAACACAAATTTCTTCCAATTCTGTTTCAACTGTCTTTTCAGGTGTTTCTTCCAGTGCCTCACGGACTGTTTCAATAACCGATTCTTGTTTTTCCTGAACAACTGTCCCTTGTTGTGCAGCCTTGACTACCGTGACATGCTCTGTCATTTGAGACATCAAAGGAACAGCTTCTGTTTCTTTTACTAATATTTCCTCTTTAGGTTTATGCTCTTCAGTAGTCATCTTTTGCTGAACCTTGAGATAATCTTCCATCCGTTTCTTTATCTCATTCAATTCCTTTTCTATTTTCCCGAAGCGATTATCCAATCTACTCAATAGAACAAATAGCATAACTAAAACAAGTAGCGCATATACAGTATTAAAATCGTCCATAATATCCCAGATTTAAGTTCGATATCACAAATATAGATAATAATTAATAGCCTCAATCAATTGTTATTAAATTATTTGGATTACCTCAACAATGTAAGCTTACATCAATTACACAAATCAGACTACAGATCTCAAAATCTGGAGATAGAATCGCCCTTCACCTTTATCCCAGGCTCCCGATGAATAAAGAGTTTATGGGTGAATGGCAACTCTTACACCAGCTCTTTCACTTTGCTTTGTATACAATATCATTATAGCTAATCAAAATATCATTATAGCTAACAGGAATATGCTAATAGCAAAAACAAATATGCTAATAGATTTTTTCATTGGGATGATTAAAAAACATTGCAGTGTTTTCTGCAATTAATGCAATAATTTTAGAAAACACTATAATAACTTTTTTTGATGTGTAATGTGATGAACACAGTAATGAAAAGGACTCCCTTCACCCGCAAACAGTATATTCATCGAGAGTTCAGAAGAAAGGTGAAGGGGATGAAAAAATTAGTTCTTTGTAGAAGAAGTGCAGAGTACCCTTATCAATGCTCTAAAGCACAGCTTTAGGTAGGCTAGAACTATGCTTTCCATTCCCTAAAGCTATGCTTTTTCAAGCTAAAACAACCTATATTTATAATCAGCGAAAGCGTTTTCATATACCAATCAAGTATAGAATCAAAAGTTCACAAGTTTGTGGTCCACAAGTTTGTAAACTTCACATATTACAACTCGCATTCACATTCTCTACCAAACTAAAGAAAAGGCAGCTGAAAGCGAAAATACCTTATTTCAGGATTCGCTTTCAGCCGCCTTCTCTCTTTCAGCAGGCGATCACAAAGAATCGCCGAATACTGAAATTATATGATTACTGTGCTGATTCGACCAATACTACACGGTTCAGAATCGGTTGACCGAATTTGTCAACACCACCACCGGCTGCAACTTTCAATCTATCGGCAGAGATGCCATACTTCTTAACGAGCAGGTCTTTAACAACTTGTGCACGTTCCAAACTCAACTTCTGGTTGAAAGCCGGAGTACCTGTTGCAGAGTCTGCATATCCGTTGATTGTGTATGTAGCGTTCGGAGATTCTTTTATCTTGCTGGCAAGATATGACAAGTTCATTTCTTCCTGCGGAGACAATTTATCAGAACCGATCTTGAAGAATACAGTACGTGGAGCAATGTTAGTATCTGTTATAACAACTTCTTCAGTATCTTCTACTTCAACCGGTTGTTGTGCATTTGCCAACTGCTGTTGTAATTGCATATTAGCTGCTGCCATTGCATTCATCTGGTTACGCATCTGGTTCAATTCAAGTTCAGAGATAATCTGTGGAACCGGACGTTGGAATCCGCGAGTTGGGAAATAATAAGTTACACCAATAGTAGCACCTAAGATACCATCGTAGTCAGGTTTACCTGCGTGCTCTCCGTCAAACTTGCCTTCCAGACCTGTTGCACTCAATTCCAGATTCAAGTCAACAGCATTCGACAAACGGAAGCGGTTGATAATACCTGCATTGAAAGTTGCGGAGTTAGTGTGAGGACGAGAATAAGCATGAGCCCAACCGGCACCAATATAAGGGATAATTTCATATACACGATTCGGATTGTATCCACCGAAAAGTGCATTCAGGTTAATCATCAAATCACCATGCAAGTTCATGTAGTCCCATCTTTGTTTGTAAGAACCATCTTCTCTCGGACCGCCAACCACATAATTAGCATTTTCGCTGGTGGTGAATCCTTTGGCTTGTAATCCGCTGTACTGCAAACGCAATCCGAATCCCGGAGTTACCCATTTACCAACAGACACGTTAAATGTGGGAGCAACACGATCTCTGAACTTACCGATATGGTCATTGTTTCCATACAATACCTGGGCACCTCCTCCTACAGAGAAGAACCAGTTACTCCAGAAAGGATTAGTTATTACTTGATATTTATCTTGCACCTGAATCACTTCGTATTCAGTTACAGTCATTGTCTGCTGCGCAGAAGCGACAGACGCAACGCCGGCAAATGCCAGCAACATCAGAATCTTTTTCATATACCTAATAGTTAAGTGGTTATTTAAATCTTTTTCTTTGTTGAACTATTTAAATAACACGAACTGAACTAAAAGGTTTTAGGAAAAGATGAATTTATTTGTTTTATTTGAATAATCTTTCGATGTCCTCCTCCTTAATGGTTGTCAAAACGGTTTTCCCATCGGGTGTGTAATTCGGTGAGGGACAGGCAAAAAGGTTGTCTACAAGGCTTACCATTTCTTCATTACTCAACACCTGTCCGTAGACAATAGCCGCTGCCCGCGCCAATGTGATTGCCAGAATATTTTGGATTTCTTCCTTAACGTCATTCCCTTTTTCCATCGCTGTATGTAGCATATTACGCACCAGTTCGACCGGATTCAGTCCTTCAATACCCGAAGGGATGCCATTGATGGCATAGCTACCGCCTCCCAGATTGCTCAAATCGAAGCCGACTGCCGACAAATCATCCATAATGCTTTGAAGGACAGCAGCTTCTGAAGCCGGTAATTGTAAGATTTCCGGGAAGAGAACGCCTTGAGATACTCCCTGTTTCTGTTGAATCTGTACCATATAGCGATCAAAAAGCACCCGTATGTGTGCCCGGTGTTGATCGATTAGCATCAGACCCGATTTAACTGAAGTCAAAATAAACCGCCCTTTAAACTGCAAATGCTGATTTCCTTTTTCCATCACCGGTTCGTTGGCATACAAGGTAGAAGAAGCGGCGGATGTCACCGTCTCTATCTTTTCTTCCACAAAGGCCGGTTCGCCTCCAATAGAAGAATCCTCCCAATCCATTTCGGGTTCCGGCTGCGGATTATTCATCTTACTGGCTTTTGTCAACCCTCCGTACAAATCCTCCCATTCTACTTTCGAACGACTATACGATCCACCGCCACCGGCAGAGACTTTAAACGGATTATAATCTGTATTATAATGCACCTTCGGAGGTTCGGAAGATATCTTTTCCTCAAATGCCGGAATGTCAGGCATATCCTCCGTATCAAAATCAATGGAAGGGATAGCACTGAACTTACCCAGCGATTCCTTAACGGATGCTGAAAGTATCTGCCAGATGGCCTGCTCATTCTCAAACTTGATTTCGGTCTTTGTCGGATGAATATTCACATCAATATTGGCCGGATCTACATCAAAATAGATAAAATAGGAAATCTGTTCACCGGCGGGAATCAACTGCTCATAAGCCTCCATGACTGCCTTATGAAAATAAGGATGGCGCATATAACGTCCGTTGACAAAAAAATACTGATGGGCTCCTTTCTTACGGGCAGTCTCCGGTTTGGCTACGTATCCGGAGATTTTCACCATGGTAGTGTTCACGTCTATATTCAGTAATTGCTGGTTGAGCTTCTTACCAAAAATAGCAAGAATACGCTGACGTAATTGTGATACCGGAAGATTGAAGAGCTCCGAATCATTACTATAAAGCGAAAAGGCAACTTCCGGATGCACCAAAGCGATACGCTCAAATTCGGCAAGGATGTTGCTCAATTCAGTAGAATTAGCCTTTAGAAATTTACGACGGGCAGGCACATTAAAGAACAGGTTCTTTACAGAGAAGTTACTTCCTTTAGAACAGGATATAGCCTCCTGGCTCTCCACTTGAGAACCCGCAATCACCAGTTTCGTTCCCAGTTCTTCCGATTCCGGACGCGTCTTCAGTTCTACCTGCGCCACTGCTGCGATGGATGCCAATGCTTCTCCACGAAATCCCATGGTACGCAAAGCAAACAAGTCCGCAGCTTCCCGTATCTTGGAAGTAGCATGCCTCTCAAAAGAGAGACGGGCATCCGTTTCGGACATTCCTTTTCCATCATCAATCACCTGAATACAGGTTTTACCCGCATCAGTCACTAACACATGTATATTTTGCGCATCTGCATCAATCGCATTCTCCACTAGCTCCTTGATAACAGATGCCGGACGTTGTATCACTTCACCGGCAGCAATCTGGTTAGCTACCGAATCAGGTAACAAATGAATGATATCGCTCATACTTCGTAAATTAACAATTAAAAACTCCAGCTTCCTGTTGCTAAATAATGCCACAGATAGAGAAGGAAGGCAATGATTATCAGTATGATTCCGAAAGAAACCGGTTTGCGGCCACTTGCTTTTCTTCTTTTCAAATGTGTAGTACCTTCGACGAATTTACCGCGAATATCTTCCGGATTAAATTCTTTCTCCGGTAGCATCCCCAAGTCACGTTTGGCGTTCTCCTCCATCTTAGCGAGCTTTTCTTTCCGCTCGTCTACATAAATGTATTGATGATTAAAGCCCCGGGGCTTTCTCATTGAGTTAAACATTCCCATACTACTTCATATTTATTAAGTTTCGCTTTTCTGTCTTTGGTCGCCGGTCGGTAGTCGGCTTCAATGTTTCTCCCGCACGCTTGCTGCGCCAGTTGAAAATATCGTCCTTATTTAGCGGACGGACATAATCGAACCAGGCAAAAGTGGGAAGACGCAGTTTATCAGGCGGTATCTGGTCCATCGGATACATCGTTCCGTTGGATTTACCGATAAAAAGTCCTTTTTCCATTCTCTTATCCTTCATATAAAGATGCAACATACTACCTTCCAAACAATTAAATCCGGTCATCGTACTGTCTTTCTCTTCAGGATAAAAAGCTGTCAACACATTACCGATCACTTCAATATGGCGCATATCTCCATTAACGAAATAGGCTTTCATCTCCTTGCCGGACACTTGATTATAGTGAATAGAGTCTTTCATCTCCACTGTCAACGCCTGGTTGATAATGTGCGCCCAGTCAATCGTGCTGTCATTCATATAAATCTTGATCTGCTCACCAAGCAGTTGCTGTCCGTCATTCCAAAGAATAGGGTCAGTATACATGGTCATACAGGAATCTTTCGAATTATAGACCAGTGAGTCACATACTCCCTGAACATCTGTACGATACATACGTACTTTATGGTAAGCCTTCATCAACCGGTACAAAGAATCGGTATTCAGATTATAGGACACCATCTGCAAAGTATCCCCATGCATATAAAGACTGTCTCCCTGTGAATAATCGATAGCAACAGCACGTTTTGTTGCAAACGCGGAGTCCGTCAATTCATTATAGAAACAATAATCGCCCGTCAGCATATTCTTATTGATGGAGTCTGTCATCTTCACATTATCGAATGCTTCTCCGTAACCGATTACCCGGTCATAGAACAGACTGTCGCCTACAAGTTTCTTCCCCTGATTGGTCAGGACCGAACGGTCCAACAATTCCGCTTGTTCGGTCAATGTGTTATAGAATCCCCGTTCCGAATAGATATGATTATTATCACTGACAATATTGGAAGGTCCGAGAATCACTGCTATTTTGTTTTCAGTATTATACCTCAATGTATCGGAGGTCAACACAAACTTAGGGTTCACCAACTTCACATCATGGTTGAATACCGACTGTTTTGTTGCAGGGCTATATTCGCCCCAGTCAGAAGTCAGTACATTCTCTTCATCCATCAAAGTTCCCCCCTCGAAATAATATCCGAGATCGTAGAGACGGTCGTAGTTCAAGCTGTCCGTCAGCAGGGTCGTGTTCCGGTTAATCATCTTCACATTTTCACGAAGTTGCGCAATTTGCGTCATTCCGTCATAATAAAGATAATCACCATAGATGAACAAGGTGTCTCCCTGTTCCATACGCACATTGCTGAAGGCTTCTACGGAGTTGGTTTTCTCAAAAATCAGTGCACTGTCACAGTACATATACATACTGTCATGGCGCAACTTCACGTTACCAATCAACACCTGCACATCCGGACGTGCCAGCTTATCCGCCTGTCCTTCGTCAGCATGAAGCAAGTAAACTTTGGTCTTTTTATTCTCCGGTTGCTTCTTGTTGTCCGATTGTTTCTTATTACCCGCCGGCGTTTTGGTTTTGGGAGCCGTCTTAGACGTATCCGCAGTCGATTTTGTCGAAGCCCCTGCCGTGGGTTTCTGTCTCGTCGGCCTCACTTGTGCCACAAGACATACACCAAACAGGCATAGAAAGCCTATAAGGAGCCATCTATGCCTGTCTTGTTGTTTATTTTTCTTATTCTTTTTCAGCATATAAAGTCAAAGCAAGGTTATATCAGTCATTCTTGACCCAACCCGGATACTTGAAGTCACACTTCTGCCAGTTTTCGTTGATGCGTACATAAGTGTGTTTTTGCTTGTTCAGAATCCATTTCTGCAACACCTCTTCGCGACGCTTATCCATTACGATTTCTTTCAGATCCTGATAGTCTTCCGCGATGGTTGCTTTATGACCATTGATTTTGGTTTTCAATTTCACGATAGCGCATACTTCTTTTCCATCTTTCTCATTAATCATTGTAAAAGCTTTGGAAATCTCACCAACATTCATCTTATCCACTACCTTAGCAACGTCTTGAGGAAGATCCTGCATCTGGAACTTAGAAGTAGTGATACCTGAATGTTCATTGATGTTCACCATGATACCGTGATTGTTACGGGTATCCTTATCTTGTGAGATAACGGCAGCGGCATCATCAAATGTGAATTTATTAGCACGAATATCATCTGCAATAGAATCCAGACGGGCACAAGCCTCGGTCAGTTCTTTTTCCGATACTTTCGGACGCAACAGGATATGGCGGGTATTAACACGGTCACCACGCTTCTCAATCAACTGGATAATATGGAAACCAAATTCCGATTCTACAATTTTGGAAACTTTCTTCGGGTCCTGCAAGCTGAATGCCACATTCGCATAAGCGGGGTCCATCATACCACGTCCCATAAATCCACATTCACCACCTTTAATGGCAGAAGCCTTGTCTTCAGAATACAAACGTGCCAATGTGGAGAAGTCGATTTCTCCTTTTGTCACACGATCCGTATAATCACGCAGTGTCTTCTTTACATCCTCGATTTCCGAAACGGGTATTTTGGGTTGCAAAGTAATAATCTGCACTTCCACCTGTGTAGGAATGTAAGGGATACTATCCTGTGGAAGGTCTTTGAAATAACGGCGTACTTCTGCCGGAGTCACTTTGATATCTCCTGCCAGTTTCTGCTGCATCTTCTGAACCGTCAATCCGTCACGTGCATTATCACGCAAAGTTTCACGAATCTGGGTGGATGTTTTATTGAAATACTCCTCCATTTTCTCTCTGGAACCGATCTGCTGGATGTACATATTGGTCATCATATCCACACGCTGGATGATTTCCGCTTCGGAAACCTCGATACTGTCCAACTTTGCCTGATGCAGGAATAACTTCTGCACAGCAATCTCTTCAGGAATTACACAATAAGGATCGCCTTCGAATCTGCGTCCATTATACAAGGCATCCATACGGGCCTCTTCTACATCTGATTTTAAAATAGCTTCGTCACCTACTACCCAAACTACTTCATCAACCACATTATCTTGTGCATAGGTTGCCACATTAGCAAATATTGCCAGGACAAGGGTAACAACAAATCTAAAGTTCACAAACTTCTTCATTCTTTGTATTTAATAATTATATATAATCTTCTTCTTACTTACCGCCTGCTGATACAAGTCGTTCTTTACCTGTTCCATAAAGCTCACCCGTTTCTGATTTACCAGTAAGTCTTTCACTTCCGAGCGGGCAAATTCATACGGTTTCTCCTCACCAACTCCGCGATAATCGCTCACATTCAGGAAATAATAATAAGCCGTATCTTTCAATTCTACCTGACGGTGTTTGTTTACGTACTCTTCCGGTGCCTCTACTTTCAACGGAATCATGTCCAGGACATCGGTCACGGACACCCATTTATCATAGAAATATTCATATTTCACCGCATTCTGCAAACTATATTTTTCCAGGCTCTCGATAGCATCCTGTTTTTCCGACTTATACCATCTGCGCACATTATTCAACTGCGGAGCTGTCAACGGCACTTTAATAAACAATCCCTTAATCAACGGACTTTCCAGTTTAAACAATTCCTTGTTTTTGCCGTAATACTCTGCTATCTCGTGTTCGGAAATATCATTCGTCAACTTCTGGTTAATCAACTCCTGCTGATAAGTATGCATTATCAACGCTTTCCGATAATTCTCCACCAGCTTGTCTACATCCACATTATCGGGGATATTGTTCGCAGCTTTCTCATACAATAAAATCTCTTCCGCCCAACTACGAATATAGTGCTCGGTGAAGAGAATGCTATCATCTTTTGACAATCCGACCGGAAGCACGGACATCAAATCTTCTTTATATAAAAAGTTACCGTCCACCTCTACTAAAGGAGTCTTTCCTTTGTGGTCACGCTGTTCCTTGCACGCTCCACAACCAAGAAGGGTAATCAGTAAGAGGACTAATATTCGCATCGGCAACTAAAATCTACTTATTTAAGGTACGAAGATAGTGAATAATCGGTTACATCAGTTATTATTAACTGTTTTTAAAACCTCTTGGTTTATTTCAACCTTACCGGACTCACTCAATTCCCGCATCCAGCACGTGTCAAGATAGCTTCGATAATCCTTTCGAACCCGATCAATTACTTCCCGATAATCATCCGGACCTTTCATTTTTTCGCCTACTACAATAGTAAAAGGATAAGACATCAAAGGATCAAAATCACCCTTCTTAAAAACCAGTTTATCTATATATTTATTGTCTCCGTCGGCAAAAATTCCTTGTTCAACTTGTATCTTTTCCTCCCCGGATGTATTAAAAGTTTGCCGAAGCTTGTCCGCCCACTCTTTTTCCGGGACTTTCTTCAGCATTTTTTTGGCTTGCTTTGCCGTCTTTTTATCAACGCAATGAAGCACGACTCCTCTATACCGGGGGCTCTCCCACCGATAATCCGACGAATGAAATTTAAAATAAGTAGCCAATCCCGCCCGGTCATTAGCTGCGGGCAAATCTATTTTCTGACGTGTTATCTCTTCCACCAAATAGTTTTCATCAGATTCCCGCAAGGCATAAGGAATTTCCGGATGCTTTTTATCGATATTCCGGCTTTCATAATCCAGCAATGACTTAGCTATAAATCCTTCCAACTGCCGTTTGACAGCTTGAGGATGAGAAGAGGCAAAATGCGTGAACATAGTTCCGGTGTATGCTTGTCCGTCAATCGTAAACAGGGTTTGTTCTGTACGGCCTTTCGCCAGCAGTTCTTCCATTGCCGCCTGATTGGGAGCATACTGCCATGCTTTTTTCAAGCGTTCGAGCACCGCGCCTGTACCTTTGTCCAAAATCTCCTTGCGCCGTATCCGTTCCATTAACCTGGCACTGACATTTTCGTAAGCAGCTGTTTCCTCCCGATCCATCACTTTCAAGATATGAATCCCTTCAGGAGTGAAAAAGGGCTGCGATGCCATACCTTTTGCCAGAGAGAAAGCAACATTCTCAAACTCGCTCGTTGTTTCCAGACATTCGATCCATCTACTTTGCTTATCATCCGAGTATATTTCGACCAAACGGTTAAAGTTCAAATCCGGCTGATTCTGTATCATCCGGTATATAGAATCCATCCGCGTTTTTTCTTCTTCTAAATGCCGGGAAGTGATTGTCTGTGGCAAACGTTTGAAAATCTGCATCACTTGTACCCTGCCGCTACGTGCTTTCAGTCCCATCTTCTGATAGATAGCACGGGCACAACTATCCATCACTTGCCTGTCTATCAGATAAGATTCCACCAACTCTGTCCGACATTTCTCTTGTTGTTTACGAAAAACAGAGGTCGTATCAAGTCCGGCAGCTCTGGCTGCTTCCACTTTCAACTTTGATTGAGCGAAAAGTGCCGCATACTCTTTGGGTGAAAGTTTGGCATTTGAACGTTCCGCATAACGGCGGTATGCATATTCAAATTCCGAACGGAGTATCTCTCTTCCGTTAACACGCATCAATACCGGATCTTCCTGTGCAAAGACCGCGACTACAAAGAGAGAAATACATCCCAACAACAGGCTTCTTTTCATCATCAATTTTTATTTTTCAAACAACAAACGGTGAGCAGTGAACACCCTGCTGATTATACAGCCTGTTCACCGTTCACCGTTAATAGTTCACCGTATCTATCTATTATTCCGGACGGCTATAGTTAGGCGATTCACTGGTAATCGTCACGTCGTGCGGATGACTTTCCATTACACCTGCATTGGTAATGCGGGTAAACTTAGCGTCATGAAGTTTCTCAATGTTAGCAGCGCCACAGTATCCCATACCTGCACGCAAACCGCCAGTCAGCTGATACACAACTTCGAAAAGCGTACCTTTATAAGGAACACGGGCAGCGATTCCTTCGGGAACAAGCTTCTTCACATCTGCAGTTCCACTCTGGAAGTAGCGGTCTTTCGAACCGTTCTCCATTGCTTCCAATGAACCCATACCACGATAGGATTTGAATTTACGACCATTGAAGATAATAGTGTCACCCGGAGATTCTTCTGTTCCGGCAACCAATGATCCGATCATTACGCAATATCCTCCGGCAGCCAATGCTTTCACCACGTCGCCCGAATAACGCAACCCACCATCGGCAATCAAAGGAATACCTGTACCCTTCAACGCTTTTGCTACATCATAGACGGCTGACAACTGTGGAACACCTACACCGGCAACCACACGAGTTGTACAGATAGAACCCGGACCGATACCTACTTTCACAGCATCCGCACCAGCTTCCACCAAAGCTTTGGCAGCATCTCCGGTAGCAATGTTACCTACCACAATATCAATATTCGGGAAGCGTTTCTTTGCTTCTTTCAGTTTTTCAATCACAAACTTAGAGTGTCCGTGAGCTGTATCAATCACGATTGCATCTGCACCGGCATCCACCAATGCCTGCATACGATCCAGCGTATCGGCAGTAACACCTACACCGGCAGCTACACGCAGACGACCTTTGGCGTCTTTGCAAGCCATCGGTTTATCTTTTGCTTTTGTAATATCTTTATAAGTGACAAGACCGATCAACTTTCCGTCCATTCCGACAATCGGAAGTTTCTCAATCTTATGTTTCTGAAGAATCTGTGCAGCAGATTCCAAGTCAGTAGACTGGTTAGTAGTCACCAATCTTTCTTTCGGAGTCATGACAAGATCAATATGTTTTGCCATGTCTCTTTCGAAACGCAAATCTCTGTTGGTAACAATACCCACCAAATAACCTTCATCATCTACCACAGGGATACCACCGATTTTATATTCCGCCATGATGTCCAGTGCATCCTGAACAGTAGAACCTCTTTTGATCGTTACAGGGTCATAAATCATACCATTTTCGGCACGCTTTACGATAGCAACTTGTCTTGCCTGTTCTTCGATAGACATATTTTTGTGAATCACACCGATACCACCTTCACGAGCAATGGCAATAGCCATTTTCGCTTCGGTAACCGTATCCATGGCAGCCGTCACAAAAGGAATTTTTAACTCAATGTTTTTTGAAAACTTAGTCGAGAGATCGACAGTGCGCGGTAAAACTTCAGAATAAGCGGGGATCAACAATACGTCGTCGTAAGTCAACCCATCCATTACAATCTTATCAGCAATAAATGACATAGGGCTATGCGTTTAAAAATTATTGCGTGCAAATATACGGTTTTTATTCAAAACCGCATACCTGCACGCCTATTTTTTTCGCTTTTTTAATTAGCCATTTCAGAGATGAACTTAATACGTACCAAACGAACTTCCTCTTCCGTGAAGTCATCGCCTAATTCGTCAAGCGCATCATCAATCTTATCAGTGGTAGATTCCTTGAAATAATCGTAGATATCAAGCATATGATCTTCATCCATGATTTCTTCCAGGAAGTAATCTATATTCAGTTTGGTTCCCGAATAAACGATCGCTTCTACCTCGTCCAACAGTTCACCAAATTCAATCCCTTTGGAAAGAGCGATATCATCTAACGCCACTTTACGGTCGATAGCCTGAATAATAGCTACCTTCATCTTAGATTTATTGGCAACCGTACGTACCCGCAGGTCTTCCGGACGTTCTATCTCATTCTCTTCACAGTGGCGTTTGATTAATTTACAGAACTCTTCACCATAACGTTTTGCTTTTCCGGCACCTACGCCAGGTATATTCTGCAACTCGTCCAATGTCACCGGATAAATGGTAGCCATTGCTTCCAAAGACGGGTCCTGGAAGATCACATAAGGCGGCACTTCCAGTTTCTTCGAGAGTTTCTTCCGCAAGTCCTTCAACATGGAATAAAGAGCCGGGTCTACTGCACAGGAGCCACCGCCGCGTGCCGGAACTTCTTCTTCCGTCTCTTCGAAATCGTTGTCCTCGGTAATCTTGAATGACTTCGGTCTCTTCAGGAACTTATGTCCTTCCTCCGTCACTTTCAGGAGTCCGTAATGCTCCACATCTTTGCTCAAGTAACCTGCAATCAGCGCCTGACGAATCACTGCGTTCCATGTCTTATCCTCTTCACCCATACCGGAGCCGAAGACTTCGAGGTCTTCATGCAAATGCGCCTGTACTTCGGAAGTTTCTTTACCTTGTAGTATGTCTATAATATAATCTGCCTTAAAATTTTCTTTCACCGCGATAATCGCTTCAATCACGGCACACAATAACTCTTGAGCCTCCACTTGTTTTTTAGGGTTTAAACAGTTGTCACAATTTCCACAATTTTCTTCCGTATATTCTTCACCGAAATAATGCAGCAACGTCTTGCGTCGGCATACGGAAGATTCGGCATAAGCAGCGGTTTCCAACAGAAGCTGCTTGCCAATTTCCTGCTCTGCCACAGGTTTTCCTTGCATGAACTTTTCCAGTTTCTGCAAGTCTTTGTTTGTATAAAAGGTTATGCACTGACCTTCACCGCCATCTCTACCGGCGCGCCCGGTCTCCTGGTAATACCCTTCCAGACTCTTTGGAATATCGTAGTGAATCACGAACCTCACGTCCGGCTTGTCAATTCCCATACCGAAAGCGATAGTCGCTACAATAACGTCCACTTTTTCCATCAGGAAATCATCCTGATTCTTGGTCCTGGTCAACGAATCCATTCCAGCATGATAAGGACGCGCATTGATACCGTTTGCCTGCAGGATTTCAGCAAGTTCCTCCACTTTTTTCCGGCTAAGGCAATAGATAATGCCCGATTTCTCCGGATTGTTTTTGATAAACTTGATAATATCCCTGTCAATATTAGCGGTCTTCGCACGTACCTCATAATAAAGGTTCGGACGGTTGAACGAAGATTTGAAGACTTGAGCATCTACCATTCCCAGATTTTTCTGGATATCATGCTGCACCTTCGGTGTCGCCGTTGCGGTAAGCGCAATCAACGGAGCTTTACCTATTTCATTGATAATAGGGCGAATCCGCCGGTATTCCGGTCGAAAGTCATGGCCCCATTCAGAAATACAGTGAGCTTCATCCACTGCATAGAACGAAATCTTTACCGAACGCAAAAACTCTACGTTTTCTTCTTTCGTCAGCGACTCCGGCGCTACATATAGCAATTTTGTCTTTCCGGCAAGGATGTCCGACCTCACTTGGTCTATCGCGCCTTTATTTAATGAAGAATTGATAAAATGGGCGACGCCATCTTCTTCACTGAAATTGCGCATTGCATCCACTTGATTCTTCATCAACGCAATGAGCGGAGAAATTACGATTGCCGTACCTTCCATCAAGACCGAAGGTAGCTGATAGCATAAAGATTTCCCGCCACCGGTAGGCATCAGTACAAAGGTATCTTTACCATCGAGCAAGTTATTAATGATCGCTTCCTGGTTTCCCTTGAACTTATTAAATCCGAAATACTTTTTCAGTTCATCTGTTAAATTAATCTTCCCTGCCATCTTAACTAAGGTTGTTTTATTCAGTTCATGGTTTAACTTTAAGTATGTTCTCTTCTTCAAGAGAGCCAAACAAAGTTATAAACAACTTCGTAATTACCAAGCAAAATGCGACTAATATTTTCAAGAAAATACAGTTACGATCATTTTCTGTAGCCTTACTCTTTGATTTTAAGCGGTTTGTAGTCGTGCCATATTCGCTTTTTCCAGTTGCATCTTTGCATAATCCAGCGTCACCTTATACTCTTTTTTGTTCTCTGAAGGGATTTCAAACATGACATCCATCATGATTGTTTCCACAATAGAGCGCAATCCGCGGGCACCCAGCTTATATTCTACCGCCTTGTCGACGATATATTCGAAGACATCATCTTCAAATGTCAGC
This sequence comes from Bacteroides sp. OM05-10AA, assembly GCF_003439055.1. Classification (NCBI taxonomy): domain Bacteria; kingdom Pseudomonadati; phylum Bacteroidota; class Bacteroidia; order Bacteroidales; family Bacteroidaceae; genus Bacteroides; species Bacteroides sp. OM05-10AA. The sequence continues at coordinate 37,106 of NZ_QSUR01000048.1, forward strand.
TTGATACCATCCATTTCAAACAGTTTGATGTACTGTTTGATGATTGAGTTTTTCGGTTCGGTAAGGATCGCACGAAGCGCATCCCGGTCCAGCGGATTCAAATAAGTCAACACCGGAAGACGTCCGATAATTTCGGGAATCAGTCCGAATGACTTCAAATCCTGTGGAGCGATATACTGCATCATGTTATTCTTGTCTACCGTCGCTGTTTTCTGGGATGCCGTATAACCTACGACATGGGTGTTCAACCGTTGGGCGATCTTCTTCTCGATACCGTCGAACGCACCGCCGCAGATAAAGAGAATATTCTTGGTATTTACCGGAATCATCTTCTGGTCCGGATGTTTACGGCCTCCCTGGGGAGGTACGTTCACCACAGAACCTTCGAGCAATTTCAGTAATCCCTGCTGTACGCCTTCACCGCTCACGTCGCGAGTGATGGAAGGATTATCTCCTTTACGGGCAATTTTGTCGATCTCGTCGATAAACACGATACCCTGTTCAGCTTCAGGTACATTATAATCTGCCACCTGAAGCAAACGGGTTAAAATACTTTCGATATCTTCGCCCACATAACCGGCCTCCGTCAGCACTGTAGCGTCTACAATAGTAAACGGCACGTGCAGTAACTTAGCAATCGTGCGTGCGAGCAACGTTTTCCCGGTTCCGGTACTACCCACCATAATAATGTTCGACTTTTCAATCTCCACATCATCACCGCTGTCTTTTTGCAACAAACGTTTATAATGGTTATAGACCGATACGGAAAGGAAGCGTTTCGCATCATCCTGTCCGATCACATACTGGTCGAGGAATTTCTTGATTTCTACCGGTTTGGGCAGTTCTTTTAAGTTGAGCTTGGTAGCTCCTGCACTTTTCTTGCTTTCTCCCAATGCTTCCTGAGTAATCTCATAAGCCTGGGTAGCACAGCTGTCGCAAATGTAGCCGCTCATTCCCGTAATCAGAAATCCTACTTCATTCTCCGACCGTCCACAGAAGCTACACCTTTTCTTTGTTTTTGAATCAGCCATTTTTATTTCTTAATCAATACCTCATCAATCATACCGTACTCTTTCGCTTCCTGAGCTGTCATCCAGTAGTCGCGGTCAGAGTCCGCCCATACTTTATCGAAATCAGTATGCGAATGATCGGCGATGATCGTATAAAGTTCTTTCTTCAATTTCTGAATCTCACGAGCTGTGATTTCAATGTCCGATGCTTGTCCTTGCGCACCACCCATCGGTTGATGAATCATCACACGTGAGTGAGGCAATGCAGAACGTTTGCCTTCAGCACCGGCAACCAGCAATACGGCTGCCATTGAAGCTGCCATACCTGTACAGATGGTAGCAACATCGCTTGAAATAAACTGCATCGTATCATAAATGCCCAGTCCGGCATATACACTTCCGCCCGGAGAGTTGATATAGATAGAGATATCCTTACCCGGATCCACAGAATCCAGATACAACAACTGTGCCTGAAGCGTATTAGCTGTATAGTCATCAACTTGTGTACCAAGGAAAATGATGCGGTCCATCATCAAACGGGAGAAAACGTCGAGTTGAGTTACGTTCAACTGTCTTTCTTCCAGAATATAGGGATTCAAATACCCGGCCTGCGACTTAATCACATCATCCAATACCATGCCATTCATTCCTAAATGCTTGGTTGCGTATTTTCTAAAATCATCCATGTTAATTGTTCCTTTCTTATAAATTAAAAATAAACGTAAGTACAAAGAAACGAAAAAGAATACAGAGACACAAAAAAACACAGAGTTATAATTTTATAAAAACTCTGTGTTTCTGTGACTTTATATTTTATTCAACCGAATGATTACTCAAACATTTTATTGAATTCTTCGATCGAAACGTTCTTGTTCTCCAAAGTAACCTGTGCTTTCAGAGCAGCAGCAAGCTTCACTTCTACCACACGACTTACCAAATTATTGATAGTTTCTTTCTTCTTCAACATTTCCTGTGCATAGTTGTCAAGCACATCGTCAGGAATAGACATCATACCGTATTGAGCAAACTGTGCCTTCGTTGTTTCTCTAGCCATCTTCAGCACATCTTCCTGTTCTACTTTGATATCGTTTGCTTCAACCAACTGTTCCTTAATCAGGTGCCAAGTCAGTTCTTCAATGCTCTTATCATAGTTTTCAGCAACATATTCTTCTCCCTTTTCTTCGTTGTTCAGCAACATGATACGTTTCAGCAGGGCATCAGAGAATTCCAGTTTACCTACTTTTTCCATCATCACCTTGCGAATGTCGATCAGGAATTTATAATCGCTGTCAGCCACAAATCTTGCTGCGATTTCTTCTTTAATCTTAGCGCGGAATTCTTCTTCAGTCTTCACAACACCTTCGCCGAATGCCTGGTCGAATACTTCCTGGGTCAATTCACCCGGAACAAAACGAGTGATTTCTTCTATCTGGAAGCTGAAATCAGACTTCACGTCTTTTGCAATCTCCTTGTCAATCTTCAACAAAGAACCCAGTTCGGCAGCATGTCCGTCATAAGCTACATTCGGATTGAACACCAATACATCATTTACTTTTGCATTAGCAAAAATAGCTTTCTGATCGTCGTTCTTCATGTAAGCAGGCATCAACACAGCAGCTTCTACCTGAATACCGCCTTCTTTTGTGTTGCCTTCTTCGTCCAACTGTGCCAGCAGACCTTTCAGCATATCATTATCTTCGTAAGCGTCTACCTTATCATACTTGCCAGTGCGTTGAGTATACATCTTCACCTGGTTGTCGATCATTTCGTCAGAAACTTCGATAGTATAATAATCTACTTTATCTTTAGCACTTACTTCTGCTTTAAATTCAGGTGCCAAAGCGATGTCGAATACGAAATCGAATTCTTCCATTGTATCGAAATCAATATTCTGTTGCTTTTCTTCGTTAGGCAACGGCTCGCCCAACATATTCACCTTATTTTCTTTAATATAATTGTAAACAGCTTCTTGCAGTGCCTTATTCACAACCTCTGCAATTACCGACTTACCATACATCTTTTTAATAAGACTTGTCGGAACCATACCTTTACGGAATCCCGGAATCTGTGCCTTCTGACGGAGTGACTTCAACTCTTTGTCTACTTTCTCCTGATAATCGGCTTTCTCAAGCTTTACAGTAAGCTCTGCGCTTACTTTGTCAATGTTTTGTAATGAAACGTTCATTCTGACAATTATTTATTTGATTTATACTTTGTTCTATACTCAAAGAGGGTGCAAAATTAGTGCTAATCTTTCAAATTTCAAAAGACATTGCAGATTTATTTCAGCAACGCCACCCATCTTTCACACATCTTTTATCGATATTTCACTGATATTCCATCTATAAACAAGATAAAATCACCATCAACACCCACCCCGCCAGGTTCCCCCGGCCTACTTTTTTTCTGATAATCCGCAAATTAACTTTCCAAAAAGATGGTTAATCCAAAAATTATTCTTTTCTTTGTTGCGGATTGATGGACCATTAGTTTCTCGATTTGATTACAAGGTTTTTACTTCCGTTACCAAAACGCATTTGTAAACTCTCTGTCGTTTTAATCTTTTTATTAGTAACCATCTATCCAGAGAGTTTTATTCATTTATTTATTTTTTATCATTTTCATTATGAACATTTATGTTGGAAACCTTAACTACCGTGTTAAGGAAGGAGATCTGCAACAAGTGATGGAAGATTACGGAGCAGTATCATCAGTTAAAGTTGTTATGGACCGTGAAACCGGTAAATCCAAAGGATTCGCTTTCATCGAAATGGAAGACGACGCTGCAGCTGCAAAAGCTATTGCTGAATTGAACGGAGCTGAATACATGGGCCGTACAATGGTAGTTAAAGAAGCTAGACCTAGAGCTTAATTGCCGACGCTAACATAGCTAAGAAAAATCGAGTAGGAGGAAAACGAAGTAGTTTTCTTCCTACTTT
>NZ_QSUR01000049.1:0-38860 GCF_003439055.1 Bacteroides sp. OM05-10AA
GGCTAACAATACTTGGAGCTTTAGGTGGCTTGGAAGCAATCAAATGGATTGTAAATTTCTACGTCAATCGTAAGACTGATGCCAGGAAAGAGGATGCAGCAGCAGATGCAGCAGAGAATGAGAATGAACGTAATCAAGTTGCTTGGTTGGAGGAACACATTGCTCAACGTGATACGAAAATTGATGCTATCTATGTAGAGCTTCGTCAGGAACAAGCGGAGAAGCTCCAACTCATCTATGATAAACATGAATTGGAATTACGGCTGAAAGAATCAGAGATAAAAAAATGTGATGTTCGCGGATGCTCTAACCGGCAGCCGCCAAGTGATTATTAATTAAAATGGGAGGAAGAGAAATGAAAACTATTGATGCAATTATTATCCACTGCTCGGCTACACGTGCCGGACAAGACTTGAGGGCTAAAGATATTGACCGGATGCACAAACAAAGAGGCTTTAGTCAGATCGGTTATAACTTCGTCATTGACCTTGATGGAATGGTAGAGAATGGGCGACCGTTAAGCATTGACGGAGCGCATTGTAATACCAAAGGATTTTCAGAGTCTTCGTATAATAAACACAGCATTGGTATCTGTTATATCGGAGGTTTAGATGCAACTGGAAAGCCTGCTGATACACGTACTCCGGCTCAAAAAGCTAGTTTGCGGCAATTGGTAGACAAGCTTTGTAAGGAGTATCCCATCGTCGAACTGCTTGGACATCGGGATACATCTCCTGATCTGGACGGGTCCGGTGAAGTTGAATCGGCAGAATACATCAAGGCTTGTCCCTGCTTTGATGTTCGTTCCGAATTTCCTAGTTTTCTTCGTAATACAGTAGTTCGACCATGAAAGTACTACCTTGGATATTGGTTACATTACTCGTGTTAGCCGTTCTGTTTCTGTGGAGCCGCCAGCAAGAACAGTCTGCACTACCACACCTGGACACAACTGAATACGTCGAAACTATTCCTTTCTATTACCCTGTACCTAGGGATAGTGTAATCAAGAGATATGAAACAGTTAAGCTACCTATTAAGAAGGATTCTTGTGAGGCTAAGCAAGATACCTGTATCCCTGATTCGGCAGAGGTAGTTATTCCTATTACCCAGAAGATATACGAAGATAGCCTATACCGTGCATGGGTGTCTGGATATAATGCAAAGTTAGATAGTATTGAGGTATATAGTCGGACGAGGGAGATTAGAATACCTGTGCTGGTTCCTGCTAAACGGAAGCGATGGGGGCTAGGGTTGCAAGCCGGATATGGTTACCCGGCCAGTTGGTATGTAGGTGTTGGCATTACCTATAATTTATTGCAATGGTGAATGGGGCGTTTAATAATTATATACAATACAATTTAGTTAATTACTCTAAAAATAGTAAGATGTAATCTGGGTAATATGTTGGTTAATAGGTAAATATAATAGTCAAATAGCACAAAGATCATTTGCTTGATGAATCTATGGGTAATTCCACTTAATTATAAAAATAAAGCATTTATCTTTGGACATATAATTTAACTATAATCATATGAAGAATAAAACAGTTTTAGTAATAGGAAACGGATTTGACTTGAATATTGGTAAGCCTACCTCGTATTCTAAGTTTATGGCAAGCCAAAATTTTAAAGATTTACTTTCTGAAAAAAATTGTCTAGCTAGTTATCTTAATAATAAGGGTAATGGCAATAACAATTGGATAAACATAGAGAAAGAATTAGGTAATTATTCAACGATATTAGCTGAATATGATACACATTCAATCCCTAAAGAGGTAAGATATGATAAAAGTCTGGACGATTTGAAAAAAACATTTGAGGATGACTTTAAATCACTCTGTAATGCTTTAAAAATATACCTGAACGAGATTGAGACAAAGTATCCTTTAGGAGAATTAGATTATAATTCGCTTGCACTTAGGATTATAAAAGATATAACAATGGAGGATAAATTGTACTTTGTAATAAATTTTAATTATACTAATTTTATTAAAAAGGTTAAATATTTATCTGAAAAAATTGAAATAAGGTATATACATGGCTCTCTGAAAAATGACATTGTTTTTGGCGTACAAGACAAATTAGATTTAAAAGAAGAACATATTTTTTTATATAAGTCTTATAATCAATATCAGAATGTACAAGGATTACCTCAAATTTTAGAAAATGCAGATGAAATTATATTTTTTGGATACTCTATGGGAGTTACTGACCATTCTTATTTCGACGACTTCTTTAAGGCTCAAGCAGTCAAGAATTGTCAAAATAAAATTATTAAATTCTATTATCATGGACAAAATGCATATGATGATATCATTTGGCAGTTAAAAGTATTGACGAATAACCGAACTTCCTATTTAAAACAATATAATAATATACAGTTTGAAGATAGTAGTATTACGTTAAAATAAAAACTATATGGCAGAAGAGCATAAATACGATCACGACTCCGTTCAAGAGTTACTGACATGGGCGAAAGAAACGCTCAAAAATAAATCCTACCCGTCTGGCCGCTATCAAGTTAATCAGAGTACTGTAATTTTAGATTGTGGGAAATATCTTGAATCAATGATTGCGGTAATTTCCAGAAATTGGGAAAATCCGACTTTTCATCCTACCATCGGGCAATTACGAGAATTTAGAAAAAAAGAGAAGAGGTAGCTTATCCGGCTACCTCTTAACTCATTATTTATATTACATCATCATTTGCATCTGTGCTCGCATTTCTATATATGGTTTGAACACTTCAGGATTATTAATATATTCAATAACTCTTTGAATTGCTGCGTCTGCCTGATGCTGTTTTACCCGAACATAAGAATTAATAGTAATGCTGGTCTTTATGGAGTGCCCCAAGCAGTATTCAATAATAGGATAGGGGATCCCAATCTCGGAAGCGAACTGGGCAAAAGTTTTACGGGCTGAATAAAAGGTCAATCCCTCCTTTATATTTAACTCTGTTGCTAGGAGTTTTAAGCATTTATTGATATAGCGTTGTAAATTACCTGCTGTGTATTTGTAGTCAAACTTCAGCTTTCCATTTTTCCCAATATATTTATTTATTATGTTTTTTGCTTCCGGGCAGACAGCTATACTCGTAGTTCGGTTTTTCGTTTTATGCTCACCACTTTTTAATCGTATATAACTAATTACATCTTCTGATAAATCTACTTGAATGAGATCTGCATAATTGATACCTCCTAAGTAGAATGATAGCAAAAACATATCCTTAGCTAAAGACAACTGCTTGCTCTTTGAGACATCTGCGCTAATAATCTTTCTTATCGCGTCTACAGATATATCAAGACTCCTTGGCTCTGGGATGGGAATCTTTGTGTAGGCAAATGGGTGTTTGTCACATCGTATTATCCCTAACTTAATAGCTTCATTAATCCGTGCTTTTATGTGACTTAACCGAATCTGTCGGCCCCCGTCAGTATGGCCATGGAGTTTCATCCATCTATCAAAATGTTCAACGGTAATGTGATTCATAATAATCATTGGTACCTCACCTTCTGCGCTCTCAAAGATCTTTAAGGTGTCTTCTAGCATTTTAGCATGGCTAGTCTTTCCTTCTTCTTTCTTTTCCTTGATCCTCTGTCGCATGAAATCATTGAATGTACGCATGTCTGGAGCAATCTTATCTTGCTGTGTTAGTATAATTTTTAGTTGTTTGGCAGTATAACAATCGTAGTTGTCAATATACTGCAAACGTTCTTTGTATTTTTTCAACTCATATATAAGTTGTTTGTTCATCATTGTAGCATCATTGCGGGCTACTACTTTTCCGTTATACCATTGGCAAGCATCGTCCAATTGATATTCCGTTTTAATGTACTCCTTATCATTCTTGACTGATACGCGGATAAGAATAGGAAATTTGCCAGCCTTGGTGGGCTTAGCGGATAGAATAGTTAATGATAGTGTTGCCATAAGCTATAAGTTTTTAAAGACACTGTTTTTCCACTGTTGGTGACTTTCCGGTGAGAAATGGTATCTTTTTTTTATAGCCTTTCGACTTTTTATAGAAAAGAAAAAGGACTGATTATCAATGAATTATAATCAGTCCTTTAAGTGATTCCGAAGCGATTCGAACGCTTGACCCACGCCTTAGAAGGGCGTTGCTCTATCCAGCTGAGCTACGGAACCAGCCTTATTTGCGGATGCAAAGGTAGTGCTTTTTATGAAAACTCAAAAACTTTCTGGCATTTTTTTATTCATATATTTCTTTGTGACTATGAATCAGTAGTTTATAATAGAGATAGAATTTTGTTTATTTATATGGTTTGGGAAGAATGAATAGAAAAACGCCATTTTTACGAAGAATAACGAACGTTATATAGGTTTCAAAAAGCTCAAAAAAATAAAATAGGGTTGTGTTTTTCTATTATAACTTTTACTTTTGAGCGATAAACAACTAAAAAACACATAAAGTTATGAAGAAATTGATTTTTTTATTTGCATTTTGTATTGTAGTGACTAATGTTTTTGCACAAACCGACCCAGAGCAATTGAAAAAAGAAGGAAATGATGCATTTAATGCTAAAAATTATCCTGTAGCGTATGCGAAATTCAGTGAATATTTGAAACAAACGAATAATCAAGATTCTGCAACCGCTTATTATTGTGGTATAGCTGCCGATGCTGTGAAGAAATATCCGGAAGCTGTGACTTTTTTTGATATAGCAATTCAAAAGAAGTTCAATATCGGAAATGCCTATGCTCGCAAAGCTTTGGCTTTAGATGCGCAAAAGAAGACTGCTGAATATGTAGCTACATTGGAAGAAGGATTGAAAGTAGATCCTAAGAATACAACAATGGTGAAGAATTATAGCCTTCACTATCTGAAAGCAGGACTTGCTGCACAGAAAGCCGGAAAAGCAGAAGAAGCAGAAGACTGTTTCAAGAAAGTAATTCCTTTGGATCACAAGCAGTATAAAACAAATGCATTGTACAGTTTAGGAGTTCTGTGCTATAATGATGGCGCTAATATCCTGAAGAAAGCTGCTCCTTTGGCAAATTCTGATGCAGATAAATATGCTGCAGAAAAAGAAAAAGCCGATGGTAGATTTAAAGAAGCATTAGACTATCTGGAAGAAGCTGCTAAGATATCTCCGGAAAATGAAAATGTGAAGAAGATGCTTCCTCAAGTAAAAGCTGTTATGAAGTAATTTGACCAATCTTATAAATGATAAAGGGTTGCCGATATGACACATCGGGCAACCCTTTTTTATTGCTATCTTTTTCTAATCTATACTTTTTGCGTACATTTGCCTTCCCTAAACGTAGAAGTATTTTATGCACTTATATAATAAGGAACAGGCTATCAAACGAATGAATCAGTTGGGACAACTCCATCGTCCTTTCATTTTCATTATAAATTATCTACAAGATGTATCTTATATAGAGGAGGTTGCTGCTGTTGATTCTACTGAAGTTTTATATAATCTGAATGGATTTACCAATCAGATCATATCAGCAGAAGATAATATAGCCACTTACTCTGCAAAAACAATGCCTTCACTACATTGGCAACCTTTCGCAGAATCTTTCTCTTCCTATCAACGCTCGTTTAATATCGTGCGACAGAACATCCTGGCAGGAAATAGTTTCCTTACTAATTTGACGTGTCGCACTCCGGTAGAAACCAATCTCACTCTGAATGATATTTATTTTCATTCAAAAGCGATTTATAAGCTATGGATTAAAGACCGTTTTACGGTTTTCTCTCCTGAAATATTTGTTAGAATTCATCAGGGAAAAATTAGCTCATATCCGATGAAGGGAACCATTGATGCTTCAATTCCCTTTGCTGCTCAATTATTGATGAATGATCCGAAAGAGACTGCTGAACATGCTACCATTGTAGATCTGATTCGTAATGATTTAAGTATGGTTGCCAACCGAGTGTCAGTTTCCCGGTATCGGTATATGGATAGGTTACAGACTAATCGGGGAGCTATTTTTCAGACGAGTTCTGAAATTCAGGGTATATTGCCCGAAAATTATCAGGAGCATTTGGGAGATATTATTTTCAGATTACTGCCAGCCGGTTCTATTACCGGTGCTCCAAAGAAAAAGACGATGCAGATTATCCAGGAAGCTGAAACCTACGACAGAGGATTTTATACAGGAGTTATGGGATATTCTGATGGCATTGATTTAGATAGTGCCGTTATGATACGTTTTGTAGAACAGGAAGGAGAGAAGATGTATTTTAAAAGTGGAGGTGGGATCACCTGCCAGAGTGATGTGGAAAGCGAGTATAATGAAATGAAACAAAAAGTATATGTACCCATTTATTGAGACTATCCGGATAGAGGATGGACAGATTTATAATCTTGATTATCACACAGAGCGCTTTAATGAAACCCGTGCAGCTTTTTGGGAAGACAGCACTCCGCTGGATTTACGGGAATTTATATCTCCGCCAACTTTAAATGGAATTCATAAATGCCGGATTGTATATGGAAAAGAAGTGGAAGAAGTTACGTATGCGCCCTATCAGATGCGACAGGTATCTTCTTTGCATTTGGTTGTGTCCGATACCATTGATTATACTTATAAAAGTGCGCATCGGGAAGAACTGAATGCCTTGTATGCTCAAAGAGGAATGGCGGATGATATTTTAATTGTGAGAAATGGCTATCTGACAGATACCTCTATAGCTAATGTTGCTCTCTATGACGGAGATACCTGGTTCACACCGGCTCATCCGTTACTCCGGGGGACGAAACGAAGCGAATTTCTGGACAGACAGCTCATTGTTGAGAAAGACATTCCGCAAATATGTTTGAAAGACTATTCCCATATCATGTTATTCAACGCAATGATTGACTGGAAACGCATTATATTGCCTATAAATGAGAAACATTTAATTCTATAAACTATAATTAACTGAAATATACATAGAACTGCTGAACAAATGTCTCTTTTGTACTGTTATATTTATGTGTTTTTCATAGTATTAGATATAAGATTAATTAAAGAGATTGTACTTCACTTGTGAAAGCTAAAGTACGTCAGAGACAGAAGAGTCTGTTTTTTTGATAAATGTGTTAGAGCATCGGTTTTACCAGGCCGATGCTTTTTTTATGTCCTTTTACCCCCTTTTGTAGTTTATATGAAATAAAATTTGTACGTTTGTAGAGTAATAATAGAAAATGATAAAGATGAACATACCCGTTATCTTTCAGTTTTTAAAAGATCTTTCCGCGAATAATAATCGTGAGTGGTTTAATGAGCATAAGGCAGAATATGAAACAGCCCATGCCGAGTTCGACAACTTTTTGGCAACAGTGATCGCCCGTATTTCCCTGTTTGATGAAACTATCCGGGGGATTCAGCCCAAAGACTGTACTTATCGTATTTACCGGGATACCCGCTTCTCTGCGGATAAAACACCTTATAAAATACATTTCGGAGGTTATATCAATGCCAAAGGAAAGAAGTCCGATCATTGTGGATATTATGTACACTTGCAGCCGGATGGTTCAATGCTTGCCGGAGGAAGCCTGTGTCTGCCTACCAATATCCTGAAAGCAGTGCGACAATCTATCTATGATAATATCGAAGAGTTTGTTGCGATCGTAGAAGATCCGGAGTTTAAGAAATACTTCCCGGTGATAGGAGAGGATTTTCTGAAAACAGCTCCGAAAGGTTTTCCGAAAGATTTCAAGTACATTGATTATTTGAAATGTAAAGAATATGTTTGCTCTTATAATGTTCCCGATGACTTCTTCACCCGACCGGATATGTTGGAACAGATAGACAAAGTGTTCCGGCAATTCAAACGGTTTGCCGATTTTATAAATTATACGATTGATGATTTTGAATAAATAATGCCTAGAATATAAACTTTAAAATTTAACTTATATGGTAGTAGATACTTTAGAAAATCTGGAGAAATATGCGTCTTTAAACCCTCTGTTTGCACAAGCTATTGAATTCTTGAAGTCTCATGACCTCCAAGCCATGGAAGTTGGTAAGACAGAACTGAAAGGAAAAGATCTGTTGGTGAATATTGCACAAACCAAACCTAAAACAAAAGAGGAAGCCAAACTGGAAACTCATAACGAATTTATTGATATTCAAATCCCATTGTCGGGAACAGAAATAATGGGGTATACTGCTGCTAAAGACTGTGTTCCGGCAGATGCACTTTATAACGCAGAAAAAGATATTACTTTCTTCGAAGGATTAGCAGAAACATACGTTGCCGTAAAACCGGGAATGTTTGCTATCTTTTTCCCGCAAGACGGTCATGCTCCCGGTATCACTCCGGATGGTGTGAAGAAAGTAATCGTAAAAGTAAAAGCATAATCCTAATTCAATTCTGATATGGAAAAGACACTTAATCTCGTAAAAGACGATCCCTGGCTGGAGCCTTTTGCCGGTGCTATCACCGGACGCCATCAGCATGTATTAGACAAAGAAGCTGAATTGACGAATAAGGGAAAACAAACCCTTTCAGATTTTGCATCGGGGTATCTTTATTTTGGATTGCATCGCACCGATAAGGGGTGGACTTTCCGTGAATGGGCTCCTAATGCTACTCATATTTATATGGTGGGTACATTTAATAATTGGGAGGAAAAAGCTGCCTACAAGCTGAAAAAACAAAAGAATGGTATTTGGGAAATCAACCTGCCGGCGGATGCCATTCATCATGGCGATCTCTACAAACTGAATGTATATTGGGAAGGCGGACAAGGCGAACGTATTCCTGCGTGGGCTACACGTGTGGTACAGGATGAACAGACCAAAATATTCAGTGCACAAGTCTGGGCTCCGGAGAACCCCTATAAATTCAAGAAGAAAACATTTAAGCCCGACACGAATCCGCTGTTGATTTATGAATGTCATATCGGAATGGCACAGCAGGAGGAAAAAGTGGGCACATATAACGAATTCCGCGAGAAAATACTTCCTCGTATTGCTGAAGAAGGATATAATTGTATCCAGATTATGGCTATTCAGGAACATCCATATTATGGAAGCTTCGGCTATCATGTATCCAGTTTCTTTGCTGCCTCTTCGCGTTTTGGTACCCCCGATGAACTAAAAGCATTGATTGATGCTGCTCATGAGATGGGTATTGCTGTGATTATGGACATCGTTCATTCACATGCAGTGAAGAATGAAGTAGAAGGACTAGGAAACTTTGCCGGTGATCCGAATCAGTATTTTTATCCGGGCGCTCGTCGCGAACATCCGGCTTGGGACTCTCTCTGCTTTGATTATGGCAAGAATGAAGTGATCCACTTCCTGTTGTCAAACTGCAAGTACTGGCTGGAAGAATATAAATTTGACGGATTCCGTTTTGATGGAGTGACTTCTATGTTATATTACAGCCATGGACTGGGTGAAGCTTTCTGTAACTACGGAGATTATTTCAACGGTCATCAGGATGATAATGCGATTTGTTACCTGACACTGGCTAATGAAGTGATTCATCAGGTAAATCCGAAGGCGATAACCATTGCCGAAGAAGTTTCCGGTATGCCGGGACTGGCTGCCAAAGTAGAAGATGGCGGTTACGGCTTCGATTATCGTATGGCCATGAATATTCCGGACTATTGGATCAAGACAATCAAAGAAAAGATCGATGAAGACTGGAAACCTTCCAGCATGTTCTGGGAAGTAACCAACCGTCGCCAGGATGAAAAGACCATTTCGTATGCAGAAAGTCATGACCAGGCATTAGTAGGAGATAAGACGATTATCTTCCGCCTGATTGATGCCGATATGTACTGGCACATGCAGAAGGGAGACGAAAATTATGTTGTCAACCGTGGTATTGCTTTGCATAAAATGATCCGCCTGCTGACCTCTTCGACTATCAACGGAGGTTATCTGAACTTTATGGGAAATGAATTCGGGCATCCCGAATGGATTGACTTCCCGCGTGAAGGTAACGGATGGTCGTGCAAATATGCCCGCCGCCAATGGGATTTGGTGGACAACAAAAATCTGACCTATCACTATATGGGTGATTTTGATAAAGAAATGCTGAAAGTTCTCAAGAGTGTGAAAGATTTCCAGGCAACACCTGTTCAGGAAATATGGCATAATGATGGCGATCAGGTATTGGCATACGAACGGAAAGACCTTATATTTGTCTTTAACTTTAATCCGAAGCAGTCATTCACTGATTATGGATTCCTGGTAACTCCGGGAGCTTATGAAGTGATACTGAACACCGACGATGTAGCATTTGGAGGAAATGGTTTAGCAGACGACTCTGTCGTGCACTTCACTATTACCGATCCGCTGTACAAGAAGGAAAAGAAAGAGTGGCTGAAACTCTATATTCCTGCCCGTACCGCTGTAGTACTTAGAAAGAAAAAATAATTTTATCTTTAAATCAAGAAGCCCCCGCAAATATTATTGAATATCTGCGGGGGCTTTCTCGTTTATTACCCTATTCTATAATTCAGTTCCTAGTTTTCCAGAAAGGTACTTGGCCCGAGAATATCATACATATCACTAACGTTGCGCGTTTTGAGCAATACCCCTTGTGGAGTATAGAATAACTGATATTTGATGTCGACATTATCTTGCCCTACCTTAATTACTATAATAGCCTGCCATTTGGGAAACTCCACCATTGTCACATTATCTACCACCCAATTTGCGTATGGGCCGGATACAAAGGCATTATAGACTGTTGGGGTCAGCCGGTCGAGACTGACAAGATCAGTCTGCGTCATCACCCATTGTCCCCGAACGTTGAACCACACATTTTTAGTAAATCCGTTCATTGCAAAGTTGGCACAATAATATCCATCGTCTTGTGACCAGGCGACGCCATTTGCTTTAGGATACATTTTCTTGAAAGTCGACTGTACATTGCCGGGAGGGGTATCTCCAAAGACAGATGTAGATAATAGCAGAAACAATGCGATTGCACAAATCATAAATTTCTTCATAAGCTTTGAGTTTAGAGGATTATTTATCTACCTAAACAGCCTTTGAGAATATTTGTTTGAGTGATGTGCATAAAATAATCCCCCGGTCATTCATAAGTGACCGAGGGATGAAGAGTATACAGATCTTAGTCTTTTTATTTAAAAAGTAATCTTTAAAATCTTTCCGTTATAGCCTCCTACCGAAACATCCGTGGGTTTATAAGGTAATAGACTGATTTCTTCTTTAGCGCCCGTCATCAAATCAGTGGCCTGATAAGATTCCATTTGAGGAATCTGTAAAAAGTCGAAAGCATGTGAAGGCACATTGATAGCAACATCTACCAGTTGACTGTCGAAATTAATAATGAAAAACAGAATCTCATTTTTATATTTTCGCATAAAAGTATATTGTTTATGCTCATTGAAACGCCATCCGTTTATATTGGCATACATTAAATCAAAGAATACTCCCTTGCTGATTGCCTGCTCTTCATTACAAATCGTCAGTACTTTTTGGTAGATAGAGTAGAGGTGTTTATGCTCTTCAGTAAGCATCTTCCCGTCAAATTTACCTCCGTTGCGCCAGCGTCGTATGCTGTCTACACTCCAATAATCGAATATAGTAGTCCGTCCGTCCCTTCCGCTGAATCCTTCACTATCCATGCCCAATTCTCCAAACTCCTGGCCGAAGTAGATCATCATAGGATTAGTGTTCATACAGGCGGAAACAATCAGTGCAGGAATTCCTTTATGCGGGTTGCCGGCAAAGAAATCAGAAGCGATACGTTGCTCGTCGTGATTCTCCAGGAAGTTGAGCATCTTTTTCTCTATTCCATTCAGACTTTGCCAGCAATGAGTGATAGCGGATGCAGATTCATATCCACAAGCTACATTGCGTAACGTGTCATATAGCCCTACCTTATCATACAGGTAATCAAACTTGCCGCGGAACAAATAGTTACGGTATTCACCTGGATTGTAAACCTCTGCGATGAAAAGTATTTCAGGATAAGCCTCTTTTACTTGAGGAATAGCCCATTCCCAGAATTCAACAGGAACCATTTCGGCCATGTCGCAGCGGAAACCGTCAATGTCTTTTGATGCCCAGAAAAGAAGAATGTCCAGCATCTTTATCCAAGTATCCGGAGTCGGGGAGAAGTGGCAAGTACCGCCATTCTGATAATCCACTCCATAGTTTAATTTCACTGTTTCATACCAGTCGGTGATATTGGGAGTAGCATCAAAACGATTGTTACCGGTAGCTTTCGCCGGGAATTCCCGGTAAGGCTCTGCTGCACCGTCTTTCATATCAAACTGGGCATGAAGTTCCGCCTGAGGAATATAATAGAAATTATTATATGGGCTGAAAGATTGGCTGGAGTCATCGTTAGCTCCCAATTCGGTCGTACCGTCCGGTTGTGCATCCGAGTGATATTGGCGTGCTACGTGATTAGGTACAAAATCAATAATTACTTTCAGACCTGTGCGATGTGTGCGATGTACCAGATTCTCAAATTCTTTCATACGTCCTTGCACATCGTTAGCTAAGTCAGGATCTACATCATAATAATCCTTGATAGCATAGGGAGAACCCGCTTTTCCTTTTACAACAGCAGGATGATCTGGCCTGATGTTATAACGGCGATAGTCCGTTTGAGTGGCATGTTCGATGATGCCTGTATACCATATATGCGTAGTACCCAGTTTCTTGATTTCACTAAGTGCTTTGAGAGTAAAATCAGCCATTTTCCCACAACCATTGGTGGCAATGTCTCCATTGTAGACACAGTGGTTATTGTTATTTCCAAACAGGCGGGTGAATACTTGGTAGATAATTATTTTATTTTCGTCATTCATATAGAGTAGATTATTAATATTCGTATTCATTCTTATTTCTGATGGATAGGAGGTTATTTCCATATTTTTCCCTTTTCTTCCAACAGTTGATTAAGTACTTCGTTAGCTGTATTATAGCCTTGCCCAAAGATTTCTTCTGCTTTTTCCAGTTCGGTGTTACTGTATCCGTATAGGTTGTATGGTTCGATTAATAAATCACATTTTTCTCTTTCGGGAAAGGTATTGGCGCGGAACATGAAATGAAATGAGCGCATAGCAATGCTTACAATATTCATTTTGTAATCCTGTGCCATGATGGGACTTACATTGACAGCTACCACTTTATCGCAAACCCTGCGCAGGGTAGAGACTGGAAGATTCATCATCAATCCTCCATCCACATAGTTAGTGCCTTCTATGTTGACCGGAGAAAACATGACAGGCATACAGCAGGAAGCGGCGACCCGTTCCGCTATGTTTCCTCGATGAAAGTGAACCATGCGACCATGATCGAGGTCAGTTGCTGTGATAATCAGGGGAAGTTGTAGTTCTTCCAGATTTTTTGCTTTTAAGTTAGTCCGGAGAAAATCAATAAATTCACAGAGGTCAAATAGCCCCTTCTTGGGAATCACCAATTTCGTTAAATCCTGGAATTTATGTCCGGAGAAATAATCAAGTACTTTGTGTGGCTCGTTACCATCCGCGTAAAAGACACCTGCAAGTGCCCCTGCACTTACTCCAGAGATGATTTCCGGTTTAATATCATGTTCCAGAAGAGCTTGCATGACTCCCAAATGGGCAAATCCTTTAATAAATCCTCCGCTTAGTGCATAGCCAATCTGATATTTCCGGCTATTCCAGTTATTTGTGAATACCTCCATGAATTGCTTTCTTTAGTTCGCCACGAATTTAGTGAATTTATTGAAAGTAGGAGGAATATAATGGATAGTTTTTTTTAAATCTATACTATCTGTCTTATTCACATTTGAAATAAACCGGCATAGAACCTAAAATATGGGATGGAAGCTCTGCTCCGGTACCATGACGGTCAGAATCCGAAATCGTCTATCTCAACTTTGTGTTCTTCGCTTTCTTTGAATGGTTTTGCTTCTTTTTGTACGGGATTTCCTTCAATATAGATGGCGCGGAATGGACGGGCGGGACAAACATATTCACATCCTCCACAACCTACACATATTTCTTTATTTACATGAGGAATTGTCAATCCATCCTTATACGGCACCATCGCCACTGCTTGCGTGGGACAGTGTTCGGAGCAGGCTCCACAACTGGTTCCATCAGTATAAACAATGCAATTTTCCTCGATGAAAACAACATATCCCATTTGTGTAAGATGTTTTTGCTCTACACTTATGGGAAGAATTGCTCCATTGGGACAGACATCTCCACAGACAGTACAGTCAAAGTTACAAAATCCTTTCTCAAAGCTGACAGTAGGTTGCATCATGCCTGCCAAGCCATATTCCATGAAAGCCGGTTTCAAGATATGAGAAGGGCATTTGCTGACACAAAGATGACAGGATGTGCATTGCTGCTGGAAGTGTTCCCGACTGATAGACCCCGGAGGAGTGATCGGATTCTCCTTTTTGTATGCCTTCTTACCTTCCAGGCTTGCTACAGATTCCTTGGCCTGGGAGATGAGTTTGGGGGTTGCTCCGGCGGTAACAAGACCGGCAACCAAAAAACGGCGTTTGGATGAATCCAAATCCGGTGATGATGGTGCAGGAGTTTCTACGTCAGACTGTTTTTTTAAAGAAGGGGCGTAAACTAATGCTTTTTGTTTGCATGCTCCCAAACAGTTGAAACAATCTACACAACGACTATAATCAATAGCGTGTTCTTTACTATTGATGCAAGCTGCTTTGCATTTGGTGGCACAAAGCCCGCATCCATTACATTTGGCAGTATCAATACGGACTTTGAATAATGAAAATCGGCTCAATAACCCCAATATTGTTCCTACGGGACAAATCGTATTGCACCATGTCCGTCCATGTTTCCATGCCATTACAAAGATGGCTGCAAGAGTAATAATAGCGATGAGAAGGGAAGAAATGCTCAAGATGGAGGTGTCTACCTGATAAAATGTATAATTGTCAAATCTGGCAAAGAGTGATTCCAGCAGATTATTCCCCAGCATATAGATAGGTTTGAATATGTGCACTACTACACGTCCATACGCACTGTACGGATCGAGCAAACCAACAATAAATGTAAATCCACATAGAAACCCGACCACTGTCAGTCCGAGCACACCCCAGCGCAATTTGTTTTTTGCAGGACTGTAACTATATCTTTTTTTCTTTTTTCCCGTTGCTTTGGAAATTCGTGCAATCACATCCTGCAAGATACCCATAGGGCAGATTGTAGAACAATATACACGTCCGAATAAAAGCGTTAACACAATGAGAAATAATAAGATACCTATACTTAGTGAAAGCAAGGCTGGAACAAATTGCAAATGTGCCAGCCGATGGAAACTGTTCGGTAATATTTCTGCAAAATCGAGGAAAAAGAAAGAAATCAGCACAAACAAAAGTGCTGATATTCCAATACGTAGCCTTCTTAACATGGTTGTTTTACATCTTAATTCGCTTGACATTCAATTTGTCAATGTTCATGGTTCCTATTTTCAGTGCTTCTCCATTGGCGAGATGTCCTACTGTATCCAGTGGCATCTCACGTACTTGATTGAAGAACTTGGCAGCAGCCGTATCTACGGCTACAATATCCGGTGAGATAAACAATCCTTTTGCCAGTACAACATCAGATGCAGATCGTCCCCGCGGACCGTTTGTTTTCATAATCCGGTAGGCGTCTACTACGTTGAGTACAGCTTTCTTCTGTAATGTACAGATATCTGCGATGCATTGTTGCAAATCGTTCTGGTGGAAGAATCCGCGATCCCACACAATCCCCATGTGATTTTTCATGGAGATAGTCAGATTGGCCCCTCCGTGATTCTTCAGAATAGGAACATTGATCCATACATCACAATCCAGAATCGCTTCGTGCACTTTGGCTTTCTTCATCTTTTTGCCTTTTGGCAGATCAATTGGTTTGTAATACGACTCCAGATGTGCAGGCATTACTTTGGCTCCGGCCTTTTTGGCAGCGGCTTCAATACCACTGTTTTTGTAGCATTTCTGCCAATCGTCACAAGTATGGTCGAACACGACCACTTCTTTAGCTCCGGCGGCAAAACATTGTCTGACGATTTCTTCAATCAGTTTCGGATTCGTATTTCCTGCCAGTTCCGGCACTTTATCCCAACCGATATTAGGTTTTACAACCACTTTCTGCCCCGGTTTCACGAATTGCTTCATACCCCCCAGTTCGCTTATGGCACGGCGGAACATCTCTTCGGGTTCTCCGCCCATAACGGCCACCAGATCAGGATTGCTTCCGTTTGCTTTATTGATTGTTTGAGTTAACACCTCCATAGCTTCCGAACGCTGTATAGTCAGGGCAGCTCCGGTGATAGCTACTGTTTTTAAAAAGTCCCTTCTGTCCATCTTTCTATATTAGTTTAAAGTTTTGCAATTGCTTTCAGGAGGGCGTATCCGCCGAACCATTGCAGTAACATTCCCGGAATACCGATACGGAAGTCCTGTACTGCTTCGTAGAAACTTCCGACGATGGCCCATTCAAATGCAACGCCTATGACCTGATAAGTGAGTACGACACCAAGAATGGCCAGTAATGAAACCGATTTTATAGTACGTGCTGCAAGAGCTGAAGCTCCGGCGAGTAAGGACGATTTGATTAACAGGATGGGAAGTACCGCCTCCGAGGGCATGGCAAACAATAAATGATTGATGACTGGTGAAAGAATAGCAGTCAATAATCCTACAAGAAAACCATATTTATAAGCTGCAATCAGCGTGAAAAAATAAATAGGTAACAGGGTAGGACCACCATAAGGTACGAGATGGCATAATTGTGGAAGTGCAATGTTACCCGCTACGAACAGTAAGGCGAACAGGTAGGTTTTCACATTGCTGTGTTTCAGCGAATAGAGTTTGACGGATGTTTCCATTTTCGTTGATACTTTAATGTTGAATAGTATGATAATATATTAGTGATAAGACTTTTCTCCTAGTAAAAGGTTTAATCCTGCCGACATTTTTTTTAATCCGGCAGGAAAAGAATTCATTCCTCCGTAGATTATCATAGTTTCCCCATAGGCAAACTGTTGTTCCCCCGCAGGGGAAACTGTGGTTTGTCTACGGGGAAACAACAGTTGCCCTACGGGAAACCTTCAAAGACAAGCAGGGCGGCTATCCGTTCATCCTTTCCTTAATCTTTCCCCATGCATGCGTATCGAACAGACAACTTTGGCGCATCGTTTCATACATCTCTTTAAATCTGGACATAGGTATGGTATAGCTTAGTTTGTCAGCTTCGAAATAAGGGCGAACCGACGGGTCGAAGAAGCCGAGGAAAGTACGTTTGCCTCCTTTACGATTCTCTAACGTGGCTTGTGTTACTACAGTACTGCAACCGGAACCAAAGGTAGAAACAACGCAATCTTCTGCATTATTATCATAGAAAGCCCAAGTGGTTAAACCCGAAAGCATATCCGGATTTGCCAGAAATACAATACCTTCTATTTCTTCAAGGCTTTCTACCTTATCTATACGTGCAAAATGAAGATACTTTTTTTCTGTTCGGGGAACTCCGATTTGCTGTATAAAGTCGATAACCATTTCGGGAGTCTGTTTGTATTTCTCTTTGAGCGAAACAAAAGTTGGCACACGTTCCGGCATTTCGGTGAAACCAGTATAGAATTTACCACCGCCACAACCGATGTTTTCGGCATTCAGGCTGATAATACCACCATCTCTTGCCGTCTTTATACCTTTGAAGAAGCAACCGTTTATCTTTTCTGTTTCTCCCTTTTGCTCATCCGAGTACCAGAAGACAAGAGGCAATTCAGCATTTTCTCCGAATGCCTCTCTGAAATTTTGAATAAAAGTTAGGATATCCATAAGCTTATCAATTTTAGTTCTGTATGCAAGTCTTTCTACAAAGTTAGAATAAAAAAGGATAAGCGCAAGTGATTTAAAAGTTAATGTTTGATACACTTTTCTTGCACTCTTCCAGTTTTTAGATGCATCGTCCAGTCGCTCCATGAATCGCTTTTCAACCAACCGCAACTTTTCTCCCTAGTACGAGCTGACCGAAACGGATACTGGGAAACTATACACTCCGGAATGGATTTTTGAGAAGAAAGACCTGAAGCGTTTTAAATAGGATAATAGACATAAATGCTGCATGACAAAGAAATAATTAAATCTTTTCTTACTCGATTTTCCATCTTTTCCTTATCTTTGGCATTCAACAAACCGTTTTAATCATACAACAACGAAAAACAACCGATTATGAATTATGATTTATCAATGAATGCTAACCAGTTGGTGGCATTCCTTCAGAAACCAACTTCAGAGTTTACAAAAGCTGACATTATCTCATTTATCCAGCAAAAAGATATCCGCATGGTTAATTTTATGTATCCGGCGGGAGACGGGCGTCTGAAAACTCTGAACTTTGTCATCAACAATCAAGCTTATCTGGAAGCTATTCTCACATGTGGAGAACGGGTAGACGGTTCCAGCCTTTTCTCATTTATAGAAGCGGGCAGTAGTGACCTTTATGTAATTCCCCGTTTTTGCACAGCATTCGTTGATCCGTTTGCCGAGATTCCGACGCTGTCCATGCTTTGCTCTTTCTTCAATAAAGACGGTGAACCACTTGAAAGTGCACCAGAACACACCCTTTACAAAGCAAGCAAGACTTTTACAGAAGTTACCGGAATGGAATTTCAGGCAATGGGCGAATTGGAATATTATGTAATAGCTCCGGACACCGGTATGTTCCAGGCAACCGATCAACGTGGTTATCATGAATCGGGCCCTTATGCTAAATTCAATGAATTCCGTACCCAATGTATGTCTTACATCGCACAGACAGGCGGACAAATAAAGTATGGACACTCTGAAGTAGGTAATTTTACGCTGGATGGTTATATCTATGAGCAGAATGAAATAGAATTCCTGCCGGTTCCCGTATCGCAGGCAGCAGATCAATTAATGATTGCCAAATGGGTGATTCGTAATCTAGGATTTAGATATGGATACAATGTAACCTTTGCTCCAAAGATTACGGCAGGTAAAGCTGGTTCGGGCTTGCATGTCCACATGCGTATCATGAAAGACGGAAAGAACCAGATGCTGAAAGACGGTGTTTTGTCGGAAACAGCACGCAAGGCAATTGCCGGAATGATGGTGCTTGCTCCGTCAATTACTGCTTTTGGAAATACCAATCCTACTTCTTATTTCCGTCTCGTTCCTCATCAGGAAGCACCTACCAATGTTTGTTGGGGAGATCGTAACCGCTCTGTATTAGTACGTGTACCTCTGGGATGGGCTGCAAAAACAGATATGTGTACATTGGCAAATCCGTTGGAAGCTGAAAGTCATTTTGACACCAGCCAGAAGCAGACTGTAGAAATGCGTTCTCCGGATGGTTCGGCAGATTTGTATCAACTGTTGGCTGGTTTGGCTGTTGCCTGCCGTCATGGTTTTGAGATTGAAAATGCGCTGGACATTGCTGAAAAAACTTATGTAAATGTGAATATCCATCAGAAAGAAAACGAAGATAAGCTGAAATCACTGGCGCAACTGCCGGATAGCTGTGAAGCTTCTGCCGATTGCCTGCAACAACAACGGGCAATCTTTGAACAATATAATGTATTCAGCCCGGCAATGATTGATGGTATCATCCGCAGACTTCGTGGTTATGAAGATAAAACATTGCGTGCGGATTTGGAAGGAAAGCCGATGGAGATGTTAGATCTCGTACATAAGTATTTCCATTGTGGATAATTAAAAAATGATATATGAATAAAAGACTATCTTCGGTTGAAAGGTAGTCTTTTATTTTTTTATATAATACATTCAGACCAAATAGGCTACAAATTTACAGGTTTGGTCTACTTAATGCCGGGTTTGGTCTACAAACTCTCTACGCAGATCGGTAAAACTCTACTTTTGTCTCATTCAAACCCTAAAACAGATAAAAGAATGAGGATTATTTTGTTAAGTGCGTTCGCCTTGTTTCTATTACTTCCTGAAAATATACAGGCACAGGTTAGTGTGAAAACCGGGTATATATCTTCTTCCCGATATAAAGATGAAAACGGACAGTATCCCGGGAAAGGGGATATGTGCTTTGTGGAAGGGAACGTCAATATTCCCGTATCACAGAAAATGAATGAAAGAAATCAGCCCACAATTTGGATGATTTCGGCAGGAGGAAGCTATACGGCAATGAATAATAAGAATCTTCAATCTTACATAGACATAGATCAAATCATAAATATGCAGTTGAGCGTAACCAATATTCGCCCTATCAGCAAAAAATGGCTCTTGTTGACGACAGTTGGTGCAGGTGTTTATACCTCTTCTGATGTAAAACTGAAGAATGTCCTGGGACAGGGAGGAGTTATTTTCATCCGGCAGTTCAAGTCCAATTTATCTCTTGGAGCCGGATTGGCTATAAATAACACGTTTGGTTATCCGATGGTATTTCCTGCTATTTATTTTGATTGGAGCACCGAAGGACGTTATCAGATTAAAGTTTCGATGCTGAATGCCATGGAAGTATCGGCAGGAATGAAAATGAATAAATATCTGAATCTAAGGTTAGTGGCAGAAATGAACGGGTCATTGGCATTGTTGGAAAGAGAAGGAAAAGATACTATGTTTTCCCAGCAATTCATTATTGTAGGTTTACAACCGGAAGTAAGTATGGGGAATTCTTTTTCAATCACTGCTACTGCCGGTGTGTCGTGTAGCAGAATAGCTTATTACACTACCCGCACTTTAAAGGCTTTCTTCGAAGATATGTCTAAAGATACTGATCCATATTTTAAACCGGCAATGTATGTTTCGGTGGGAATGAAGTATAAGTTCTAAAAAAATGGTAACTTTATCGCCTGATGTCAGTTAAGATACTATTATATACGTTACTGAAGCAAATAGGGATATTTCTTGTAGTCTCCTTTTTAGTGTTCAGAGGCACTTTTGTCGAAAGCGATAGTTTAGGGCTAAATCTTTCTACGGGAGTTAGTCTTTTACTTTCTGTCATTCTATGGGGAATCATAAATCTGCATACTTACTGGTTAATTCCCGGTTATCTGTTTCAGCGTAGATATAAAAAGTATATCATATATTTGAGTTGCCTTGTTGGATTTATGCTGACCGCCATGGTTGGTGCTATTTGTTTTCTAGGGCAATATTATGTTATACCCGAACAGATGCAAAGACTAAACAGTGATCTCCCTTTCTTTCTGTTGATAAATGCATTGGCACTGATACTCTATTTCCTGGCTTTTTCTTTTACTATTTTTCTGCATCGTTGGGTGGCCTATCAACAACGATTAAATGAATTGGAGAATATTAACATACAGACTGATCTAAATCATTTGAAGGATCAACTCCAACCGGAGTTTTTTTCGAGAATATTGAATAAGGTACGAACCTTGCTGGGAGAAGATGGAGAAAAGGCGTCATTGCTTATCTTTAAATTAAGTCGGTTGCTTAGATACCAACTTTATGAAAGTGAACGGCAACAGGTATTGTTGGGAGATGATATCGATTTTATGACTGATTATATGAAGTTGGAGAAACTATGTAATCCGGAGTTTAATTTTGAAGTCAACATCCTGAATGAAGTGCGTTATATACAAGTTCCTCCTTTATTGTTTATGCCTGTGATAGAATATGTGATTCGGACAACTGTATGTGGAGAGAATGGAAAGGGAGAAAATATAAGGATCGATTTTCAAATGAAAGAGAATCAGCTTCGATTCATTTGTACATACTGTCTGCGAAAAAAGGAAAGTCTGCAAGTAGCACCTGCTTTTGACAAGTTACGGCAACGATTGGACTTGTTATATCCGGGAGGTTATCAATTAAAAAGTGACTATAATGATGAGGCACTGTGTACCATTGGTTTAATGTTGGAATTATGAAAGATACCTGAAATGTATACGATTGGGGGAAGAATCTGGTAAATGACCGTTTCAGGCTTATCAGTAACTTACTATTGCTATTTATTATACTCTTTTTGGGCTTTCAGAATGTATATGGAGATTTTACTAGAGAAGGTTTCCTATATGCATATCCGGTTAGTATATTGGTTTTTGCATTTCCTATCTATCTGAATATATATTGGTTAGTGCCCCGTTTCCTGTATAAGGCCAAGCGCAAGTTATGGTGTTATTGGATTTCGTTTCTCGGAGTCAATTTAGTGAGTGTATTATTAGGATTTATATTTCTGTCTCCATTATATCAACGATACGGTATTCGTGGGTTTTGTATACAGGATAACCATGCTGTTTCTTTTGATAGTATTGCTTATGGAGTATTAGTACTGCTATTAAGTGCAGGTGGCTGTACGAGCTTTGAACTATTCCGCCGTTGGGTTGTCTCCGATAAAAAGATTCTTGAATTGGAGAAGGCGACTAAACAGGCAGAATTGCAACAATTAAAGAAACAGATCAATCCGCATTTTCTTTTTAATATGCTGAATAATGCCAATATTTTGGTAAAGGATGCTCCGGATGAGGCTTCACAGATATTGGAGAAACTGGACAATCTACTTCGCTACCAGTTGAATGACAGTACAAGAAGAGAAGTATTTCTTACTGCAGATATACAGTTTCTCACCAGCTTTCTTGAATTGGAGAAGGTGAGAAGGGATCATTTTGAATATACAATCTTTCAAGAGGGAAATATGGAGAATATCTGTATTCCTCCGTTATTGTTTATTCCTTTTGTAGAGAATGCGGTGAAACATAATTTGGATAGCGACAATTTATCTTATGTTCACCTGTATTTTTCTGTGCATAATAAACGGTTGACGTTTCGTTGCGAAAATTCTAAGCCCCGTGTTCCTGTTAAGCGGGAAGGGGGAATAGGATTGGCCAATGTGAAACGCAGACTGGATTTACTTTATGAATCACGGTATACGTTACAGATAGAAGATAAAGAAACAACTTATAATGTCAACTTACATCTAAACTTATGAATTGTATTATTGTTGATGACGAGCCGGTAGCTCGCAAAGGTATGAAGTCATTGGTGGAGCAGATTCCACAACTGACATTGGTGGGTAGCTTTAATAATGCTATCGCAGCGTCCGCTTATATAAATGAATATACGGTTGATCTGATTTTCCTTGATATTCAGATGCCGGGAATTACCGGAATAGAATTTGCGCAAAGCATTCCCATGAATACGTTGATTGTCTTTACAACGGCGTATGCGGAATATGCACTCGATAGTTATGAAGTAAGTGCCATTGATTATCTGGTGAAGCCCATTGAAATGAACCGTTTTCTGAAAGCAGTCAATAAGGCAATAGCATATCATAAACTGTTATTGTCGGAAACAGCCGAAAGAGTGGAGGAGATACAGGAAGAATATATCTTCATCAAATCGGAGCGACGCTATATCAAGATAAACTTCAGTGATATTCTTTTTATTGAAGGACTAAAGGATTATTCCATTCTCCAATTGGAAGATCAGCGGGTGATTACTAAGATGAATCTGAAAAATATTCATGAGCAACTGCCCGCTAAACAGTTTCTCCGGATAAACAAGTCCTATATTGTCAATACCTCACGGATCGACTCTTTTGATACCAATGATATTTTTATTAAGTCTTATGAGATAGGAATAGGAGGTGGAAACTATAAGAAAACGTTTTTTGAGGAATTTGTAGCGAAGAATTTGCAGAAAGACTAATCCGGTAGTTTACATGGAATGGCTTGGTATAAAAAGAATAAGAACGTTAAGTATTGGCTTATTTTCATAAAAAAGATGTTTTGCAGAAAGAAAAAGGAGAGAATATAGTGCAATATCCCCAAATAATGCCTTTCTTTGCATCAACAACAATAAAGAGGTTTATTACGATTTGATTTTTTTACATGAATCTTCTCATTTATTTGAGCATATCCATCTCTAATTAAGATCTTCCTAAAACTTTCTTATTGAATTATTAATTTTTTATATTTGTATTTTATGAATTTGTACATTGGAAATCTTAGCTATAATGTTAAGGAATCAGATTTGAGACATGTAATGGAAGAGTATGGAACAGTTGCTTCAGTAAAGTTAATCACAGATCGTGAAACTAGAAGATCAAAAGGTTTTGCGTTTATCGAAATGCCGGATGATGCAGAAGCTGCTAAAGCTATCGAACAATTGAACGGTGCAGAATATGTAGGTCGTTCAATGGTAGTAAAAGAAGCATTGCCAAAGAATTAATACTGAATACATATACAGTAATAGAGAAAGGCGCACTAGGTAACTAGCGCGCCTTTCTTCTGTTAATCCTCATTGTTATCTTCTTCATCATCCACCATATTATTGAGTTCCAATTCCAGGTCTACCAGCTCTTGTTCCCATAATTTCAGGATATTCTTCGGTGTATCTTTTGCAGCTTTCTTTATTCTTTCTTGAGCAACAGATACTTCATGCTCTAATTGTCTACGTCTGCTCATATTTCTATTGTTTTGATTATAAAATGATAACAACTCGTGTGGGGAATAGTTCGACGGGATAAAATTAAAAGTAATGGGGTGAACTATTCACAAATAAAGGATGTTTTGTAATCTGAATCTTTAAAAACATACAGTCATGCTCAATTTAATAGCCGTTTTCTTAGTATGTTCAGGTATCGGAATTGCAGTACATATTGCCATAGACCTGACACATCGTCCGCAATCAATGAAGATAATGAATACAGTCTGGATATTATCTGCATTATGGGGAAGTTATTTAGCTTTATGGGCGTATAATAAGTTTGGACGGAGTGTTCCGATGAAAGTGGAGGATGATGGGATGAAAATGGATATGTCTGGCATGAAAGATATGTCTGATATGAAGGGAATGGATATGTCCGGTATGAAAGATAATATGGCGATGGATATGCCCATGCAGGGAGAAATGTCGATGCAAGGAATGCAACGTCCTTATTGGCAATCGGTAGCTTTGTCGGCGCTTCATTGTGGTGCAGGATGTACATTGGCAGATATCATAGGAGAGTGGTTTACAAACTACGTTCCTGTAACTGTGGCAGGAAGTCAGCTCTTTGGTAATTGGGTACTTGACTTTATTCTGGCTTTGATGATTGGTGTTTATTTCCAATTCTATGCTATTCGGGAGATGGAAAAAATATCGGTAGGTAATGCTTTTGCTCGTGCTTTCAAAGCGGATTTCTTTTCTCTTTTGTCCTGGCAGGTAGGAATGTATGGCTGGATGGCGATTGTCTATTTTGTATTGTTCATCAATGAACCGTTACCCAAAGACACATGGATATTCTGGTTTATGATGCAGTTGGCTATGCTTTTCGGCTTCTTCTGTGCATATCCTATGAATGCTCTTCTTATAAAATTAGGTATAAAGAAAGGTATGTAAAATAAATGCAGATTTACTCTAAACGATAAGTATGTAATTACTTATTTGAGGGAGTGAATCTGCATCTATTATGATATGACTACTTTTGTCTTGTCTTTCTCTTTTGGAGTTTATCTTTTCAATAGTTTCGGTATATCCGAAGGTTCTTGTGCTACCCGGATACCGGCAGCTTCTAAGGATTCAATCTTCTCTTTTGCTGAACCGGAACTTCCCGAGATGATAGCTCCTGCATGTCCCATCTGCTTCCCCGGAGGAGCTGATTGCCCCGCAATAAATGCCACTACAGGTTTGGTTACATTATTGCGGATATATTCAGCCGCTTGTTCTTCTGCGTTTCCTCCAATCTCTCCAATCAGGACGATCGCTTCTGTTTCCGGATCATTTTGAAACATCTCCAGCAGTTGACGGAAATGAAGACCTACAACAGGGTCACCCCCGATGCCGATAGCAGTGGATTGTCCCATGCCATTCGCCGTTAAGTGATACACAATTTCGTAAGTAAGTGTTCCGCTACGGCTGATAACTCCGACATTTCCTTCTAAAAAGACCTGTCCTGGTAAAATGCCTACCATGCTTTTTCCCGGAGAGATCAGTCCCGGACAGTTGGAGCCGATCAGCATAGCACCTTTTTGTTCGGCAAACTGGTGCGCCTTAATTACATCCAGCGTGGGGATTCCTTCCGCAATGCAGACGATTAACCGGATGCCCGCATCTGCTGCCTCCATAATGGCATCTGCCGCAAAACGTGCCGGAACAAAAATGATAGAAGTATTGGCTTTCGTTTGTTCAACCGCGTCATACATAGTGTTGAATACGGGGATGCCGTCTACATCTGTTCCTCCTTTGCCCGGAGAAGTTCCTCCAACAACATGGGTTCCGTATTCTTTCATCTTCTTGGCATGGAAAAGTCCGTCTCTCCCAGTAATTCCCTGTACAATCAGGCGGGTGGATTTATCTATTAATATGCTCATAATTGCTTTATTTATTAATGATTTGGGTACTTATTATGCTTTCAGAGCCATAAGAGCAGCTTCTTTCATCGTTGTGGCTATTTGGAAACGGTTGTAATTCCGTAACAGTTCCCGTCCGATATGCTCATTAGTGCCTGTAAGCCGTACGATAACAGGTACATTACTGTTTATCTGCTCGAATGCCTGAAGAAGCCCCATTGCTACATCATCACAGCGGGTGATTCCTCCAAAAATATTAATCAGGACCACTTTCACTTTTTCATCCTGCAATAAAAGTTTCATGGCTTCAATTACCTTGACAGGATTGGAACTACCACCAATGTCGAGAAAATTGGCTGGCTGACCTCCATAAAGTTTAATCATGTCCATAGTAGCCATAGCGAGTCCGGCACCATTTACCATACAACCGATGTTACCATCCATGTGGACATAACTGAATCCTTTATCTTTAGCGTCTGCTTCTATTCTTTCTTCCTCCGTCGGATCAAATAAAGCATGTACCTCCGGATGGCGATAGAGCGCATTGTCATCAAAAACAATCTTTGCGTCAATAGCCATCAACGTACCTTTCTTGGTGAGTGCCAGCGGATTTACTTCCACTAATGATGCATCATTTTCCATGAAGATCTTATAAAGTTCCTGAAGGATGGCCGCCATTTTACCCGCCTGCTCCATTTGAGGAAAGAGGGAGAAAGCAAAACGTCTTGCCAGATAATCGGGAAGACCAATAAATGGATTGATTGAATATCGGATGATTTTCTCCGGTGTTTGACGGGCTACCTCTTCGATATCCATACCGCCGGATGCACTCATCATCAGAACGACAGAACGTGTATTTCGGTCGATGGTGTAACTGACATAATATTCGGAAGCAATATCTACCGCCTCACTAACCAGTACTTGATTGACCGGAAGTCCTTTAATACTCATTCCGAGAATATTTTTAGCTTCCTGATAAGCATCTTCCGTATTGTTTACCAGTTTCACTCCTCCGGCTTTTCCCCGGCCTCCGGTTAATACCTGTGCTTTTATAACCACCCTGTCTGTTCCCATCCTCCGGTAAGCGGCTATGACACCTGCGGCTGTACGGCATAAAGTGTGCCTCTCGACAGGTATTCCGTACTTGGAGAAAATCTCTTTCGCTTGATATTCATGTATTTTCATGGCTCATAAATTTGAGTAAATGATTCCTGTAATAAAAACAATAGCAAGATACGGAAAGTTTGCCGGAAAAGAAAAGTAACGGGGTGTTATACAACATGTTAATCCGTATGCTATGAATAGGCTTAATATAAAAAAGCGTGTTGGCAATAGTTACCAACACGCTTCATATATTTAAAGATAAAGTCTTTTTTACGGATGCTTATGCAATACCGTGAGCGTTGACAGTACCGTCAATTTTCTTAATCAGTCCTTGAAGTACTGCACCCGGGCCACATTCTGTAAAATCAGTAGCACCGTCGGCAACCATATTCTTAACAGACTGTGTCCAGCGTACGGAAGCAGTCAGCTGGGCAACCAGGTTCTTTTTGATTTCTGCAGGATCAGTGTGAGGAAGTGCGTCTACATTCTGATATACCGGACATTTAGGAGTATGAATTTCCGTAGCCTTGATAGCAGCTTCCAACTCAACTTTAGCAGGGTCCATCAATGGAGAATGGAAAGCACCACCTACTTTCAGCGGAAGAGCACGTTTAGCTCCGGCAGCTTTCATCAGTTCGCAAGCTTTTTCGATACCTGGTACAGAACCGGAGATAACGATTTGTCCCGGGCAGTTGTAGTTAGCCGGTACGCAAACTTCACCTTCTGCATTTACTGCTGCGCAGATTTCTTCTACTTTCTCATCAGGCAATGCAATAATGGCAGCCATAGTAGAAGGAGTAGCTTCACAAGCTTTCTGCATAGCCATTGCACGTGCATAAACAAGTTTCAAACCATCTTCAAAACTCAATGCACCGGCAGCTACCAATGCAGAGAATTCGCCGAGTGAGTGGCCGGCAGTCATTTCCGGTTTGAAGTCATCACCCATGCAAAGAGCAGAGATAACAGAGTGAAGGAATACGGCAGGCTGAGTAACCTTTGTCTGACGGAGATCTTCGTCTGTACCATCGAACATGATATCTGTAATGCGATATCCGAGGATATCATTTGCTTTTTCAAACAATTCTTTTGCTAAAGCTGAGTTTTCATACAGGTCTTTACCCATTCCTACAAATTGAGCGCCTTGACCGGGAAATACAAATGCTTTCATATTTTTATTATTTAATTGATTTTTAATTGCGGGTGCAAAGTTACGTATTTTTATGATACAACCGCACAAAATGTACACATTTGTGCAACGGAGTCCGGAAAATGCCATAAAGGGCCGTTGCCGTGTCCGACATTCAATTCTTTTCCTGCGATAATAGCTTGAGTGATATACGTTTTAGCGTGCTGGATGGATTCTCGCATGGGGTATCCTTTGGCCAGATAAGTAGCAATGGCAGAGGAGAGGGTGCACCCGGTTCCATGCAGGTTATGGCTTTCTATCTTTTTCTCCTTATATATATGGTAGATAGACTCGGACGTGTGCAAAAGGTCGCACATATTGTCTCCCTCCAGATGTCCGCCTTTTAACAAGATGCTAGTGTGATAATCGTCCGTCAGCATTTTGGCGGCTGCCTGCATGTCCTGAATATTGTGAATACTTTTGCCTGTAAGCACCTTCGCTTCGTCGATGTTGGGAGTGATTAATGTCACAAGCGGCAAAAGTTCTTTTTTTATTTCTTCTATAGCTTCATCTGTCATGAGTTTCTTTCCGCTGGTAGACACCATTACCGGATCGTAGACGACGTATGCAGGTGAATATTTTTGTAAACAGTCGGAAATCACACGAACAATCTGAATATCATTTATCATTCCTATTTTGATGGCAACCGGTTGCAGGTCGTCCATCACTGCTTCTATTTGTCCACGAACAATGTCAGGGGCGATAGATTGTACGGCACGTACTCCCAGTGTGTTTTGTATGGTGATGGCAGTAATAGCCGATGCCGCATAGCCACCTAAAGCGGAGATTGTTTTTATGTCTGCTTGAATACCTGCGCCTCCTGAACAATCGGAGCCGGCAATGGATAAAATGACTGGATGACGTTCCATTTTAGTTTTTTTAATATTTACCCGACAAAGATAGAATAAAAAACGATAAGGTACAAAATGGCATATCGTTTAAAATACAATAAGTACCTTTACCGCTATCTGCTGGAAATGATATGAAAAGTACTGATAATAAAGCGTCCATCTAGTTTTTGTACTTTATACAATTACTCACTCGCGGAAATACTAAAATACATATTGTAATTCGTAAGATAACACTAACTATTCATATTGTAGAATGTATGATATGTATTTATATGAAAAACAATGTTTTATAGCATAGTTCTTATTTTTGTTTTGATGAGTTTTAGCCTCTATATTTGCACCGTCTTAAAGAAATGGATATGCAAAATTTACAGAAAAATACACCTTTAGCAAACAATCATATATCAGTGGACTGTGTAGTGATTGGTTTTGACGGAGAACAACTGAAAGTGTTGCTTGTAAAACGTGCAGGTGAAGATAATGGAGAAGTATATCACGATATGAAACTTCCCGGAAGTCTTATATATATGGATGAAGACCTGGATGAAGCAGCACAACGGGTTTTGTATGAACTGACAGGACTTAAAAATGTGAATCTGATGCAGTTTAAAGCATTCGGTTCTAAAAACAGAACAAGTAATCCGAAAGATGTACGTTGGCTGGAAAGAGCCATGCAGTCAAGAGTGGAACGTATTGTTACCATTGCATATCTGTCAATGGTGAAGATAGACCGTACGTTGGATAAGAATCTGGACGATCATCAGGCTTGCTGGATTGCTTTGAAAGATGTGAAAACATTGGCTTTCGACCATAATCTGATTATTAAGGAAGCACTTACTTATATTCGTCAGTTTGTAGAATTCAATCCATCCATGCTGTTCGAACTGCTTCCGCGCAAATTTACAGCTGCACAATTAAGAACCCTTTTTGAATTAGTATACGACAAAGCTGTGGATGTACGCAATTTCCATAAGAAAATAGCCATGATGGAATATGTAGTTCCTCTGGAAGAAAAACAACAAGGAGTGGCTCACCGTGCTGCCCGTTATTATAAATTTGATAAGAAGATATATAATAAGGTGAGAAGGTAGACTTTATTCAAGCATTAAGTATCAAGTATTAGGCGTTGAATGTTATAGTATTAATTGTCGGGCATTGAGCGTTAAATCGTAAATAGTAAATCGTTTAATCGTAAATAAAATTATGTTTCTATTAGGTTATGACATAGGTAGCTCGTCTGTAAAAGCGAGTTTGGTAAATGCTGAAACAGGTAAATGTGTATCATCGGCATTTTTTCCGAAAACAGAAGCGAATATTATTGCAGTGAATCCCGGATGGGCGGAACAAGATCCGGAAAGTTGGTGGGAAAACTTAAAGTTGGCTACACAGGCTATTATGACCGAATCCGGAGTGAGTGCTGCTGAAATAAAGGCTATCGGTATCTCTTATCAGATGCACGGATTGGTATGTGTCGATAAGAATCAGCGTGTATTGCGTCCTGCTATTATCTGGTGTGACTCCCGTGCTGTGCCATACGGCCAGAAAGCATTTGAAATAATCGGAGAGGAGAGATGTCTTTCTCATTTATTGAACTCGCCGGGAAACTTTACAGCTTCCAAGTTGGCATGGATTAAAGAAAACGAACCTGCCATCTATGAACAGATTTACAAGATAATGCTGCCGGGTGATTATATTGCCATGAAGTTGAGTGGAGAGATTTGCACAACCGTTTCCGGACTTTCGGAAGGTATGTTCTGGGATTTCAAGAACAACCGGGTGGCTGACTTCCTAATGGATTATTACGGATTCGACTCTTCTTTGATCGCAGATATAAAACCGACTTTCGCAGAACAAGGACGCGTCAGTGCAATGACTGCCAAAGAACTTGGATTGAAAGAGGGAACACCTATTACTTATCGTGCAGGTGACCAGCCTAACAATGCTCTCTCTCTGAACGTGTTCAATCCGGGCGAGATTGCTTCTACGGCGGGAACATCAGGAGTAGTTTATGGTGTGAACGGTGAAGTGAATTATGATCCGCAGTCACGTGTCAATACCTTTGCCCATGTCAATCATGCAATAGACCAGACACGTCTGGGAGTATTGCTTTGCATCAACGGAACAGGTATTCTTAATTCATGGGTAAAACGCAACATTGCTCCCGAAGGAATATCTTATAATGAAATGAATGTGTTGGCTTCTAAAGCTCCTATCGGTAGTGCGGGAATCAGTATTCTACCCTTTGGTAACGGTGCTGAACGTATGTTGAATAATAAAGAAATCGGTTGCAGCATCCGTGGATTGGACTTCAATGCACATGGCAAACACCACATTATCCGTGCCGCTCAAGAAGGTATCGTATTCTCTTTTAAATATGGTATTGATATCATGGAGCAGATGGGAATTCCCGTGAAGATGATCCATGCCGGACATGCTAATATGTTCTTGAGTTCTATCTTCCGCGATACGTTGGCGGGAGTTACAGGAGCCACTATCGAGCTTTATGATACAGACGGTTCAGTAGGAGCTGCGAAAGGTGCAGGTATTGGTGCAGGTATCTACAAAGATAACAATGAAGCATTTGCTACGCTTGACAAACTGGATGTGATCGAGCCTAATGTGGCGAAACGTCAGGAATATGCTGATGCCTATGCAAAATGGAAATACCGCCTTGAAAAGTCGATGACCGGTAACATACCGGCTCCGGTTCTTTCTTCAGATAAATAATTAACAATTTAAATAATAACCATTTAAAAATAAAAGAATTATGGCAACAAAAGAATTTTTCCCAGGAATTGAAAAGATTAAGTTCGAAGGTAAAGATAGTAAGAATCCGATGGCATTCCGTTACTACGATGCTGAAAAGGTAATCAACGGTAAGAAGATGAAAGATTGGTTGAGATTTGCTATGGCATGGTGGCATACTTTGTGTGCTGAAGGCGGTGACCAATTCGGTGGCGGAACAAAACAATTCCCTTGGAATAGTAGTGCTGACGCTATACAAGCAGCAAAAGATAAAATGGATGCAGGTTTCGAATTCATGCAGAAAATGGGTATCGAATACTACTGTTTCCACGATGTAGACTTGGTTTCTGAAGGTGCAAGCATCGAAGAATACGAAGCTAATCTGAAAGCAATCGTAGCTTATGCAAAACAGAAACAAGCTGAAACAGGCATCAAACTGTTGTGGGGTACTGCCAACGTATTTGGTCATGCACGTTATATGAACGGTGCTGCTACTAATCCTGATTTTGACGTAGTAGCTCGTGCTGCTGTTCAGATCAAGAATGCAATCGACGCCACTATCGAACTGGGTGGTCAAAACTATGTATTCTGGGGTGGCCGTGAAGGTTATATGTCTCTTCTGAACACAGATCAGAAACGTGAAAAAGAACACCTGGCAAAAATGCTGACTATGGCTCGTGATTATGCTCGTGCTCGTGGCTTCAAAGGAACTTTCCTGATCGAACCGAAACCGATGGAACCAACTAAACACCAGTATGATGTAGATACAGAAACTGTGATCGGCTTCCTGAAAGCTCATGGCTTGGATAAAGATTTCAAAGTGAATATTGAAGTAAACCACGCAACCTTGGCTGGTCATACTTTCGAACACGAATTGGCAGTAGCAGTAGACAACGGTATGTTGGGCTCTATCGACGCTAACCGTGGTGATTATCAGAATGGTTGGGATACAGACCAGTTCCCGATTGACAATTACGAACTGACACAAGCTATGATGCAAATTATCCGTAATGGTGGCTTGGGTAACGGTGGAACAAACTTCGACGCTAAAACTCGTCGTAACTCTACCGACCTGGAAGATATCTTCATTGCTCACATTGCAGGTATGGATGCTATGGCTCGTGCATTGGAAAGCGCAGCTGCTTTGTTGAACGAATCTCCATATAAGAAAATGTTGTCTGACCGTTACGCTTCATTCGATGGTGGTAAAGGTAAAGAATTTGAAGATGGCAAGTTGACTTTGGAAGACGTAGTTGCTTATGCTAAAGCAAACGGTGAACCGAAGCAGACTAGCGGTAAACAAGAACTTTATGAAGCAATTCTGAATATGTATTGCTAATAATTAATTCACCACAGAGTAGCACAGGGTCTCGCAGAGTTCATTTTCATTCAATATTATATTTCTCTGTGAAACTCTGTGTCACTCTGTGGTGAGATTTCCAACTACTACAACACTACTTTATCTACTTATAACCATGATTAATACAACGAACGAGGGTAGTAAACTCTACCTATATTCGATCACCTCTGTCGCCATTTTGGGAGGACTGCTTTTCGGATACGATACAGCCGTTATTTCCGGTGCAGAGAAAGGCTTGGAAGCTTTTTTCCTTTCGGCCTCTGATTTTCAATACAATAAAGTAATGCATGGAATCACTTCTTCCAGTGCATTAATTGGCTGTGTACTGGGTGGTGCGATCTCCGGTATATTTGCTTCCCGTTTGGGACGTCGTAATTCCTTAAGGCTTGCTGCCGTACTCTTCTTCCTTTCAGCATTAGGTTCCTATTATCCGGAATTCTTATTCTTCGAATATGGAAAGCCGAACATGGATTTGCTGATTGCTTTTAATCTGTATCGTGTTTTGGGTGGTATCGGAGTAGGACTGGCTTCTGCAGTCTGTCCGATGTATATTGCTGAAATAGCCCCTTCCAATATTCGTGGAACGCTTGTATCGTGTAACCAGTTTGCTATCATCTTCGGTATGTTGGTAGTGTACTTCGTGAATTTCCTGATTATGGGCGACCATCAGAATCCTGTTATTTTGAAAGATGCAGCCGGTGTGCTGTCTGTTAGTTCTGAATCTGATATGTGGACTGTTTATGAAGGATGGCGTTACATGTTCGGTTCGGAAGCTTTCCCAGCCGCTTTCTTTGGCCTGTTGTTGTTCTTTGTTCCGAAGACTCCTCGTTATCTTGTATTGATACAGCAGGATGAAAAGGCTTACTCAATTCTGGAAAAGATCAATGGTAAGATAAAAGCACAGGAAATCCTTAATGATATTAAAGCTACTGCTCATGAAAAGACAGAGAAGATCTTTACCTATGGAGTGGCAGTAATTGTAATCGGTATTTTGCTTTCTGTATTCCAGCAAGCTATCGGTATTAATGCCGTACTATATTATGCTCCTCGTATTTTTGAAAATGCAGGTGCAGAAGGAGGTGGTATGATGCAAACGGTTATTATGGGCGTTGTAAACATTGTCTTTACACTGGTTGCTATCTTCACTGTAGACCGCTTCGGACGTAAACCGTTGTTGATAATCGGTTCTATCGGTATGGCTGTTGGTGCATTTGCAGTAGCAATGTGTGACAGCATGGCAATAAAGGGTATCCTTCCGGTACTTTCAGTGATTGTGTATGCTGCATTCTTTATGATGTCCTGGGGACCGATTTGCTGGGTATTGATCTCGGAAATCTTCCCGAACACTATCCGTGGTAAAGCGGTGGCAATCGCTGTAGCTTTCCAATGGATATTCAATTATATTGTATCTTCTACTTTCCCGGCATTGTACGATTTCAGCCCGATGTTTGCGTATAGTTTATATGGCATTATCTGCGTAGCTGCTGCCATCTTCGTTTGGCGTTGGGTACCTGAAACGAAAGGTAAGACACTGGAAGATATGAGCAAACTTTGGAAAAAAGATAAATAAATTAGGTTAGTGTAATTTCATCATGTCATTATGACTTTGGCCTCCTGACATGATTCTATTGAGATTATGACATCATACCAATGGTATGGTGTCATAATTGTTTATATACATATCGTACAGTAAATCAATCTTTTATTTTGCATTAATTGTTTTATCGTTGGTGTTACAATTAATGTTTTTGCATTTTTGAGTAAATATATTCTCCAATGATGCGCTTATCTTTGCATTATAAAAATTGAAGTATGATAACAGAGCAATATAAAGATACCGTTTATTTTTCGAACCTTTTTGTACGTCACTACCCTAAAGTTTATGAAGAATTATCTAATATTCTTTCTCGCCATCATATAGCACATGGGACTTTGATGCACACTAAAGATTATTGGTGCCGAGATTATATGCCAATACAGTGGGGAGCTAATATTTATATTCAATTCCGCTATGAACCTGATTATTTGACGGATAAACCACAGTATAAAACTAATATCGTTCCCGTACTTAAAGCCATGAGTAGCAAGATGGATATTATTCAATCGCCACTTATAGTTGATGGAGGGAATGTTGTTATGTGTGAGGGAAATTCTAAGCGGATGGGATCATGTATAAGAGAGCGGAAACCAATTATTATCATGACAGAAAAGGTGTTCCAAGAAAATTCGCAGATCGATCAGGGAGAAGTACTGGCAATATTAAAGGCAAACTTTTATGGAGCAGATATTATATTTCTACCATGGGATAGATATGATATCTGTGGTCATACAGATGGGATTGTTCACAATATTGGCGATGGTAAGATTTTGGTCAACTTGAAAGTGTATCCTCAAAAGATAGAACGGGAGATGAGACGTAGATTGAATGACGTTTTTGTAGTTGTGGATTTAAAACTTAGTAAGTATTATGAGAATAGTTGGGCATACATAAATATGCTTCAGACACGTGATATAATCATTGTCCCCGGACTTGGATTACCTACAGATGGAGAGGCTTTAGAACAGATAAAAGAATTATATCCTTCCTATGAGGGGCGAATTTGCCAAATTAATATGGCTCCGATTGTAAAGAAATGGGGAGGTGCATTGAATTGTTTGTCTTGGACTGTGAGTAAATTATAGAAATTATATGATATCAGCATTACCGATTTCCAAACCTATACTTTATATTGATATGGATAATGTTCTGGTTGACTTTCAATCAGGTATTAACAAGTTGAGTGAATACGAAAAGAGAGAATATGAAGGACGATATGATGAAGTACCTAATATTTTTGCAAGAATGAGTCCGTATGAAGGAGCAATTAATGCCTACCATCATTTAGCGCGTTTTTATGATGTATATATTCTTTCCACGGCACCTTGGAATAATCCTTCTGCCTGGTCAGATAAACTAATATGGGTGAGAAAATGGTTAGGTACAGATGGTTATAAATGATTAATTCTTAGTCATCATAAAAATTTGAACAAAGGAGACTTTTTGATAGATGATCGCCTCAAAAATGGTGCTGAAAATTTTAGTGGTGAATTAATCTTATTTGGTTCGGAACAGTATCCGAATTGGGACTCCGTTGTTGACTATTTGATATCATCTAAGTGAGAAGTAAAAAGTTGATATATTCGGTACAACTCTTTACTAAAAAGACTATCTTTACCCAAAGAAATATTAATACTATAATAATTATGGATACTTTGAAAAAGGAAATTGCAGTTTTAATGCAATGTAGTGATTTTAAGGAAATAGAGAAACAACTTCAAGTAATTAATAAGCTAATAGTCACAAACTATATGTTTGAACTAAGTAATGGGCTACGGATTTACCCAATTGAAGTAGAAGCTTATTTTAAAGATGTAAAATTTAATGATGAGTTTGTGCATGGAAATGAACTGCAAAAAAATAATTATGGAAGATTTTATGTTCATCGTACAGGTATAACAAAGAATTCAAAATTTAAAGGTGGAACAAGAGGAGGTATTGACATTTGTTTATCTGATGACGTTAATGCATATTATGGCATCTTAATAAGAAGTGCTAAGTTTGATGATGGCACAATTAAATTTGGACCGAATGATGTTTTAAAATTTATTGTTGAGGATAAGAATGTAGATTATGATACTTTGGAAAAAGAATCTGTTTTAAAAGAAGCTGTTAAAGATTGCCGTGATGGAGAAAGTAAATCAATCATCATGCATTCTACACGTGTTGGTCTAAGTGACAAGCAAAGTGACGATTTTAAAAACTTGCAATTACGAACGATCGTAGGACCGCTGCTTTCATCTTATGCATATAAAGAAAAGGAAAATGTATTCAGGAACTATATCGTTAATGATAACATCTCAAAAGAAGAAGCCGAGAAAATTTCTATTGACATCCTCGGATATTGTCCTAAGTCTTTGATAAAAAGTGTATATCAGGCATGATAACTATTAATTTTTATATAAGGGTGAAATATCGCCCTTATATAAAATTATTTAACGATTGGAATCCAAACTTCAGTAAGAAGCTCTTTCACATCTGTGTCGGTGGGAGAGTTCAAGTAATGTTCCAGGATTGGAGTTTCTCCTAAGCTATAAAATTGCGGTAATTGTTTCAATATTGTCTCATAAAAGGCATCTAACAATGCATAATCTCCTTGATGGATATAAACTGCGTATGTACCTTGAGGTAAATCCATGTGTTTTATTGGACTAGTGAGAGGGAGATTGGGTCCTATTCCTTTTTGAATAGCTATACAAGCGTAAAAACGGCATTTTTCTAATGAGGTAATGTCCGTGTCATCATAAGCTATCCCCCAATAATCTTCCTTATCTAGCAATAAAGAGTTTTCTTTTGCATATTCATATAGGCAGTCCCAAGTGTATGTCTCAAAAGCAACTGTGCTACAAGTGTCATAATTGCCAATATAAGATAAAAATAAGACAGGTATTGTTTCTGATTCCACTATGCGGTAAGGAGAAATATATGAAGGATAAGTATGATTTGTTTCCAATAATTTCTTTTGTAGTTCTCGAGGAGTGAGATTGTATTTTTTTTGAAGTGTATTATTTAAAGCTGACTGGTTAGCAAATCCAATATATTCATATATTTCAGCTATACTTTTTTTATTATCTTTGAGTAATTGCTGGGCATATTCCATGCGTGTACGAATGATATATTGATGTAATGTTTCGCTAGTGTAAGCTTTAAACATCAGCTGAAGATTACGAACAGACATACATGCCATTTTAGCTAATTCAGGTATGGATATCAAACGATTGAACTCATCGGCAGTTTTACCTGTCCAATTCTTTTGTATCATGGAATTTAGATAATGAAGAATTGTCTCGATTTGTCCTTGATAGGAGAATTTGTTGGAATTCATATCTTTTCTTTACCTTTTGGGGTACTCTTTTATTTATGATTGATATTCGCAAAGATAGTATTTATATACGCATCCTATATGAAAATGATTCAAAAGTTGATTTTATGATTTCTCATATCTGTTTCTGGCTTAAAAAAGATTCCTTTGGAAAATCTAATTGTTTTGCCTTTAGAATTTTCCAGACTAGAGAGAAGTGGATAGAAGAAGCAGAATCAAATAAAAGCAGCTATTTTCCGCAACTAAAGCATTGCTTTAGCCTACTTAAAGCATCGCTTTCCTTCTCTTAAAACACTGCTTTTTTCTCTTTCTGTTTAAGCAGCATTCTCTATATATAAGAAACATTTTTTATCTACTCCTTCATCTTTCTTCTGAATTACCTGTGAATAAGTATTTTGTAGGTGAAGGAGTGCTTCTTCACCTTTGGAATTTGCAGAAAAAGAGGTAAGCGTCTCCGCGATTCTATCTTGTCGTCCTTTTTTCATTCTTAT
>NZ_QSUR01000005.1:0-3182 GCF_003439055.1 Bacteroides sp. OM05-10AA
GGCGGCTACCTACTCTCCCACTGTTACGCAGTACCATCGGCGTGACGAGGCTTAACTTCTCTGTTCGGAATGGGAAGAGGTGGAACCCTCGTGCTATAACCACCTGAATAAGGTTATGACATGATGAAAAGTAAAATCCTAGTGTCTAGAAAGCTAAACGTATATACCCAACCGGTACATGTTCGAAAGAAAGTGAACGGGCAATTAGTAATGCTCGGCTTTGATGTTACCACCTTTACACCTGCATCCTATCAACGTCATCGTCTTTGACGACCCTAAGAAATCTAATCTTGTGGCTGGCTTCGTACTTAGATGCTTTCAGCACTTATCCAATCCCGACTTAGATACCCAGCAATGCACCTGGCGGCACAACTGGTAAACCAGCGGTCAGTCCAACACGGTCCTCTCGTACTAGTGTCAGAGCCACGCAAATTTCATACGCCCACGATAGATAGAGACCGAACTGTCTCACGACGTTCTGAACCCAGCTCGCGTGCCACTTTAATGGGCGAACAGCCCAACCCTTGGGACCTTCTCCAGCCCCAGGATGTGACGAGCCGACATCGAGGTGCCAAACCCCTCCGTCGATATGAGCTCTTGGGAGGGATCAGCCTGTTATCCCCGGAGTACCTTTTATCCTTTGAGCGATGTCCCTTCCATACGGAAACACCGGATCACTATGCTCTAGTTTCCTACCTGATCGACTTGTCTGTCTCCCAGTCAAGCGCCCTTATGCCATTACACTCTACGGACGGTTACCAATCGTCCTGAGGGCACCTTTAGAAGCCTCCGTTACACTTTTGGAGGCGACCACCCCAGTCAAACTACCCACCAAACAGTGTCCTCGTTTCTACGAGTTAGAACTCAAATAATCAAAGGGCCGTATTTCAACAGCGACTCCACAAATACTGGCGTACCTGCTTCAAAGTCTCCGGCCTATCCTACACATCAATTACCCAAATTCAATGTTAAGCTATAGTAAAGGTTCACGGGGTCTTTTCGTCCCATCGCGGGTAATCGGCATCTTCACCGATACTACAATTTCACTGAGCTCACGGTTGAGACAGTGTCCAGATCATTACACCATTCGTGCAGGTCGGAACTTACCCGACAAGGAATTTCGCTACCTTAGGACCGTTATAGTTACGGCCGCCGTTTACTGGGGCTTCAATTCAATGCTTCTCTTGCGATGACATCTCCTCTTAACCTTCCAGCACCGGGCAGGTGTCAGGCTGTATACGTAATCTTTCAATTTGGCACAGCCCTGTGTTTTTGTTAAACAGTTGCCTGGACCTATTCTCTGCGCCCAACTCTCGTTGGGACCCTTTATCCCGAAGTTACAGGGTCAATTTGCCTAGTTCCTTAACCGTGAATCACTCAAGCGCCTTAGTATATTCAACCCGACTACGTGTGTCCGTTTACGGTACGGGTACCTTAAAGATTAAGTTTAGCGGATTTTCTTGGGAGTATGTTTACACGCACTATTGGATTGTTCCGAAGAACGTTCCATACTATCAGGTTCGACTCTTATCCTGGATTTGCCTGGGATAATCAACATCTACACCCTTCAACGGACTATTCCGTCAGTCCGCGGCGCTGTCACTCCTCCGTCTCCACGTCACTCTTTAAGGTAGTACAGGAATATTAACCTGTTCTGCCATCGGCCTCACCGTTCGGCTGAGCCTTAGGACCCGACTAACCCTGATCCGATTAGCGTTGATCAGGAAACCTTAGTCTTTCGGCGAGGGGGTTTCTCACCCCCTTTATCGTTACTTATACCTACATTTGCTTTTCCACACGCTCCAGCAAAGCTCACGCTTCACCTTCGACGCAGAGTGGAATGCTCCCCTACCGATCCTTACGGATCCCATAGCTTCGGTAAATTGCTTAATGCCCGATTATTATCCACGCCAAACTCCTCGACTAGTGAGCTGTTACGCACTCTTTAAATGAATGGCTGCTTCCAAGCCAACATCCTAGCTGTCTTAGCAATCTGACTTCGTTAGTTCAACTTAGCA
This sequence comes from Bacteroides sp. OM05-10AA, assembly GCF_003439055.1. NCBI lineage: Bacteria > Pseudomonadati > Bacteroidota > Bacteroidia > Bacteroidales > Bacteroidaceae > Bacteroides > Bacteroides sp. OM05-10AA. The sequence continues at coordinate 2,019 of NZ_QSUR01000005.1, forward strand.
ATTATTTGGGGACCTTAGCTGATGGTCTGGATTCTTCTCCTTTAGGACATGGACCTTAGCACCCATGCCCTCACTCCTGGGATCGAACTACTGCGCATTCGGAGTTTATCAAGACTTGATAGGCGGTGAAGCCCTCGCATCTTATCAGTCGCTCTACCTCACAGTAGTAATTCCCAAGGCTGCACCTAAATGCATTTCGGGGAGTACGAGCTATCTCCAAGTTTGATTAGCCTTTCACCCCCACCCTCAGTTCATCCGGAAGCTTTTCAACGCTTATCGGTTCGGTCCTCCAGTTAGTGTTACCTAACCTTCAACCTGACCAAGGGTAGATCACTTGGTTTCGCGTCTACTCCTTCCGACTAATCGCCCTGTTCAGACTCGCTTTCGCTTCGGCTTCATGTCTTAAGACACTTAACCTTGCCGGAAAAAGTAACTCGTAGGTTCATTATGCAAAAGGCACGCCGTCACAACCGAAGTTGCTCCGACCGCTTGTAGGCGCACGGTTTCAGGGACTATTTCACTCTTCTATTCGAAGTGCTTTTCACCTTTCCTTCACAGTACTGGTTCGCTATCGGTCTCTCGGGAGTATTTAGCCTTACCGGATGGTCCCGGCAGATTCACGCAAGATTCCTCGTGTCCCGCGCTACTCAGGATACCACTACGCTTCGTTTAGCTTCGAATACCGGACTATCACCGTCTATGGTCCCATTTTCCAAAGGGTTCTTCTCACTAAACTTCTTGCGATGTCGTGGTCCTACAACCCCAATATTGCCGTAACAACATTGGTTTGGGCTAATCCCCGTTCGCTCGCCACTACTAGGGGAATCATTATTATTTTCTTTTCCTACAGGTACTAAGATGTTTCAGTTCCCTGTGTTAGCCTCCATCTAGGATGGATGACATTCCTTCAGAATGCCGGGTTGTCCCATTCGGAAATCTTCGGATCAAAGGTTATTTGCACCTTCCCGAAGCTTATCGCAGCTTATCACGTCCTTCATCGCCTCCGAGAGCCAAGGCATCCGCCATGCGCCCTTGCTTACTTTCTTTCAAACGTTTTATTCTCGTACTGGTATTGGTATGGGAATTGCTTCCTTCTATCAATATTGCGTACTCGAACACGTACGGTTTGATATATACTTTTAGCTCTTACTAAAATTTTACTTT
>NZ_QSUR01000005.1:3192-41603 GCF_003439055.1 Bacteroides sp. OM05-10AA
TTCTTAAATTGAAAATTGAGAATTGAGAATTAAAAAATAATACTCAATGACAACATCAATCACGTACGGTTTGATATATACTTTTAGCTCTTACTAAAATTTTACTTTTTGTACATCATGTCAAAGATCGTTTCTCTTTTTCAGAGATGGTGGAGAATAACGGATTCGAACCGTTGACCCTCTGCGTGCAAGGCAGATGCTCTAGCCAGCTGAGCTAATCCCCCAAGAGGTTATCAAGAATTACTGCATTCCGCTGACGCGTCATTCCTCCGTTCTTGAGCTTGGTAGTCCCAGGCAGAGTTGAACTGCCGACCTCTACATTATCAGTGTAGCGCTCTAACCAACTGAGCTATAGGACTAGTTCAACCTTGTCTACCTGTATGTTAGACTCGGCTTCTTTTTTCTCTTGTTTATCTCTATCTATACTTCTATAGATGGTTGATCTATATATTATAAATAAACAAGTACCAGTAGTACAAAAAACAGAACCTTTAAAGTCTTTAAGTTGCTGTCACGTTTAGGTGACAGTTACGACATCGCTCCAGAAAGGAGGTGTTCCAGCCGCACCTTCCGGTACGGCTACCTTGTTACGACTTAGCCCCAATTACCAGTTTTACCCTAGGACGCTCCTTGCGGTTACGTACTTCAGGTACCCCCGGCTTTCATGGCTTGACGGGCGGTGTGTACAAGGCCCGGGAACGTATTCACCGCGCCATGGCTGATGCGCGATTACTAGCGAATCCAGCTTCACGAAGTCGGGTTGCAGACTTCGATCCGAACTGAGAGAGGTTTTTGGGATTAGCATCACGTCGCCGTGTAGCTGCCTTCTGTACCCCCCATTGTAACACGTGTGTAGCCCCGGACGTAAGGGCCGTGCTGATTTGACGTCATCCCCACCTTCCTCACATCTTACGACGGCAGTCTCTCTAGAGTCCTCAGCATGACCTGTTAGTAACTAAAGATAAGGGTTGCGCTCGTTATGGCACTTAAGCCGACACCTCACGGCACGAGCTGACGACAACCATGCAGCACCTTCACAAATGCCTTACGGCTAACCAATTTCTTGATTATTCATTTGCAATTTAAGCCCGGGTAAGGTTCCTCGCGTATCATCGAATTAAACCACATGTTCCTCCGCTTGTGCGGGCCCCCGTCAATTCCTTTGAGTTTCACCGTTGCCGGCGTACTCCCCAGGTGGAATACTTAATGCTTTCGCTTGGCCGCTTACTGTATATCGCAAACAGCGAGTATTCATCGTTTACTGTGTGGACTACCAGGGTATCTAATCCTGTTTGATACCCACACTTTCGAGCATCAGTGTCAGTTACAGTCTAGTGAGCTGCCTTCGCAATCGGAGTTCTTCGTGATATCTAAGCATTTCACCGCTACACCACGAATTCCGCCCACCTCTACTGTACTCAAGACTGCCAGTTTCAACTGCAATTTTACGGTTGAGCCGCAAACTTTCACAACTGACTTAACAATCCACCTACGCTCCCTTTAAACCCAATAAATCCGGATAACGCTCGGATCCTCCGTATTACCGCGGCTGCTGGCACGGAGTTAGCCGATCCTTATTCATATGGTACATACAAAATTCCACACGTGGAAAACTTTATTCCCATATAAAAGAAGTTTACGACCCATAGAGCCTTCATCCTTCACGCTACTTGGCTGGTTCAGGCCTGCGCCCATTGACCAATATTCCTCACTGCTGCCTCCCGTAGGAGTTTGGACCGTGTCTCAGTTCCAATGTGGGGGACCTTCCTCTCAGAACCCCTATCCATCGTAGTCTTGGTGGGCCGTTACCCCGCCAACAAACTAATGGAACGCATCCCCATCGATAACCGAAATTCTTTAATAAAAATATCATGCGATATTCGTATACTATCCGGTATTAATCTTTCTTTCGAAAGGCTATTCCGGAGTTATCGGTAGGTTGGATACGTGTTACTCACCCGTGCGCCGGTCGCCATCTCTTCTATTGCTAGAAAAATGCTGCCCCTCGACTTGCATGTGTTAAGCCTGTAGCTAGCGTTCATCCTGAGCCAGGATCAAACTCTTCATTGTAAAAGTATTTTTTATCATCAGTTAAGATGACTTTTTGCTCTGTTCAGGACGCCGTAAATTTATTGACCTTATTCAAATACCTATTAGTCTTAACTGTATCGCTACTGAATAAGACAAGTATTGACGGTTCTATTTTTTTACTTGTACTACTTGTATTGTTTATCAATATTTCAAAGAACTAACGTGGCTTCCGCCGCTTCTGCTTTCTTTGCGAAAGCGGATGCAAAGATAAGGACTTTTTCAGATAACCTCCAAACTTTTTTCAAAGTTTTTTTTGTTTTTATTTTCTGTGGCCTTCATCTTATAGCAGAATGTCAATCATTAGGCTCTGTCTCTCTAGCAAAGCGGGTGCAAAAGTAGACAACTTATCTATAACATCCAAATATATCTGACTATTTTTTCTAATTATTTTTAGATACCCACCCTAACTTACTGAATCATAACGATGTTATAGAACATATTTTTCTTCATATATGTTACATCTATATGAAAACAGGCCGGAAATGACACATTATTATATTACATACGCGCGTGTAGAGCAAATAACAAAAAGACATTCGCAAAGAGAGGGTAAAAAGAGAAGTACTCTTAAAGAAACAAACTAAAAAATAGATTTCTACAGGACAAGAACACATAAAAAAGTGAGAATAGCTATCCGTTATCACTCTACTTTGGTTTATAATTCGCTCCTACTAATCAATAAATAAATTACTATCCTAATTTCAGCATACAGGTGTCTTTCTTTATAAGATATGACACTTCATAGGCTTTTTTCTTATGTTCAATATTCATTTGCTTAGTAATTGGCAAGGGCTCACTGCAGTGAACAAATAAGCTATCAGATGTAAACAAATAAGCTAACGATAGTAAACAAATTCGTTCACTGCAGTGAGCTGTTAGAAGACATTAGGGCTTATCAGAAGAATCACGAGGGATAAACATCTATTATATAAGGCATTGACGTCTATTGTATAGGAGAGTATAAGATAAAAGCGAATAGACAAGCCACTTATTATAAACTGTTTAACATAGAATCAGGACGAGACAGGGTGAGGGTAACTTTTTACCCTCACCCTACTACCACACTTACCCTCACACGTTGTAACCACGATGAATAAAGGGATTGAGCGAAGGTGTGAGGGTGTGAGGGTAAAAGTGATACAAAAATTTAGTTGAAATGAAATATTAAAAGCATCCATGTTCTATTAAAAAAGAAGGAGCTACACAGTGCAATGCATTCTTTCTGTTAAAACCTCCGGGATACTCAAACAAAAAGAACCTCCGTCTGTTACATTAGCGATTTAAACATAGTAACCTAAACTTTAAAATTATGGCTAGAGAAAGTGTAAAAATCCTACAAGGTAAATTAGATGTAGAAAGTTTAATTTCACAGTTGAACGCAGCATTGGCTGAAGAGTGGTTGGCATATTACCAATATTGGGTAGGTGCATTAGTAGTGGAAGGCGCCATGCGTGCCGACGTACAAGGTGAGTTCGAGGAACATGCCGAAGAAGAACGTAGACATGCACAGCTGCTTGCCGACCGTATCATCGAGCTGGAAGGGGTTCCGGTACTTGATCCGAAACAATGGTTCGAACTGGCAAGATGCAAATATGATGCTCCGCAAGGCTTCGATTCAGTCAGTTTGCTGAAGGATAATGTTGCTTCCGAACGCTGTGCCATTCTCCGTTATCAGGAAATTGCCGACTTTACTAACGGGAAAGATTTCACCACTTGTGATATCGCCAAACATATTCTTGCCGAAGAGGAAGAACATGAACAAGATTTACAAGATTATCTGACTGACATTGCCAGAATGAAGAAATCATTTCTCGAAAAGTAAATTCTAATTTAATAATGATTAGGTGAGAGAGGGTGCATCCGAAATACAGGATATGCCCTCTTTTATGTAATAGTACGATAAAAACCAAACTATTTTCAAACAAATCAAGAAGAAATCTTTCTTTTTTCGTATTTTTGTCCCAATATGCATGTTTAATCCAAGTAGATAACAACATCAACGAAAAGGAATGAAAGTAATTGATTTAATAAATAACAGTAAAGGTACAGCTTTTTCTTTCGAAATTCTCCCTCCTTTGAAGGGAACCGGAATCGAAAAGCTCTATCAGACAATCGACACTCTTCGAGAATTTGATCCGAAATATATCAATATCACCACGCATCGTAGCGAATATGTCTACAAAGATCTCGGCAACGGGCTCTTTCAGAGAAACCGCCTGAGAAGGCGTCCGGGAACAGTCGCTGTGGCGGCAGCCATTCAGAATAAATATAATATTACTGTGGTTCCTCATATCCTGTGCAGTGGTTTCACGCGTGAGGAAACCGAATATGTATTGCTGGATTTGCAATTTCTGAATATAACAGATTTGCTGGTACTCCGTGGAGACAAGGCTAAACATGAATCGGTATTTACTCCCGAAGGAGACGGATATCATCATGCGATTGAATTGCAGGAGCAGATTAATAATTTCAATAAAGGAATCTTCGTTGACGGTTCGGAGATGAAAGTCACCGCCAGTCCTTTCTCGTATGGCGTGGCGTGTTATCCGGAAAAGCATGAAGAATCTCCTAACATAGAGACAGATCTTTACTGGCTGAAAAAGAAGGTAGAAACTGGTGCAGAGTATGCTGTGACACAATTATTCTACGATAATAAGAAATATTTCGATTTTGTGGAGCAGGCTAAGGCAGCAGGTATCAACATTCCTATCATTCCGGGAATCAAGCCTTTCAAGAAAATCTCCCAACTAAGCATGATCCCCAAAACATTCAAGGTGGATTTGCCGGAAGATCTGGTGAAAGAAGCATTGAAATGCAAAAATGACGCGGAAGCCGAACAGGTGGGTGTTGAATGGTGCGTGGCTCAATGCAAGGAGTTGATGGAACACGGAGTTCCGAGCATCCATTTCTATTCCATCGGAGCAGTAGACAGTATCAAGGAAATAGCCAAAATCATTTATTGATATGTTTTTCAGAGACGTAATCGGACAAGAAGAAATCAAGCAACGACTCATTCAGGAAGTGAACGAGGGGCGTATTCCACATGCCCAACTCATTTGCGGTCCCGAGGGAGTTGGTAAAATGCCATTGGCTATCGCATACGCACGCTACATCAGTTGCACCAATCGGGGCGAGGAAGATGCTTGCGGTGTTTGTCCGTCTTGTGTGAAATTCAATAAGCTGGTACATCCGGATGTGCATTTCGTATTCCCCATCGTAAAAAGTGCGAAAGGAAAGAAAGAAGTGTGCGATGATTATATTGCCGATTGGCGGCCATTTGTTATTAACAATCCTTATTTTAACCTCAACCATTGGCTGGGTGAAATGGATGCGGAGAACTCGCAAGCGCTGATTTATGCCAAAGAGAGCGATGAGATCCTGAAGAAGCTCAGTCTGAAATCCAGTGAGGGTGGATTTAAGATTACGATTGTATGGTTGCCCGAGAAAATGCACCCGGTATGCGCCAATAAGTTGCTGAAACTGCTTGAGGAGCCACCCGAAAAGACGATTTTTCTGTTGGTATCCGAAGCTCCGGACATGATTCTGCCTACCATCTTGAGCCGTACTCAACGTATGAATGTGCGGAAAATTGACGAAGCCAGCATCGACCGGGTATTGCAGAGTAAATATCATGTTCAGCCTGCGGATAGCATTTCGATTGCTCATCTGGCAAACGGAAATTTCGTCAAGGCACTCGAAACGATTCATCTGAATGAGGAGAATCAGTTATTCTTCGAGCTCTTCGTCAACCTGATGCGCTTGTCCTATCAACGGAAAATAAAGGAGATGAAGATGTGGAGCGAACAGGTGGCCAGCATGGGACGCGAACGCCAGAAAAACTTTCTGGAATATTGCCAGCGCATGATCCGCGAAAACTTTATCTTTAACCTGCACCAGCGCAACCTGACGTATATGACTATTAACGAACAGAATTTTGCAACTCGCTTTGCACCTTTTGTCAACGAACGTAATGTGATGGGCATCATGGACGAATTAAGCGAAGCTCAGCTACATATAGAACAGAACGTAAATGCTAAAATGGTATTCTTCGACTTCTCACTGAAGATGATCGTACTGTTGAAGCAATAATAAATATATAACTTATGGAATATAAACTTCATAATGGGAGCGGCGGCCTTTGCTGCAAAGGATGTTCCCGACAAGATAAAAAACTGAATACCTACGACTGGCTGGCAGATATACCGGGCAATGCGGAGGAGAGTGACATGGTAGAAGTGCAGTTCAAGAATACCCGGAAGGGATATTTTCGGAACAGCAACAAGATCAAGCTGGAAAAAGGAGATGTAGTTGCCGTAGAAGCAGCTCCGGGTCATGACATCGGAGTAGTTACATTGACGGGCCGGCTCGTTCCGCTGCAAATGAAGAAAGCAAACTTCAAGGCAGACACGGAAATCAAACGTGTCTACCGGAAAGCGAAGCCAGTGGATATGGAGAAGTTCAACGAAGCGAAAGCCAAAGAACATGCTACCATGATCCGTGCACGCCAAATTGCATTAAACCTCAATCTGGATATGAAAATCGGTGACGTGGAGTATCAGGGAGATGGTAATAAGGCTATTTTCTACTACATCGCTGATGAACGGGTAGACTTCCGCCAGTTAATCAAAGTATTGGCCGAAGCTTTCCGCGTACGTATTGAAATGAAACAAATCGGTGCCCGTCAGGAAGCCGGACGTATCGGCGGAATCGGTCCGTGCGGACGCGAGCTCTGCTGTGCCACATGGATGACGAGTTTTGTTTCTGTGTCTACCAGTGCTGCCCGTTTTCAGGACATTTCACTAAATCCGCAAAAACTTGCCGGACAGTGTGCTAAACTGAAATGTTGCCTGAACTATGAGGTAGACTGTTATGTAGAAGCTCAAAAACGACTTCCTTCGAGAGAGATAGAGTTGGAAACAAAGGATGGTACTTTCTATTTCTTCAAGGCGGATATTCTAAGCAATCAGGTTTCTTACTCCACGGATAAGAACTTCCCTGCCAATCTGGTTACAATCAGCGGCAAACGTGCTTTTGAAGTCATCTCCATGAATAAGAAAGGAATGAAACCGGACAGCTTGCTCGAAGAAGAAAAGAAACCGGAACCAAAGAAACCGATCGACTTGCTGGAACAGGAAAGTGTGACCCGCTTCGATCGCAGCCGGAATAATAAAGATGGCGGCAACAACGCTAACCGGAACAATAAAAAGAAGAAGAAGGGAAACAATAATAGTAATAATAACGGCAACCGCCCGCAACAACAAGCGGAAGGCGGAAATCGTCCGCAGCAACCTCAACGGGAGAATGATAACCGCCCGCAGTCGTCAGAAAACGGCAACAGAGGGGAAAGAGATAACCGCCCGAGAAATAACAATAACAACCGGAACAGAGGACAGAATCAGGGACGGAACAACGAAAACAGACGTCCGGAAAGGGGACAGAACCAAGAACGTCCGCAAGGTCAGGAACGTCCACAAGGCCAGGAACGCCCGCAGCAACAAGACCGCCAACGGGAACAGCAAGGACAGGAACGTCAGGAACGCCGTCCTAATCAGGAGCGTCCTTCCAGACCGGAAAGAAATCAGAATCAGGAGAAACTGCCAAATAATGAAAAGCCTACTCAAGAATAGCTTATTTGTTCTATTCAGCGCTTGCTTACTGACAGCCTGCAATGAAAATACGGTGTATCACTCTTATCAATCCCTTCCCGACGAGGGATGGGGAAAGAGTGATACACTCTCTTTTCAGATTCCTATCACCGACAGTATTCCCACTACCCTCCGGCTTTTTGCGGAAGTCCGCAACAGAATAGAATATCCTTATCATGACCTCCATTTATTTATCAGTCAGAATCTACAGGATTCTACCGTATGGCGTACTGATACCATTGCTTTCAGTCTGGCTGACTCTACAGGAAGATGGACGGGACACGGATGGGGAAGCATTTACCAATCGGAAACTTTTATCAAGTCTGTCCTCCCCTTGCGTTCCGGCAACTACACGATTAAAGTGATAAACGGAATGAAAGATGAAAAGCTACAAGGATTGAGCGATGTAGGTATCCGTATTGAAAAACAGTAAAAGTTAAAGCCTTCTGCCACGACCTGCATCAATCCGCAGGAAGATGAACAACAATATCGTAAATCCCCATAAGGAAGAGCCTCCATAGCTAAAGAAAGGCAATGGAATACCAATCACCGGAGTCAACCCCAGTACCATACCGACATTGATAAATAAGTGGAAAAGGAAAATACTGACGACCGAATATCCATAAACCCGGCCAAAATTAGAAGTCTGCCGTTCGGCCAGGAAAATTAATCGCAAAATCAAAATAAGGAAAGCCAGCAGGACAGCAGCTGAACCCACAAAACCTTGTTCTTCACCTACTGTACAAAAAATAAAGTCGGTATCCTGTTCGGGCACGTACTTCAACTTCGTTTGTGTACCATTCAGGAATCCTTTCCCTGTTAGCCCGCCGGAACCAATGGCAATCTTAGATTGGTTCACGTTATATCCGGCACCGGTCAAATCTTCTTCCAAACCAAGCACTACCTTTATACGGACCTGTTGATGAGATTCCAATATATTATCAAATACATAATTACTGGAATACAGGAAGCCGATAGAACCGATTGTAAACAGAGCAATCAGGAAATAGGTACGTTGCCGCTCACTTAATGCCAGATAAATCAGATAGCCTATCACAACAGCGCAAAGCGCCCATTGCACCCAAACCAGACTAAAGTGTACCCAGTATTCCGATATTAAATAGGCTATCAGCAATATGCCCAGACTTCCACCAATGATATTACGGGTAGCAGGCCATTTCTTGCGATATACCCACACCATGCCACCAGCAAATAATAGGATCAATAATAATACGATAAATTCGCCTAACGGCGTAGGGGTATCGGCTATAAATACTTCATCAAAACGGATGCCGACCACAAAGTAGATTACGGCGCATACGCCTGCAAAAAGTACTACTCCCGGCATTCCTTCACGGTAAAGAACTAGGAAAAAGGCGAGATAAACCAATGCAGAACCTGTCTCCCGCTGACCGATAATCAATAACATCGGAAGAAGAATGATGAATCCCAGGATAAAGGCACATTTTTCTTTTTTGATGCTGAATGAATAAGAGTTCATATATTTGGCCAAAGCCAAGGCCGTAGCAAACTTGGCAAACTCGGCAGGTTGCAAGCTAACAGGCCCCATCACCAGCCAGGAGCGTGAGCCTTTTGTGTCCGGTGCTATGAAGATGGTAACGATGAGCAAGAGAATCATCCCCACATATACAATGTACGCGAACATATCATACATACGGTCTTCCAGCATCAACAAAACAAATCCAAGCCCGAAGGAGCAGATAATCCACACAAACTGTTTACCGGCACGGGTTGAAAAATCCAGAAAGTCACGTTCACCATAGTCGTAACTGGCTCCGCAAACGCTGAACCATCCGCCAACAATCAGGAGCAGGTAAATAAAAATCGTTACCCAGTCCAGTGATTTCCACAAACTATCGTTCCTCGTTACCATACAATATCACTCTGTTACTAATTTCTTCCGCTCTTAATTCATTTTCCGGTGATAATTTCCCGTTTATATATTGTTCCATCATCAACGCACCAACCGGCACACCATAAGTAGCTCCCCAACCACCATTCTCCACATAGACGGCAATAGCTATCTTGGGTTTATTCATAGGTGCAAAGCCCATAAATACCGAGTGGTCGTGCCCACGATTCTGTGCAGTACCTGTTTTACCACAGGCCTCCAGCCCCGGAACCATCACGGACAGCATACGACAGGTACCGCCGGTGGCCGCACCACGCATCCCTTCTACCACTGATTCATAATGTCTCTTCTCAATAGTGGTATAACGCGGTACACGATAGATGCTATCCAACTGGTTGTCCTGGATTTCCTTTACAATATGCGGTGTCACGAAATACCCTCTGTTGGCAATCGTCGCTCCCAAGTTGGCTATTTGAAGAGGAGTGGATAGAATTTCTCCCTGTCCGATAGAAATACTAATAACGGTCAGTCCGTTCCAATGTCCGCGATAAGCCTTATCATAGAACTGTGCATTCGGAATCAATCCCCGTTTCTCTCCCGGCAGATCAACTCCCAGCTTGTAGCCAAATCCCTGCGAAACCATGTGGTCTTTCCAGACCGTTATGGCATTCTGCGGTGAACCGTATTTACGGTCGCCGAACATACGGAACAATCCCCAACAGAAATAGGAGTTGCACGAAGTGGCAATGGCAGGAATCAGAGGCAAAGGAGAGCCGTGAGCATGGCAACCTACTGTCAATCTTCCGTAATGGAACCCATGCGAGCAAGGGAATGCCGGACTTTGTTCGGTTATGATTCCTTCTTGCAGGAAGGTCAGTCCCTGTGCTGTTTTAAAAGTAGATCCCGGAGGATACACTCCCATCAAGGCACGATTCAGAAGTGGTTTCGTTATGTCACGTTGCAAGGCCAGATGGTTCTTACCACGCTGACGACCAATCATCAAATGCGGATCGTAATTGGGAGAGGATACCAGACAAAGGATTTCCCCGGTTTCCGGTTCGATAGCTACCACACTTCCGATTTTATTCTTTAATAAACGCTCGCCCAGCATCTGCAAGTCAATATCCAGGCTCAATGTCAGGTTCTTACCGGGAACGGAAGGACGGTCATATTCGCCATCCATATAATGCCCTTGGATACGGCCGTGCGCATCGCGAAGCAGAATTTCAATTCCTTTCACACCACGAAGATACTTTTCATACGATTTTTCGACTCCCAGTTTGCCGACATAGTCACCACGAATGTAGTATCCTTCTTCATCGGCCTCCATTTCTTTTGCGGAGACTTCTCCAATATCCCCTAAAGCATGAGCGGCAGCGTTGTATGTATATTGGCGAATGGTACGCCGTTGAATATAAAAGCCACGGAACTTAAATAGTTTTTCCTGAAAGACACCACATTCTTCTGCCGAAAGTTGCGACATAAACAACTGGTTGGTATAGCGGGAATATCCAGGATTACGGCGACGATCTTTCATGTCGCTCATAATTTTCAGGAACTGCGAACGGGTGATATTCAGCGATTGGCATAAATCGAGGGTATCGAGATTCTCGACTTCCTTCGGCACAATCGTTATGTCATAGGCCGGCTGGTTGAATACCAGCAGTTTGCCGGTCCGGTCATAAATAGCGCCGCGTGAGGGATATTGGATTTTATTCAGAAAAGCGTTACTGTCGGCATTCTTTTTGTAGTCATCAGTCGTGATCTGCAATACAAAAAGACGTATCAGATAAATCAGAACAATGGAGAGAGCAATACCTCCGATTACAAATTTGCGCTTCTCTAAGATATAATCTTTTGCCATCGTTACCTCTTAATCCCTTCTATAGCTATGATACAGGTTACAGTCAGAATAGTGCAAAGGAGCACTCGCAACAATAACAGCCAAATGCTGGTAAATGAGAAGAACTCGATGGAGAGTAATGCCAGACTGTGCACAAAAACACTTGCAGTAGTATATTTTAGAAAAGGACTGATTCCCATCGTCTTGAAAGAGGGAATGAGGCTGTCCGGATTATCACGGGGCATGAACAGACGAAGCAAAGAGGGCCGGAGAAAAGCAAGCAACACGGCAGCCGCTGCATTCATTCCCGGAGTATCGGAAAAAATATCAATGGTCAGTCCGAAGAAGAAAGCCCACAGCATCAGTTCATTGCGGGAAGTGCCGGAGCTGAACTTCAGAATAAAGTAGATATAGAGAAAAGGAGTTGCGTATCCGGCAATATGCACATTATTCAGAATCAGTACCTGAAGAAGCACCAAGCCGATAAACCATCCGATTCTATGTATATAAGTAATTATCATTCTTGCGTCACCTTGTTTTCAAGTTTCTTCTGTTCTTCCTGTCCCGTCCGGGCTATCACGCGAACATCACTCAACTTACCGAAATCAGTAGCCAGCTTAATCTTCAACAGATAGGAAAGTCCGTCATTAGAATCGGACATATCATCCACCGTTCCCACCATGACACCTTCCGGAAAGACAGTCGAGAAACCGCTGGTGACGACCGTATCTCCCAAATTAAACTCTGCATGACGAGGCAGGTCTTTCAGATAAGCATAGCGCGAATCTCCATGTTCCCACTTCAGGTAGCCGAAGTAATCGCTACCGACAATCTTACAACTGATATTCGACTTGCTGTTCAGTACCGAAATCACCACCGAATAAGAAGGGGATGTTTCATAAACAATCCCTACAATTCCATTACCGTCCACGACTCCCATTTCGGAGCGAATGCCGGAAGAAGAGCCTTTATCAAGTGTGATATAATTATCAACGAGATTCAAGCTGTTCTTTATCACATGAGCCTTGAACAGCTCATAATCCGTTTGCGACACCTGCCGAATACTTTTGATAGTCAGAGAATCAAGCTGACGCTCTCTCAATGCTTTCTCCAGATTAGTAATCTGTTGTTCGAGCACCATGTTCCGGTCCATCAGGTCTTCATTGACCGATTTCAGATGAAAATAAGAGGAAACTCCTCCCGAAACTTCATAAACTGCCCCCACAACCGTATTGGCAGAAGTGAAGAATGCACTCTGCTGATAACGGTTGAACCGAAATAACAAAACAAAACTGGCTACCTCCAATACGATGAAGAGGAACCAGTAATTGTATTTCAGAAGGAAGTTTAATAAATTCCTCATTCCCGGTTTATCTCATTAAGAAAGAGAAACGGTCTACGTTCTTTAATGCCACACCTGTACCTTTGGCAACTGCGTGCAAAGGATCTTCCGCAATATGGAAAGGAATGTTGATCTTGTCGGTCAAACGCTTATCCAGTCCACGAAGCAATGCACCACCTCCGGAGAGATAGATACCATTGTGCACAATATCAGCATATAGTTCAGGAGGCGTATTTTCCAATGCACTCAAGATAGCTGTTTCAATCTTTGAAATAGATTTCTCCAGACAGTGAGCTACTTCCTGATAGCATACAGGCACTTCCATTGGAAGAGCTGTGATACGGTTCGGACCATGCACGATATAATCTTCCGGAGCATCTTCACCCAGTTCGGTTAAAGCAGCACCCACATTGATCTTGATACGTTCGGCCATACGCTCGCTGACTTTCACATTGTGCTGACGGCTCATGTATTCGCGAATATCTTCCGTCAGGTCATCACCGGCAGTACGAATGGAGTTGTTGGAAACGATACCTCCCAAAGAGATAACGGCAATTTCCGTAGAACCACCACCTATATCGACAATCATGTTTCCTTCCGGAGCCTCTACGTCGATACCGATACCGATTGCCGCAGCCATCGGTTCAAAAATCAAATAGACGTCACGGCCACCGGCATGTTCCGCAGAGTCGCGGACGGCACGGAGTTCGACTTCCGTACTTCCCGAAGGAACGCCAATCACCATGCGAAGAGAAGGTGAAAACAAATGGTTGCGAGTATTCACCTGCTTTATCAAACCGCGCATCATCTGCTCGCAAGCATAGAAGTCGGCAATCACTCCGTCTCTCAACGGACGGATGGTACGTATGTTTTCGTGGGTTTTTTCATGCATCAACTTCGCCTTTTCCCCCACGGCAATCATCTTTTCTGTACGGCGATCCAAAGCCACAACCGAAGGTTCATCGACCACGATTTTTCCATTCGTGATGATGATAGTATTGGCTGTGCCCAAGTCCATTGCTATCTCTTGTGTAAAAGAAAATAATCCCATTCTTAATTCTTATTTTTAGTGTTTAAAATGACGGATACCGGTAGTTACCATCGCCATACCATGCTCATTGCAATAAGCAAAGGATAAATCGTCTTTTACCGAACCTCCCGGTTGGATAACAGCCGTAATACCTTCTTTATCTGCAATTTCCACACAGTCGGGGAACGGGAAGAAAGCATCGGAAGCCATCACTGCACCATTCAGATCAAAACCGAATGATTTGGCCTTTTCTATTGCTTGCTTCAATGCGTCTACACGCGAAGTCTGTCCTACACCGCTTGCAAGAAGTTGCTTATCTTTTGCCAATACGATGGCGTTGGATTTGCTGTTCTTTACAATTTTGTTGGCAAACAACATATCTTCTACCTCTTCCGGAGTAGGAGCTTTGTCTGTCACGGTTTTCAGGTCAGCTACCGTTTCAATATTAGTATCTTTATCCTGCACCAATACGCCATTCAGTAAAGCACGGAATTGCTTTTTAGGCAATTTGGCTTCTTTACGAACGAGGATGATGCGGTTCTTTTTCTGTCCCAGGATTTCGAGTGCATCCACATCATAATCCGGTGCGATAATCACTTCGAAGAAAATCTTGTTGATTTCTTCCGCTGCTTCTTTGTCAATGACGCCATTCGTAATCAGTACACCTCCGAAAGCAGAAACCGGATCACCGGCCAATGCGTCTTTCCAAGCATCCAGAACAGTAGTGCGGGAAGCCAGTCCACAAGCATTGTTATGTTTCAGGATAGCGAAAGTGAGGTCGTCGAATTCGTCAATCAAGTCAACAGCTGCATTGATGTCGAGAAGATTGTTATAAGAGATTTCTTTTCCGTGAATCTGGTCGAACATCGCTTCCAGATTTCCGTAGAAATAACCTTTCTGATGTGGATTCTCACCGTAACGAAGTTGCTTCTGGCTATTTACCGAGCAACGGAAAGCAGAGCCTTCGCCGGCATCGAAATAGTTGAAAATAGCCGAATCGTAATGAGAAGAAACGGCAAATGCTTCCTTTGCCATCCAACGGCGTTCTTCGAGTGAAGAAGTAGCACCGTGCTCCATCAACATATCCAGCAATGGTTTGTATTGAGCTTGAGAAGCTACAATGATGACATCGTTGTAGTTCTTGGCTGCGGCACGAATCAGAGAGATTCCGCCTATATCGATTTTTTCAATAATATCTGCTTCAGATGCACCGGAAGCTACGGTAGCTTCAAACGGATACAAATCAACAATCACCAAATCTATCTCGGGGATTTCATATTTCTCAATCTGTTGCATATCCTGCTCCAGGCCGCGACGGCAAAGGATACCTCCGAAAATCTTCGGATGTAATGTCTTTACTCTACCACCGAGAATAGAAGGATAAGTGGTCAAATCTTCCACTGCCTTGCAAGGATATCCCAATGATTCAATAAACTGACGAGTTCCGCCTGTCGACAAAAACTCTACTCCCTCTTCATGAAGTTTGGTAATAATTTCTTCCAAACCTTCTTTATGGTATACAGATACCAATGCAGTTTTTATTTTTTTAGACTCTGACATTGAATTGCTTATTAAGTATTTGGTGTGCAAAGTTACGAAATATTGTTTATCGTACGTAATAAATAAGGTGTGAATTAATAAAAAAAAGCGTTGACCTTCCTCAATGGAAAATCAACGCCTCTTCGCAGATGTATTCTCTATTCAAAAACTATTACCAGATAGATACTCGTTTATCCTTAGGTACGAACATCGGATCCTGCTCGGTGATTTTGAATGCTTCATACCAGTTTTCGATATGAGGAAGAGCACCGTCCACACGCCATTTTCCTAATGAGTGAGGATCGAGTTTAGTTAACCGGAGAATTTCTTCGGGACGAATATTTCCTGCCCACACATTAGCATAGGCAAGGAAGAAACGTTGTTCCGGAGTAAATCCGTCAACAATTTCCAGTGGTGCAGCTTCTGTTGCTTTCTTGAAAGCCTGGAAAGAAACCTGCAAACCTCCGTGGTCGGCGATGTTCTCTCCCAATGTCAGGCTACCGTTTCCGTGTACGCCCGGAGCCACTTCAATGCTGTCAAAGAAGTTCACCATTACTTGGGCACGTTCTTCGAACTTTTTAGCATCTTCTTCCGTCCACCAGTCTTTCAGGTTTCCGTCTTTGTCATATTGACGTCCCTGATCGTCAAATCCATGAGTCATTTCATGGCCGATGACCACGCCGATTGCACCGTAGTTCATAGCATCGTCCGCATTCATATCGAAGAACGGAGGTTGCAGGATGGCTGCCGGGAAGCAGATTTCATTGGTAGTCGGGTTATAATAAGCGTTAACAGTCTGAGGAGTCATCAACCATTCATCCTTGTCTACCGGTTTGCCGGCTTTAGCAATCATTTCGTTGTAGTCCCATTGGTTCGCACGTTCAATATTTGCCCAGTAAGAATCATTTTTGATCTCCAGTGCAGAGTAATCTTTCCATTTATCAGGATAACCGATTTTTACATGGAAGGTAGCCAGTTTCTCCAATGCTTTTTCCTTGGTCGGTTCGCTCATCCATTCCAGACCTTTGATGCGTTCACCCAAAGAAGTTTGCAGGTTCTTCACCAATGTTACCATACGTTCTTTAGCAGCAGCAGGGAAGTACTTTTCTACGTACATCTGTCCTACCACTTCGCCAAGCACACCGTCTACGGTGCTCACAGAACGTTTCCAACGAGGTTGCATTTCTTTCTTGCCGGACATTGTTCTGCTGTAAAAGTCGAAGTTCTGTGCTTCAAAAGCATCGCCCAGATAGGAAGCGGCAGCATCTATCAATCCCCATTGGAGATACAGTTTCTGATCGTCCAGCGATACGGTGTTAATCACATCGGCTACTTCCTTCATGGCAGCAGGCTGACCAATGTTCACTTCCTTCAGGTCTTTCAAACCGGAAACGGTGAAATAAGTATCCCAGTCGAAAGTCGGGAAGTTCTTTTTCAACGTCGCCCTATCCATCTTGTTATAATTAGCATGAGGATCACGCAATTCCACTTGTGAACGAGCTGCTTTTGCCAGACGGGTTTCGATGTTCATCACTGCTTTCACCGCTTTCTGTGCAGTAGCTTCATCATAACCTGCCAACTGGAACATCTTGGCGATGTGTTCCTGATATTTGTTACGGATATTTTTAGTCTGCTCGTCATCTTCCAGATAATAGTCGCGTTGTCCCATTCCGATACCTCCCTGATAGGTTTGTACGATATTCATGGAACTGTTCATATCGTCTGCACTTACGAACATGGTGAAGTAAGGACGGATGCCTTTCTTCTGGCTTTCGGCGATATATGCATAGATTTCTCCTTTATCCTTGAGAGCGTCAATGGCTGCCAGTTCCGCTTTGATCGGAGCTACACCTTCCTGATTCAGTTTTACGCTATCCATTGCGATATTATAAAGATCGCCTACTTTCTGGGCAGCACTGCCCGGTGCGTTATCTTTCTTTGCTGCCAATTCGGCAATCAATGCTTTCAGTTGTTCACGACTGTTTTCGCGCAACATATCGAATGTGCCAAAACGTGAATACTCGTCTGTCAGCGGATGATCTTTCACCCAACCTCCACAGGCATATTGATAAAAACTTGTACCCGGCACAGCCGTGGTATCCAGATTAGCAAGGTCGATACCGGACGTCAGCACGGCCTCTTTCTTACTGTTACATCCTGTTGTCATAAGGCATACGGCAAGAATTGGTAAATACTTGGTTACTTTCATACTCATATAATATGTTATAGAATTATCATGCTATTGGAAAGGTAGTTCTAGCCTTTCACTTCTTCCAGTTCCATCGAAACCCGCTCCCACTCTTCAACAATAGTATCCAACTGCTGTTTCAGTTTCTGATGCTGCTCATACAGTTTCATATCCGAAGCTCCTTCGGGAGTGGCCATTTTCACTTCGATGATGGCTATGGCCGATTCGGTTTCTTCGATCGAGGTTTCACAATCCGCAACTTGGCGCTCGAGTTTCTTCACTTTCTTATTCAGTTCTTTTTGAGCTTCATAAGAGAGTTTGTTTTCCGAAGGTTGTGCGGCTTCCTGTTCATTATTTCCTTTGGCAGATGCCGTAGGAGAAGTGGATAAGCCTGCCCCTTTCTGAAGTTCGTTCAAGCTATCTATCTTTTTCTTTTGCAGAAATTCATAGATACCGCCGAGGTGTTCTTTTACCAGTCCGCCACCGAACTCATATACTTTAGTCGCAAGTCCATCCAAAAAATCACGGTCGTGGCTGACAAGAACTACGGTTCCGTCAAATTCGCGGATCGCTTCTTTCAATACGTCTTTCGAACGCATATCCAAGTGATTGGTCGGTTCGTCCAAAATCAGAAAGTTGACGGGTTCCAGAAGAAGTTTAATCATTGCCAATCGGGTACGTTCTCCACCGGAGAGGACTTTCACTTTTTTGTCCGAGGCTTCGCCTCCAAACATGAAAGCTCCCAGTATATCACGTATTTTCAGACGGATATCCCCCGTAGCTACCCGGTCGATCGTATCGAATACAGTCAGGTTCTCATCCAGCATTTGCGCCTGATTCTGTGCAAAATAGCCGATTTGTACATTATGACCGATGGTGAGCTTACCATCAAAGTCAATCTCTCCCATGATACACTTTACCAATGTAGATTTACCCTCTCCATTCTTACCAACGAAAGCTACTTTCTCTCCCCGGTTGATAGTGAGGTTTACATCATGGAAAACAACATGGCTGCCATACGCTTTGCGCACATCTTCGCAAATCACAGGATAGTTTCCGCTACGGCTGGCAGGAGGAAACTTCAAACGAAGCGAGGAGTTATCTTCTTCATCTATTTCAATGCGGTCTATTTTATCCAGCTGTTTGATACGGCTCTGCACCTGTACGGCTTTGGTAGCTTTATAGCGGAAGCGTTCGATGAAGTCTTCCGTATCCTGTATCTGTTTCTGTTGGTTTTCGTATGCACGAAGCTGTTGTTCGCGACGTTCTTTACGCAGGACTACAAATTCATCATATTTCACTTTGTAGTCATAGATCTGGCCACAAGTGATTTCGATGGTACGGGTCGTTACATTATTGAGGAAAGCACGGTCGTGGCTGACCAATACGACTGCATTGGCACGTGTAGCCAGAAAGTTTTCCAGCCATTGGATACTTTCAATATCGAGGTGATTGGTCGGCTCGTCGAGTAAGAGCACGTCCGGGCGACGTAAAAGCAATTTTGCCAATTCGATACGCATACGCCATCCGCCGGAAAATTCCGAAGTAGAACGTTCGAAGTCCTCCCGGCTGAATCCCAGTCCGAGCAGAGTCCGTTCGATTTCCGCCTGATAGTTCGTACCGCCCATCATCAGGAAGCGGTCGTTTTCATGTGTGAAACGGTCTATCAACTGATGGTATTCTTCCGAATCGTAGTCTGTCCGTTCGGCTAGTTCCTGATTCATCCGTTCCAGCCTCGCCTGAAGTTCAAAAATATGTTCAAATGCCAGTTCCGCCTCTCCCATCACCGTCCGGTTGTCGGAGAGAATCATGACCTGCGGCAAATATCCGATGGTTACATCTTTCGGAGTGGCTACAATGCCATGTGTCGGCGACTGCAAGCCGGCTAATATTTTCAGCATGGTTGATTTGCCGGCACCATTCTTACCGACCAACGCAATGCGATCTTTCTTATTAATTACATAGCTGACGTCCTCAAAAAGCGGCGTCGCATTAAATTCTACTGATAATCCTTCTACTGAAATCACTTCTGCTTCTGATTTATAACATTTTGGACTGCAAAGATACTGAATATTTATTAGATACAGCTTAGTATTATACGTTATGAAAAACAAAAAAGCAGTCATTCTTATTGAATGACTGCCCTCTATCTTTACCAATGTCTCTTCTTTAGAACAACTTAGCAGGATATTCGCCGGCATCTACTAATGCCTGAATCTTGTCTACTACGCTCTGACGGTCTTCCGGATAAGTAACACCGAACCATTTGCTGGTAGTATCCAGTACTTCAACAGTAGCGGTTCCGTCATTAATCAATTTATCCACCATCAATGGGATGAAGAATTCGCTCTTCAGGTTTTCCATGTTCTTCGGATCGCTAAGGAAAGTCTTGAAGAATTCCTGGCTGTAAGCGAAGTAATCAGGAGTGAAGCCCCAGAAGTTCATACTTACCGGAGTAGTGTCGGGAGTAGCAGTCCATTCGCCATCATCACCGATATATTTCACTTCACCGTCAAGACGTTGAATCTTCGTACGTTCTACTACAGATGTCAACAATCCTTTAGCATCTGTGCTACAGATACCACGAGATACCGTACCGCTTTCGCTCAAGGTATTTCCTACACGGAAACCTACCATTGAATAAACGTTCTCTGAATTTTCAGGAAGAGCTGAAAGGAATTTACCCATTACCTGGAAAGAATCGCGACCATAAAAGTCATCGCAGTTGATTACTGCAAACGGTTCTTTAATCACATCAGCACCCATCATTACTGCATGGTTTGTGCCCCATGGTTTTGTACGGTCTGCCGGACAAGTAAAGCCTTCCGGAAGATCGTTGATAGACTGAAATACCAGTTCGCAAGGGATGTGACCTTCGTATTTGGAAATAATTTTATCACGGAAATCTTGCTCAAAATCTTTGCGGATTACAAATACAAGCTTACCAAATCCGGCATTGATAGCATCATAGATAGAGTAATCCATAATAGTTTCGCCATTAGGACCCAGTCCGTCTAATTGCTTCAAGCCTCCATAACGGCTACCCATACCGGCTGCCAATAAGAATAAAGTTGGTTTCATAAATTGTGTAATATTAAAAGGTTAGTGATGTCAACGGCATCAGATTTCGTTGCAAAATTACAAAAATAGTTGAATCCAACAGGACAAATATCAATCATTATTTACCTAAATCGTACAAAAATCATTCATTAGAAGGGATAACCGATAGCAAAATGTATTCCCAGATTCTTCATAAAGGTTCCTGTGACATTGTAATATCCACTTCTTTCGGTATCGTAAGGCAAATGCAAAGGTATACCGAAGTCGAGACGGAACACCAGAATATCCATATCATACCGAATACCGACACCAGTACCCAAGGCGATTTGTTTCGGGAAAGTTTTCAGTTCGAGCTGAGAGTTCGGACGAGCCTCATCCTTACGCATCAACCAGACATTTCCGGCATCCAGGAAAGTAGCTCCCCAGATACTCTTAAAGATACGGAAACGATATTCCACATTTGCCTCGAAACGGAAAGTACCCGTCTGATCGAGGTAGGAATAGCGGCTTTCCGACGGATGGTAGCCACCCGGTCCGATGCTACGCACCGTGAAGGCACGAATACTGTTGGCACCGCCTACATAGAATTGTTCGCTGTAAGGGGCTATCGTTGCATTACCGTAAGAGAAGAGAGCACCCAAGGCCACACGGGAAGCAATCTTATTATTCTTGTCCATATTCCACAAATGGCGGAACTCCGTATTCAGCTTTACAAACTGTGCGAAAGGTACGTTGAGCAAACGCTTATCTTCTTTGTTGAAAGGCTGACCGAAAGCACGGTAAATCAAGGAGGTCAGGTTTCCGGCAGAAGTGACGGTGGATTGCCACCAAATCGGATTTTTTATACCGCGTGCGGAAGCGTTATCATACGTATAGGTATATTCCATGGCAGGAATAAACTGGTCTTTCAAACTGATATATAAGGCCGGATTGGCTTCCGCTATTGCAATAAATTCGTCCGATTGATGTTGCAGGACATTGAATGTCAGTTTGAAAGGGGTAATACTATGTCTGCTTGTACGTGTCGGCTGGAAATCATAGGTCGCATTTCCACCGAAGGATAACAGTTTGTAATATCTGGCACGGTTCAACTGGTCGACGTACAGGCGGAAAGTCGTCGTTGCCGGAAAGTCGAACTCCCGTTTTCCCAAATGCGGGAAGACCACCCGCGGGAAAGTCAAAGAAGTAGAAACTCCCATCTCCCAGCTATTCATCAGAGAACTCTTCTCTCCTCCGCCGGTTTGCCACTCATAAGAACCTTTCAGCTTTACATTCCAGCTTTCTCCACCTCCGAACACATTGTTCCGGGTGACGCCGAATGAGGCTCCCGGGCCGGTCTGGTCGTTACTCTTGGTTACGACATTCAATTCCAGTTCGGCATCCAGCGGCTTGGCAAAAGTAGCTTGCATCGTCACTTGCAAGGTATCGCAAACGGCTGTTGTATCTTTTGGAGCATATTGCAGATCCAAGTAACTGAATATTCCCAGCTGACTGAGCTTCTCCTGAATCTGTTCCTGCCGATACTGGCTGTAAAGTCGGGTACGATTGGAAGCACGCATCTGTGTATTCCGCACAAATTGCTGATAGTTCAACCACCGATAAAGCATGTTCGGGCGAACCTGCAGTTTCTTATAGAAATGAATATTCAGATTCTTGTACAACATGCTATCATTCGGCATTTCTCCATTTTTCCCGTATAAATAGACGGAAGCATCTCCTACATAGTAAGGACGCTGCGCAGCAGCAGGCAACCCCGACACAGGAATCAGACGAAGACTGATGTGTCCTCCGGGAACTAAGGTTGTATCTGCCTGATAAGTCATATAGTCGGGACGGAAGTAAAAATATCCCCGGTTACGCAACAGCGTACTGATACGGGTACGTTCTTCATCCAGATCGACCACGTTAAACTGCTCACCGGGACTTATATAGGACATCCGCCGTCCCCGTTCCATAATACGTAAAGTTTGGGGAGTGAAACGTTGATAATAGACCGTATCAATAAAATAAGGATTCTTCATGTCAACCGTATAAAGAATGCTTGCTTTCAGGCTGTCTTTCTTATCCACCAAGGTTTCATAAGTCACTTTCCCATTAAAATAGCCATAATCACGGAGCAAGTTAGTAGCCACCTTGATACGCACTTCCGGGTTGACAGTGGAAATAAATATCGGAGGGTTGGCAGCCAGGCGGTTGAACATCCACTTCCCAAATCCCTTTTTATATTTCACAAAGTCGTTATACATCCACATTTTAAAAGGAATAGGCAGAAGGCCTCCTAACATCTTTGTACTGGGAGTTTTGTCAAGAGCCGCATCAATCTCTGTCAAAGCCGTCTCTCCTACCGGTGTTGCCGACTTATTCTCTACCACCGTTTTTCCTCCTGTATAAAGTACCTCCCCTTCAGGCAGGTGTTTTGTCACCGAACAGCCCGAAAACAAAATGATACCAATCAGACAACTTGCTAATATGTTACGATATATCCCTTTCATGTTTACTTCTTTTTCTTAAAGATGAACAGTTCACTGAGTTTGTCCAGTTTCTTGCGAAGTACCAGACCGACTCCGGTTTCCGTAATCTCGCCTTCGAGTACACTCTCGTAGTTTTTATCATAGAACAGACGGACATAACGGGTTCCGGTTCTATCCAAACGATATTCCAGAGAGATGTTATCGATAAAGGATTCCGCATCATTCGTCGCATTCTCACCAGTAGAAACCTTACCTCCGATTACAATCTGGAAACGGTTGTTAAAGAGACGTTGTGAATAACGGAAACTGTAATCCGTACGCTTACCACCCGTATCCGACAAATCGTGATCTTCGATACCGACAGAAACACTGGCATTTTTCAGATTTCCCATCAACGAGTTGATTTGGCTGCTTAATACGGAGTTCAGTGCGGAACCCATATTCAGTTTACCCAATCCACCACCTCCGCCACCAATCGGTCCGGTGCCAAGATAGGTTTTCATAACCATAATATAGAGGGCTTGTTTACCTCTCTCTTCCGCCCCCATGGCTGTCAACTCGTTTTGTATGGTTGCATCTTCGGGAGCAGATACATCAAATGCAAAGGAAAGATTATCCAACCGGTTCTTGACGACAATGGACACATCGAAATTAACCGAACGTGTTCCGCCGTTCTCTCCTTCGGAAACAGAAGCACGGATACGATCGGTTGCTTTGAAGTTCAACATCGGGTCCATGGGGTTTCCTGTCCATTCCACATAGCTGCCGTTATCGATAGCAAATTCTTTGGCGGCAATGACAGGTAAAGCATATTTCATCAAACCGCCGCTCAACGTATAGCGTCCGGTCAATGTCAGATCACCTTGCGGAGTATATTTCATAGAGAGGTCACCTCCCCCTTCCAGTTCGACACGATTGTCATTGCTTGCATCCAAATCGACTTTCAAACGGACGGATGGATCGATATGTACCATCATCACCATGTCCAACCCGCCTAAAGAAACAGTCGGCATTTCTTGTTGAACAACCGTAGTGGTGTCGCTAAACGAAGTAAAGGTTACCAGACTTCCCAAACGATCCTGTACCGTCAACGGTGAATCGGTCAAGATATAGGAAACGTCTGTATTACCCAGCAGGCTCATGTTTCCACGCATGTTCAATCCATCCAACGGTCCTTTCACTGTTGCCCGGAAATCGGCAAAGACTTTTCCGTAGACCAGACTTTCACGAGTGCGTTTGGCATCCAGAAGCGTATAGTTCTGCGCCAGCAGATTCAGATTTGCCATCGGTCGGGACATATCCCTGAAATCAACATAACCGTCAATCGTGAATGGAGTTTTTCCTGTTGTATAGATAGCGAATTTATCAAATTCCAACCGATTATTCTTTATCTGTACCGGACGGTCGTCGAACCTGAAATTAGCACCATATTGGCGGGAAAGGACAGAAACGCTATCCAATATCAGTTCACCATTTATCAAAGGCTGTTCGGTGCTACCCGCAATATTCAGATTACCATCCATATCACCGGCCAGCGTAGCCATTTTATCAGGAATAAATACGTTAGCTACACGTAGCGGGAAATGCTCCAGAGTAGCGTTTACTTCCAAACTGTCTTTTCCTGTCCGGGTTGGAACCAGCTTACCATCCGCCACCATCACTTCCACTTTGTCGTGATTCAGATAGGCGTTCAGGTATTGTTTTCCCTGTTCGCCCGGCAGCCAGGTGGCTCCCACTGTCACGTCACCAATTCGTTGACGTTCATAAGTCAATTCATCAATAGCTGCTTCAACCGAAAGTTGAAGATCCTTTTCGGTCTGTACATAGTGGGCTTCCGCAGAGAATAAACCGGTTATTTCCGGGAAGTAAGGAAGTACACTGCTCAAATCAGCCAAACTGATTCTTCGGATTTCCACATCAATATTCTGTAGGGAAACAGTGTCTCCCCGTACAGAATGTACACGGAATCCCATTCCTTCGTCATCCCACATATCTACATTAGCGTATACACGCATATTCTTATGCACATAAATCCAATTATGATTTTCATTGAAATGGAACTTCTGGAAGGCGATTATCGGTTCTTCCGGAATCAAGGTGAGAGCCAGTCCATCACCTTTTCCTTTGCCCTCGAACAAGGGACGTGCATTGACACCGAGTAATACTCCTGTTTCTCCTTTTCCATTCTTAAAGTCTACCAGCAATTCGGCATCCCGGTCACGAATCTCTCCCGTCAGTGTGGTAGAGAAGGAGAATTGCGGATTCTTGGGGCCATTAATAACTCCGGCACGCAATTTCATGAGTGTGGTATCTTGTTTGACGGTAAAGAAGATGGTATCCAATTGCAAGGTATCTACTTTCAAGGCGTGGATAGCAGCTTTTCCATTGATTCCCCAGTTGGGAGCCGTTCCGAATTTCACTGAAGCGTCATGGTAAGCTATCTTCTTGGTAGCCAGGAAATATGCCAAAGGGTTCTCTTGTCCTGCGGAGAAAGAGAAAATAGCAGTTGGCAATGCTTTGCGTAATTCAGCGTGATTCAAGGCTTTCTCATCAATCTGCTTCATCAGTACATCCACAAAATGAGTGGACTGGCGAATCAAAGGATTAACACCGGAACGTGCACTCAAATCGAGTTTCATATCTCCGGAGATTAAATGGGTAAATACACGGTTCTGACGAGCCTCTGCCGAAAAATTGAAAGTCAGCGGACGCTTCATTGGCTCCGGCATAATTCCCAGTTCATGCAAATCCAGTTGGGTGACATCAATCGTTATTTTACCGTCGGGGTAGCTGTGTGCCAGATTGTATTCAGCATCCGTTGTCATTTTCAATAAAGCATTGTCACTTGTCAGATGTGCAGTGACCAATGCGCCTTTAAGTTCTCCCGTCAAATCAAGATTGGAAAGATGGTATTTAGCATAATGAAGCTGATCTAATGAAAGATTCAATTTGGCAAATGAATGGTAGGACATGACATCTAATCCACGACCATTAGCCGCAGCCGAAAGAGAAAGTTCATAGATAGAATCTTTCGGGAGGAAACTATGAAGTTGCAGATTGTCTATTTTCAGATCAGCCTTATAGACTTCGGTAGTGGTATTTAAGGCTGCATTCACGTCCATAGCTCCTTGTCCTTCTTTCAAACGGAGATTTGCTTTATATTCAGGACCTTTGATATCCACTTTCGCCACCAGATTCATACTGTCAGGAATGACAAGCGTACCATTAGGCGCTTCTCCCGACAAAGCGGTCAGGAAGTTCAGGTTTTGAGTGGTCATTTTCAGGCCGATGGTTCCGGTGCGTGTGAGGCTGTCGGCGAGGTTTTCCAAAAGGCCACCACCCTCCAATGCAAAAGCACCCGGCAGGTCTACCGTGAAACGGGAAATCTGCATTTCTTTCAGATTGCCGTCCGTGCCGGCACGGATGACGAGCGGGCGGAATGGATAGGCTTCTTTGAAGCTTTCGGGCAGACCGCCGGCAAACAGCATGACGTCTTCTTTGCCGATATAGGCATTGAGACGGGCGGATAAGCGTCCCGTAGTGGGGATATTGACCAGTTCCCAATAGGTATGGGCAGATAAATCGATTTCAGAATGGGGAGTGTTCAGTTTCAAACCGGGAACACAGATAACAGAATCATTGGAGTAGGCTCTACCCGTCAGAGAAGTGACGCTCAATCCGGAACGTTCGTTCATGGTAAATTCACGAATGACTGCGTTCATATCCCTTCCTTTATACAGCAAGGAATCCAGAGCGATGCGAATATCCCGGACGGCAATATGAGAAGCGTCGAAGCCCTCTGCCGGTTCAGCAGTTCCGGTATCATAGCTGGCGGAGGTTCCCGATAATAAGAACTTCTTCAAGTCGTAGTACTGATTCTTCAAATCTGCTTGAGCATCATCGATGGCTGCTTCTCCAATATGGGCCGCCATACGCATGGAATCAGCAGGAAGTTGCATACTGAACGATACATTTTTCAATTTCAACTGATGAAGAGCTACTTTCCAGTTGATCGGAGCAGAAGCTGTGGTATCCTTGGGCGTAGTTGTGGTATCATTCATCAGTAGCTGCACGTGAGTGTCGGATAGTTCGACCTGATTGATTACCGCTAGTTCATTAGACAGATCGACGCCATGACTTTGCAGGAAGAAACGTCCCAAAACGCCTTTAATCTTCATTCCCTCCATCAAATCGGCTGAATTAACGGCTACCCGGTTCAAAGTCACTTCATCCACTTCTACTTTTCCTTTTATCAACGGCCATGCCTGTACACGGACATTGAGGCTTTCTAAAGATAAAAGGGTGTCCGGCTGTTGAATGACCTCCACGCCACGTACCAACAGATTAAGTGGAAAACGAAGGTCTATCCGCTCCACCTGAATCTGCATGCCGGTTGCTTTAGAGGCGTATGCAGTAACCTCCCGACGCAAAAGATTCTGAACGGGAGGAACATAAAGCAATACCATTAGTATTACAAAGAGTATTATAGGAGTAAGCAGTATCCAGCTTACCCAACGTATCCATTTTCGTTTCATGTAAAATGTGTCAGTGTAAATAAGGTGACACAAAGTAAACAAATTATTTTGAAAAAAGGTTGACGAGATGAGTAAAATGTTCAGGAATAGAAAAAAATGCAATCATTATAATTTACAGTTTATTTATAATCTCATCATAAAAAAGGATTGGATATTTCGTCTTATCTAATCAACGATTACCTTTAATGAAGTTTTACTCCAGCAAAAAGCTATATTACATAAACAATATATTGCAAAACAACGATTTTTATTCTTCAAATTATAAATAAATACATATATTTGTAAAAGAAGGCCATATTGAAAGAACTATAAAAACAAAGGATATCGGTTCATTATCAACTTCAAATAAAAAACGACATCTTAATTATTAATTAAAAAAAATGTATCATTATGAAAAAAAGTATTCGCACTTTTATAATGGGAAGTGTTTTGGTTCTACATTTAAATTCATGTCAAGAGTCGTTAGACTATAATCTTAATGACTTTAAAAAAACAGAACCACTTTTTACTAAGACCCGCAGTAGTAATGATATAGATGGGAAATTAAACGCTATAATTTCCACGATATTTAACACCAACCCAACAATATATAATGACGCTACAGGATTCATTGAGGATCTAGAAGCTAATGAATTTCAGATGCAGTCTCTTTTCAACGAAGTAGAAAAAATATTTAGTATAGAATTGTTTGATTATGAAAAAGATAATTGCAAGACAGTAGGATATTTAAGACTACTTTTAAGAAAAATATGTTCTCCAATATTGAAACAATACCATAGCAATTATGGACCTATCATTTTCCAAACGGAAAATAATATTATACCATATTTCGATTTATCTTTCAATTTAAATTGCTCTGTAAAATACTTGAATCAGCGTTCCAACATAATATCTGAAGTTTCCAATATAAATACTACAATTACACCTTTTAATCTTCCATCTAACCAAAATTGGATAATTACAGTAACATATAAATCAGAAAAGGGTGAGTATATAGTAAAATCTTTAAATGCTGAGATTACATGGAAAGGTACAGTTACTTCAACTATCACCTATAAAAACGGAGAAATAATAACAGAAAAATGGATAATAACAAACCATGCTATAGTATCAAATGAAATGGGGTTGGTTCTTACAACATCAAATATTGAAAAAGGAGGCAAAGAAATAAAATCTAATGAAGATAAAGAATCCGATAATAATGAAAAAGAAAATTTGTCTCATTATACATTTGAGTTCTTAAAAAAACTTATTTCGGAACAATGTGATATTGAAGTATCTTTTATTCACAAAGAGTCCCATCTTATTTATGAACTCAATTTAGATAGTCTAGATTTTATAGAACTAATAATGAGAATTGAAGACGAATATGGAATTAATATTTCTGCAGAAAATGCAGAACGAATTAATACAGCAGGAGACTTATATCAATATATCATAGAGCATACCAAGTAGAAAAAATGGGGCTTCCAAAAACTTTATTGAATAACAAAAAGTTCTCTCTATTCGCCAGAGTAAGAGAACTCTTCTCGTATAGTTTTCAAACAATAAAAATTGCATTGCAGATTTAGAGGTATTGCTCATATTTTCTAGCCTCTTCTAGGATCCTTAAAATCTCTTGAAGTACGCAATCAGTCTTCTCTCTTATCCTCTCAGAGAAATTTTGTCCTCGCTGTCCCTCCAACCATTCTAGAAAAGATATAGCTTCAGAAGCACCAATCAGCATAAAAAGAGGAAGAAGTTTATGTGACATAGCAGCTATCTCATCCACTTCTCTATCATTCAACGCTTGTTGCATTCGTTCTACATTCTTACTTGTTTCTTCTACAAAAGTAAGAATAATAGAGTGTGCCGCCTCAGGATCATCTTCAGAAAAAGCAGTAAGAGCTGAGAAATTAAATGCAGAATAATTATTATCAGCTATTGAATCATTCACTTTTTCAACAAATCCTCTATTTTCTATCAATCGTATATTATCTATATGTGCTTCATCCGCAGACATCTGTCCGTCATTCACTGTTATCAATAATTCTCTTATAGTAAAAGGCTTATGTAGACATCCAGCAAAACCATGTTCTCGTAAAGTAACTTTATTCATTTCACTACGTGCAGTTACAGCTATGACAGGTATAGTACGGGCTTGTTGAATATTGGAAGCACGCAATAATCGAACTAAATCAAAACCATTTATTGCAGGCATTTGTATGTCAGTCAATAAAACGTCGAAAGTCGAAAGACGAAGCTGCTCCATCAGTTCTTCCAATTGTTCACAACAAACCGCATCAATGCCATACTGTTTCAACATGGTTGCAGTTAAGTTCAATTGAATTTTATCATCATCAATTAAAAGAATACGTATAACTTTCATAGAAGGAATCATATCGGCTTCTTCAACAGAAATAGATTCATTTGAAGTCACATTCTTTTTGTTTCCTAGCTCTCTATCTTCTATGACAGATTTACCTACCGGATACAGAGGCAGAACGACCGTAAAACAGCTTCCCTCACCTAATGTACTCTGCACATCGATTGTTCCCTCAAGCAAGGTTACCAGCTTCTTCACAATAGACAATCCAAGCCCGAATCCTTCTTCTCCCTGTGCGCCGGAAAGACGTGTAAACTCCTGAAAAATGCGTTCACGATCTTCTGACGCCATTCCTTTTCCTGTATCGGCTATGGCAATGGTTAACTTTGAAGAATCATAACCGGCTGTCAGACTGATCTCGCCTTTTTGAGTAAATTTTACGGCATTGGACAAAAGGTTATTCACAATTTGCCGGAGTCGCAAAGGATCGCTGATATATCCTCCGTTCAGTTCCGGAGCGACGTGACATTGCAAGGCTAATCCTTTGGCAGCAGTCAGAGGTTCGAAACTGACATAAATTTCATCAAATAGCTGGGAGGGGTTAAAGGTTACACGATTCACTTCCGCTTTATTGAGATCAAGCCGGTGGAAATCAAGCAAGTCACTGACTAACTTCAATAAATGTTCTGAAGAGCTTTTCATATTGTCGAGGTAGAATCGTTGCCGTTCATCTTCTGTCAGCCGGGACAGGAGTTCGGTATATCCCATAATTGAACCTAACGGAGCTTTAAAATCATGGGTAATGGCAAGCATTAATTTTTCACGGGCGATCAGTAAATCTTCCGCCCGTTTATTTGCCACCTCCAATTGCTGGCGGTAACGGTTGCTACGGGAGATATCCCGCATAATCAATATCAGGAAAAAAGCAGATAATAGTACGGCACCAACCGCGATACCGCCGATGATACGTGCCGACCGCATCCTCACTTCCTGCTGAAGTTCAGCATCCTGACGGGCACGCAAGGTCATTTCTTCTTCATATTGTTTAATCAGGCTATCCATCCGTGCCGTCAACTGCGTATTCATCCGCTGGTACTTTGTACTGGTACGCCGGATTGTTTTCCTCCGTTGCAGTCGTTTTTCTTCGGTAGCCATGCGAATTTTCTGCTGAAGAGAGTCTTTGGAAGTGGTCGGTTGAAGAATGGTATCGGTAGCAACTTCCAACGATGTATTTACTAATACGGCACTGTCTTGTTTAGAAGGGGAAAACACTTCGGCGAGTCGCTTAAAGAATCCCTTCTTTTTAGGAGTAGTGATTAAAGAGTCACGCTTGGTAATGACCCGATGTTGTACCCGCTGCTGGGTAATAACTGAATCCTGTTCGGAAATGATTTCTTCGATTTCCGAAGCAGAGAGAAGACTGTCGTTTGCCTCACTTAGCACCCGCAACATCTGAATCGTGTTTTGATCTTTCTCATGGAGAAGGGTCAATAGACTGTCTGTTCTTAAATTCTGTTGATCGTCGGCGGCCGACAACGCTTCCATCTCACGATGTACAAACACCAGCGAGAAAAGGAGGATCGCCAGCAACAAAGTGTAACCGGCGGTTATTTTCAACTTTGTAAAACGGAAGGAAGCCATTGGGGTTAAGTATTAAGTTTTAAGTATCAAGTATTTAGTATCAGGTTTTGGGATGAGGTTCGGGGAGTTTCGTCATGTGGTGAAAACGCCACCAAAGCATCAATCCTGCGCTTGTCAAACCAAAAGGGAATGCCATCCAGACACCTACTACTCCCCATCCCATCACAAAGCCACAGAAATAACCTACAGGAAGGGAAATAATGAAATAGGCGACAAAGGCAATCACCATCATTAGTTTTACATCTGAAATTCCACGCAAAGCGTTGGCAAAAGTAATCTGCAGTCCGTCGCCAAACTGATAAACGAGGAAAGGGAAGATTAGAGAGGTCACCATAGCAGCCACTTCCTGACTGTCGGTAAACCAGCCTCCCAAGTAATTCCGGCAAAGGAAGACAATCAAAGAAAGCACAACGCCCAATGTCATCATCAGATGAAAACCTGCATAGGCAGAACGACGTACATTGATGATATCATTCTGACCTTTGAAGTTACTGACACGAACAGCCACAGCGGCACCCATACCGTAATACATCATAAATGTAAACTGTGAAATAGCCAGCATAACCTGATGGGAAGCCAGAGCGATAGTACCCAGCCAACCGATCATGATCGCACTTAGACTAAAAGAGGCTGTCTCCATTCCCATTTGAAAAGCAACCGGCCATCCGAGGCCGTTCAAACGTCCAAATATAGCTCGTGACCATCCCAAACGGAAAAAGCCAATCTTATAGCGGACAAAACGCGGACTACGCATAAAGATGATGATAAATATAATCACCATCACGATACGCGAGAACAGCGTGCTGATACCTGCTCCCAACAGACCTAACTCGGGCAATCCGAGCTTTCCATAAATCAGGATATAGTTTCCTATGATATTCAAGACATTTCCACCAAGCAATATCCACATAGCGGTTTTTGTATCCGTAATTCCGTCTGTAAACTGCTTGAATCCATTGAAAAGCATGACAAACACGAGTGAAGCGAGCAAAACAAGGTAATACGGCTTAATCAGGGGAATCAATTCTTCCGGCTGTCCGAGACGTCCTATATTTAGATAAAGAACAGTCATACAGATAGTCAGCAGCAATGCAACCATCAGGTTTGCCAGCAAACTGTTGCGTAAAGCCTGTCCCGCAGGGGCATACTGGCGGGTTCCATACAAACCTCCCACAATCGGAGTCAACCCATACGAAAAACCCGTACTGAAAATAATCGCCAGATTGAACACATTATTGACGAAGGAAGCTGCTCCAAGCTCAATCGTACTATGATGTCCGATCATTAACGTATCAGCAAATCCAAGAATGATTACTCCTATTTGACCGATCACAATGGGCAGTCCGAGAAAAATTAGTGCTTTATAATGCTCTTTATATGTACTATAAATATGTCTCATTTACTTTTCCGTTACCTAAACGTATCTCCATTTTCAGGCAAAGGGACTTTCCCCTTTCACTGATAGATTATAAAAAAGGGAGAATTTAATTTTGTTGTTTCTTATAATAAAGTATTACTCCGTTCTCCTTACGGAAAGCAGATTGAGCTACCGCCCGCAATTGTTCGGCTGTGACAGACCGATAACGATCGACTTCTTTTTCCATATCCTCCGCCCGGCCAAGTAATTCGTACCAAGCCAGGTTGGTTGCCACATTCAAATAATTGATGTTGCCGAATATCTGGGTAGACTCAAATTTATTCTTCACCTTTTCCAGTTCCTGTTCGTCAACCAATTCTTGTTGCAACAAATCCAGTTCTTCCCGTACTGCCGCTTCCGCCTGTTCCAGGGTGACACCTGCCGAAGGTTTACCACTAATATGGAATAACCCCGCATCGACACTGCCGGAAATATAAGCATCTATACTTGAGAATAATTGTTTCTGCTGTACCAAACGCTGGCTTAAACGGCTCGAACGCCCGTTGCTCAACACATCCGACAGGATATCAAATGCATAATAATCCGGATGGCAATGGGCAGGCATGTGGTATGCCATAAATAAAGAATCGAGAGGAACATTTCTCTCTACCGTCAGCCGGCGCTCTTTCGTCTGTTCCTGCTCCTGTGGCAGGTTCCGTTGAGGAACTTCCCGACGAGGAATAGAGCCGAACCATTTTTCCGTCAAAGCAACCGCCTCTTCAAAAGAGATATTGCCGGTCACAGCTAATATAGCATTATTAGGAGCATAAAAACGGAAAAAGAATGCCTCCACTTCTTCCAGCGTAGCATTGGCAATATGCGACAACTCCTTTCCGATAGTAGGCCATTGATAAGGATGCGTCTGATAAGCCAGAGGACGCAAAAGATGTCCGATATCCCCATAAGGCTGATTCAAACAACGCTGTTTGAATTCTTCCATTACTACTCCCCGCTGTACCTCCAGACTCCGTTCGCTAAAATCAAGACTCAACATCCGGTCGGATTCCAGCCAAAAGCCGGTTTCTACGTTCTGACGAGGTACAGTGAGGTAGTAATTGGTTATATCATTATTCGTCCAGGCATTATTCTCTCCACCCGCCAGTTGAAGCGGCATATCATAATCGGGAATATTCACCGACCCTCCGAACATCAGGTGTTCGAACAAATGGGCAAAACCGGTATGTTCGGGATCTTCGTCGCGAGCTCCCACATTATATAATATATTAAGGGCAACCATCTGCGTACTTTCGTCCTTCGAATGTACCAGACGTAACCCATTATCAAGAATATGCCTGTTGATTTTCATATATTTCAGTCAAGTATTGTCACCTTTGTTATTTTTACATCTTCTTCGGGACGATCGCTACGGTCGGTTTTCACCTGCTGGATTTTATCCACAATATCCAGACCTTTCACTACTTCGCCGAACACGGTATATTCACCATCCAGATGTGGAGTTCCTCCTACCGTTGTATAGGCTTCAATCTGTTCCGGAGTGAAATGAAATTCCGGTTGTTTAGCTGCCATTTCCTGTGCCTCTGCAAACAACTTTTCCTGCAAATCATAAAGACCGTTTTCGTCATTTGCTTTCCGCATCTTATAAATTTCCTTCATGTGTTTCTGTGCCAGCGTATTGAAAATAACATTAATCTTATTCTCATTCATCTGGCTTTCCATACCCAGCAAGGTAGAGTCATTGAACACCTTACCTGTCACGATATAGAACTGACAACCGGAAGATTCTTTCTTCGGGTTCACATTATCTCCCTGCCGGGCAGCGGACAGGGCACCTTTCTTATGGAAATATTTAGGATATACAAATTCAGCGGGAACAGTATAACCTACATCTCCCGTACCCAGCATTTTTCCTTTCGGTGCATTCTTTGAGTCCGGGTCACCAGCCTGAATCATAAAATCTTTGATAACACGATGAAACAGTGTGCCTTCATAAACACCGTCCTTCACCAGTTTGATAAAATTATCACGATGTTTCGGTGTCTCATTATATAGTTTCACCTCGATATCTCCTACAGTTGTTTCAATCTTTACCAACGTTTCTTTATCCATGTCTCCTCCTTTTTTTGTTCCGGTTTTGCAGGCAGTAAGTCCGCAAAACGATATGGTTAATATTATCAATAGAATCTTTTTCATAACACTTTTATTTAATTTAAGTTTGCAAATATACCACTTTCGCCTAAATCCTCTTACCTTTGTGACTTAAAAGAATCAAAACCTGACATGATGAGCTCCATATTGATCGTTGAAGATGATATCACTTTTGGAATGATGCTAAAAACCTGGCTAGGCAAAAAGGGCTTTGAAGTATCATCAGTGAGTAATATTGCCCGCGCCCGAAAACATATCGAAAGCCAAAACGTCGATCTGATTTTATCAGACCTGCGACTACCCGACCACGAAGGTATCGATCTGCTGAAATGGATGAATGAACAAGGCATGGACATTCCTTTAATCATCATGACTGGCTATGCGGATATACAATCCGCCGTACAGGCAATGAAACTGGGAGCACGTGATTATATCGCCAAACCGGTAAATCCGGAAGAATTACTGAAGAAAATTTCTGAATGTCTGCAGTCCGAAAAGATCCCTATTACTCATAACGTTGCTAAATCTTCTTCTAAAAAAGGTGCTTCTACTTCCTCTAAAGATTCAACAGAAAATCATCGTGCTTATCTGGAAGGAGAAAGTGATGCAGCCAAACAACTCTACAATTATGTAGGTCTGGTAGCTCCGACCAATATGTCCGTACTTATCAACGGTTCCAGTGGAACAGGAAAAGAGTATGTGGCGCACCGTATTCATCAACTTAGCAAACGAAACGATAAACCGTTTATTGCCGTAGATTGTGGATCTATCCCCAAAGAACTGGCTGCTTCCGAATTTTTCGGTCATGTGAAAGGTTCGTTTACAGGTGCTCTGACAGATAAAACGGGGGCTTTCGTTGCAGCCAACGGTGGTACTATCTTTCTGGATGAGATCGGAAACCTTAGTTATGAAGTGCAGATACAACTGCTTCGTGCCTTGCAAGAGAGAAAAATACGTCCGGTAGGTTCTACACAGGAGATATCGGTAGATATTCGTCTGGTATCTGCCACCAATGAGAATCTGGAACAAGCCATTGAAAAAGGTACTTTCCGTGAAGACCTTTATCATCGCATCAATGAATTTACTCTCCGGATGCCCGATCTGAAAGAACGAAAAGAAGATATTCTGCTCTTTGCCAATTTCTTCCTCGATCAGGCAAACAAGGAACTGGATAAACACCTGATTGGTTTCGATGCAAAAGCATCGCAAGCTTTAATGAATTATCATTGGCCGGGAAATTTACGTCAAATGAAGAACATCGTCAAAAGAGCAACTTTATTGGCACAAGGCAGTTTCATTACTTTATTGGAATTGGGGACCGAGCTTTTAGAAACTCCTGCATCCAGCAATACGAGCATTGCATTACGCAACGAAGAGACTGAAAAAGAGCATATTTTGGAGGCACTACGCCAAACAGGAAACAATAAGAGTAAAGCAGCGCAATTACTGAATATTGATCGGAAGACTTTATATAATAAATTGAAATTATACAATATTGATTTGTAACGAGTTACGTTCTTGTATTTTCTCAAGTGTTCTCATGCCTATGAGAAAATATTCTCAATGCGATGAGAAAAAGTTCTCATTACTATGAGTATTTATTCTCATAGGTATGAGAAATGATTCCTTTTTGTAGCACTCGAACTTATCTTTAACCGAATCTATTGCATTACCAGATATTATTAATTTAGCACATATTTCATAGAATAAAATGACCCCCATGAATAAAAAAACATTATTACCCCTTGCATTTGTGCCACTCGCAGCAACCAATCTGCAAGCACAAAGCAATATGCAAATAGAACGCGCGGACAAACGTCCGAATATCATTCTCTTTATGGTAGACGATATGGGATGGCAGGATACTTCACTCCCATTCTGGACACAGAAAACACACTATAACGAATTGTATGAGACTCCCAATATGGAGCGGTTAGCAAAACAGGGAATGATGTTTACTCAAGCGTATGCCAACAGTATCAGTTCTCCTACCCGGTGCAGCCTCATCACCGGAACAAACGCCGCACGCCATCGAGTCACTAACTGGACGCTGCAAAAGAATACAATGACAGACCGTAAAGATAGCATCCTGGCAGTCCCTGACTGGAATTACAATGGAGTAAGTCAAGTGTCCGGCACTAATCATACTTTCGTAGGAACCTCCTTCGTGCAACTGCTAAAGAATAGTGGTTATCATACTATACATTGTGGAAAAGCCCATTTCGGAGCGATAGATACTCCAGGGGAAGATCCTCATCATTGGGGATTCGAGGTAAATATTGCCGGACATGCGGCTGGTGGACTTGCCAGTTACCTGGGAGAAGAGAATTACGGACATACCAAAGACGGAAAAGCGGTATCACTGATGTCTGTTCCCGGATTAGAGAAATATTGGGGAACGGAAACATTTGTAACTGAAGCATTGACGTTGGAAGCCATTAAAGCACTGGATAAAGCGAAAAAGTATAATCAGCCTTTCTATTTGTATATGTCGCAATATGCCATCCACATTCCTTTGAACAAAGATATGCGCTTCTATGAAAAGTACAAGAAAAAAGGAATGACAGACCATGAAGCTGCTTATGCCACACTGATTGAAGGAATGGATAAAAGTTTAGGTGATTTAATGAACTGGCTGGAAAAGAATGGAGAAGCCAACAACACTATTATCATTTTTATGAGTGATAACGGAGGACTTGCATCCGAATCCGGATGGCGTGACGGCAAGCTGCATACACAGAATTATCCGTTGAACAGTGGTAAAGGTTCTACTTACGAAGGTGGCATCCGCGAACCGATGATTGTCAGCTGGCCGGGAGTAGTAGCTCCGGGAAGCAAATGCAACAACTACTTGTTGATAGAAGACTTCTACCCTACTATTCTTGAAATGGCAGGTGTCAAGAACTACCAGACAGTTCAGCCGCTAGACGGTATCAGTTTCATCCCTCTGCTGAAACAGACAGGCAACCCGGCCAAAGACCGGAGTCTTTTCTGGAATATGCCTAACAACTGGGGAAATGACGGTCCCGGAATCAACTTTAATTGTGCCGTTCGAAACGGCAACTGGAAATTGATTTATTACTATGGAACAGGCAAGAAAGAGTTATTCAACATACCTGATGATATAGGAGAAAGCAACGATCTTAGTGCACAGCATCCGGACATCGTGAAGAAACTTTCTAAAGAGCTGGGCAACTATCTAAGAAAAGTAGATGCACAACGACCGACTTTCAAAGCGACAGGCAAACCTTGTCCCTGGCCGGATGAAATTAAGTAAATAGATTACCTAAATAAAAGAATGGTGGCGGGGGGGGGGGGGGATATT
>NZ_QSUR01000005.1:41615-252927 GCF_003439055.1 Bacteroides sp. OM05-10AA
CCCCGCCACAGTTTCCACACACTCCACACATACTTCCCCACTATCCTAATTGGCATCATCTTCCTCATTCCTTTATTTATCAATCACTTATCATACATTCTCTAATTTTGGCACGCGCTTTGATCTTTAATTAGACGTTAGCGAAAAGCAATAACCGATTCCTTAACACAAAGGTAGAGAATTGAAAACATATGTCTAATAATCATTAAAGCAAACGATTATGAAAAAATTAGTATTAGTAGTAGCAATGTTTATGTTTGTTTGTGGTGGTTCATTCCTTGTAAAGGCTCAGAGTTCTGCAGAAGCTGTGACAGCCCCGACAGAAATCAATGCGACAGTTGTCAACGATACAGTAGTTAAAGATACTGTAACTAAAGAAGACGCGCCTGCAAAGGCAGAACTGGTTGCACTAGCCGCCATTGTCAATGATACAGTTGTCACAGACACTACATCAAAAGACAAACCGGCTGAGCCTGTCAAGGAATAACCTTGCCAACAACATGCAGGACATAGTCTGCCGAAGAATAGTAAGCACACTACAAAAAAAGCCATCCCTACTTTCGTCTATTCCGGGGATGGCTTTTTTATTATCCTATCTTCTTACAATCATTCTGTAGGAGCACTTGTTTCCAATATCGGATCTGTTTTCCAACTTGAAACAATATTTGCCGCCTCTGCTTCGAAGCTCTTTCCTGCCAAAGACACAAATGTCTTGGTATTACCATTTCCATTATTGAATAACCAATTAGCTACCATTCCATCCTTATCCTCACTCAACAACTTACCGCTCTGCTCGGAGATCTGTTGATCCGACAAGGCTTTTGTCCAAATACGGGCATAACTGATAGCTCCGTTCAACCGGCGTTTACCATCAGACTGGCCGATGTAGAAATCAGAAGTAAGATTGATCTCTTTCAAATCATCCGGCGTACCGTTTGATAATTGAAGCGTTTCTCTGACACCATTTACATACAACGCAATCCGCTCGCTTCCGCTCTTACTATTATCCAATACCACAGCCACATCATACCACTTATTGGTTTCTATCTTAGTAGAGCCCTCATAGCGAATACTACCTTTATCATCTGCAGCAAGCTGAAGGAAACGTTCTTCATCATTGCTTCCTCCCTTATGCACATCGACACGCAGCAAGAATTTCTTCTCTATACCCATCACCGTATTAATCCGGGCATTTCCATTGTCATTGCCATTCAACGACTCAATGTTGAAACGAGCCTCAAATGTGAGCGTACTCAAATTCTTTAGCGATTCATCTGCCGTACCATTATATTCAAACGGTACTTTAAAGTAATTACCGCTACCCAGGTTTGCCACTTTATCTGCCTGTACCACCGTTACGGTCAGACTTAATTCCTGTTCCGCTTCGTCTCTGACAAACACGGTAGTGATACCCGCTTTTTTACCTATTAAATTGAAACGAGTGTCATCCACCTGCTGAATAGCTACAATCTCTTCATTCTCTGCTGTCAGACTATAACCTCCGTTTCCTTTTTCTACCGTAATCATGATCTTATTGTTGACTCCCACTCTCGGTGTCAGATTGGAGACATCGATAGAAATCGGATTTACCGTCACCTGAACCACCGCCTGTTTTCCTTTATGGTCTGTAAAAGTCACTGTTGTATGTCCGTTCTTCAAACCTGTCAAAGTATAGAAAGGACGAAACTGATCTGTATTAACCATGCTGACAACCGTTTCATCCTCCACCTCATAAGACAATTCATCATTGCTGGAAAAGTTTCCCATGCTGACAATCAGTTGCTTTTCACCAGCAACTTCCAAGATCACCTCCGACTCATTCACTTCCAATTCAAATACACCAACATTCACAGAGATATTGGCAACTACTCCTTCTCCATCCATTACTTCGATGGTAGTGGCTCCATTCTGTGAGCCACTTTTTACAGTTATCAATTCGCCGGAAACGGTAGCCGTTGCAATAGCAGTGTTGAAACTTCTCACGGTATAGTTTCCGTTTCCAACCACTACATTCACTTTGGCTTCCTCATTCTGCCCGATACGTATCACCGGTTTGTTCACAACCAACTCTATCAAGTCTTTAGCCACATCGTCATCATCATCGTCGTCACAACCTGTAACGGCAAACGATAATACCGACAATAGCAACAGACACATATATGTATAGATTCGTTTCATCTGATTTTCTTTTTAAAGTTATACATTCCTACCGGTTTACCATCCGGGATTTTGTTCAATGGTCGGTGTCTTCTGCAACTCACTCTGGCGAATCGGGAACAGATAATGCTGAATAGAGAAAGTACGTTCTTCCACGCAGAAACGCTCCATTCTATATTTCACACCGTCAACCGTAATCGCTCCATTCTCATCCTGCACCGGACGCATTCCGTTAATCATTCGCTGGCAACGGGGCAATGCACCGTTATTGGCAGCCCAGTATTTTTGCGTACGTTTTGAGTTATCGCTTCCGCTGGATTTCCAAAGGCTTTCCTTTGCCAGCTCTTCCTTACTGGTGGGCTCCAGATACAAGCGGCAAGTCCACGGACGTTTTCCCTCATAAAAGAGTTCCACGCGACGTTCACGCTGAATGTATTCACGCATCAACTGTTGATTAGTCTTTACTTCCGGCGGCATCGGTTTCATAAAAGAACGTTCACGAACCGTATTCACCAATTTATAAGCTTCATCGATATCCTCGCCCAATTCATTACAAGCCTCTGCATAAATATAGATAAACTCCGGAAGACGCCAGATGGCGGGCGCATTGATACTGAAGTTACCGGATTTGTTCCATGACTCTTGTTGGAATTTACGTAAATAATAACCGGTAGTAGTTGCATTGGTAGCACCAATCTTATCGGAACCACTCGCCGTATTGATTGTTTTCGACTCGTTCTTATTATTACGATAAGGAGCTCCGTGATAAATTACATCGCGATAGAAACGCGGGTCACGAGTACCTTTCATATACGGATTAGTATCATCATAGCCACCTTTACGAGCTTCTGCCGAATATACCGGATAGCCATAATCACCTACGATATATTCATATTCATCCACTTGTTCCTGCACCGGTTGCTGGCGCGAACTTCCCTCACGGCTGGGCGGATAAATATCACCCTGCCATGCCTGATCCTTGCTCTTTGTCATAAAGAACACATACTCATTGGCAAAGGCATCCATATCATAAAACATATCCCACAAACGAGCATATACACGGCTGTCATTCAGATTACCGTCAGCCGGATCCTTGAAATCATTTGCATCATGTTTCGTATAGAGAGAATAACGCTTGGTGCCGCCGACTTCGAAATCCAGAACTGCTTTAGCCGCTTCTTTGGCTTTTCTCCAACGAGTAGCATCATAAGCATACTCATTTTCAAACACACGACGCAAGTTGTATCCATATTGAGAAGCACCATTCCACAACGGAGTAGCCGCTACCCAGCGAACAAAAGAAATCAATCCCAGACAGGCTCCCTTATCCACACGGCCAAAGTTCTCGGAAGTTTTCACATACTTATTAGGAACCATGCCATAAGCAGTTTGTGCATCGGTCACAATCTTTTCAACCATCGAATGAACAGACTCTTTCTTGAAGTCCATATTATCTCCGGCATTAATCACACGGTCAATATAAGGAGCTTCGCCATACATACGCAGTAACAGCATGTGGAAATAACCACGCATGAAATACATCTCACCGATACGGTTACGAAGATCACCATCCTGTTGAGGGTTGTCGGGCGTGTTATACTTCTGTACATTTTCTATAATCAGGTTCGCTTTACGGATTCCTTCATAAAGAGCTTCCCAATATTGCCCTACACTACCGGGCAAAGAGTTCGGGTTCCAGGCGCCGTTATTGAAGTTATTCGTAATGTTCCCCTCTACGTTGGTTCCTTCACATTCGTCCGTAATGGCACTGTTGCTGAAGTGCTCGAAAAACACCAGCGGACGGTCTGCTTTCTTTGCAGCCGCGTATACGTCGGAGACTAGTCCGTTCACTTTTTCGTAACGGGCAAAAACGTCCGCTTCCGTAATATTATCATCATCGTCCCGGTCCAGGTAATCGCTACACGAAGTAAAGACCAACGGCAGGACCAATAAAGCAATTGCTGAAAATCTATATAACTTTTTCATATTTCTATCTTATTTAGAATGTAATATCAATACCAAAATTGAATACCTTTTGAATAGGATACCAGGAAGCTCCGTCTCCGGATTTTGTTTCCGGATCAATATCCACATCACCCAGTTTATCAAAAGTCAACAGATTCAGACCTTGCACATAAATACGTGCCTGTTGCACATGGAATTTACGTAATAATTTGGGCGATACATTGTAACCAATTTCCACATTCTTAAGACGCAGGTAGGAAGCATCATACAAAAACAAACTGCTGTTTCCATTCTTGTTGTTATCATGTGTTCCATAATGCAATGCCGGATATTTGGCAGTAGCAGCCGTTTCCGGTGTCCAACGGTCCAGATGCATTTTCTTCACACGTCCGATCTTATCCTGTTCAAATTGCGGGAAGTCAAATACAGCCGCCCCATTCAACAGAATAGATGATTTTGTCGCACCTTGCAATAATACACTAAAATCAAAGTTCTTATATTGGAAACCGAAAGGAATACCGAACATCAGTTCCGGACTACGCGGATTTCCCATTACCGTACGGTCTTCATCATCAATCACTCCGTTACGATCCAAATCCTTATAAACAACATCTCCCGGAATTAATTGTCCCCACGGTTGATAACCGATCTTATTCAGGCGGTCAGCTTCTTCCTGATCGGCCACAAAATGATCGAACACATAGACAAAGTTCTCGTATAAACGTTTACCTGTTTCTTTACGCCAGGAGTTCTTGCGGGCAACTTCCGCCTTATATTCCAGACGGTTGCGGGAGAAAGTCAGGTTCGGACGGATATAATAACGGAAATCCTTTCCAATCTTATCATTCCAACTCAATTCGATATCCA
The DNA here is from genome assembly GCF_003439055.1 of Bacteroides sp. OM05-10AA. NCBI lineage: Bacteria > Pseudomonadati > Bacteroidota > Bacteroidia > Bacteroidales > Bacteroidaceae > Bacteroides > Bacteroides sp. OM05-10AA. The sequence goes on from NZ_QSUR01000005.1 coordinate 46,605, forward strand.
CACCGCGGTTGCTTACCTCACCCAGATTCTGTAAAGCTGCATCTTTACCTACAATGTCCGGATATCCCATGATACCATCACTGTTCATATCTGTAATAATGTCAAAACGATATTCGTAAAATGCATCTATCGTCAATGCCAAGCGTTGATTCAGGGTAGTAAAGTCGATACCGACATTCAGTTTACGTGCTTTCTCCCAAGTCAGATTCGCATTAGCCAGATTGCCTTCGGAAGTACCGCCTACATTCGTACCAAAGTTATTACCGAAATCATAACCACTGCCACCACCGTAGAAAGCCAGATATGGGAAACGGCTACTGACATTGTCACTACCTACCAAACCATAGGAGGCTCTTACTTTCAGGAAGTCAATCCAGGAAGCCTTTTTCATAAATTCCTCTTCAGAGACTACCCAACCGATTGAACCAGCCGGGAAGAATCCGTAACGTTTGCCCGGCGCGAAGTTCTCGGAGCCATTGTAACCGAAGTTAAATTCCATCAGATACTTCTGATTATAATAATAAGCAAAGCGTCCGGTGATACCCTGGCTATGATAAGCCAGTTCATTGTTAACAGTACGGTTACCACGGTTTGCCAATAACATGGCTGTCACTTCGTGATGGTTGCTAAACAAACGGTTGTAATCCAAACGTGCCTGTATATAAGTACGTCCGTCAGAAGCGTTATGACTGAATCCGTTGCCGATAGTCTGGTCAATATCATACTTGTTACCCGTTTTGTAGGCACCGGTATAGTGTCCGCCGGCCATATAAGCATCCGAGCCTTCAATCGGCATAAATGTTGCATACTTCGGATATTCACGATATCCGTCTTTGTAAGTATCCAGTTTGCGGTTTATCCAGCGTCCTTCGGAGGCGTCATAAGAGAACATCACTTCCGCCTTTAATCCTTTCGTCAGAAATTCCATATCCAGATTCATGGCAAAACTACCATTCAGATACGTGTTCTTTTCATTCAGATAACCGGTACGGCTCAATTCACCCAGAAGATTGTAACGGTAGATATTGTCACCATAAAGCATTCCACGAGGGTTTTGCTGAATGTATTCCTCATTCTGCGGATGCGCGTTTTCTTCCACTAGGATGGGCAGATATGGAGGCTGGGTAGCACAGATGGTCATCAGGCGACCGGCTGTTGTACCCGGTGCATTACGGTCGGTAATACGGGCACCCAAATCCAGACGGGTACTCAAATAACGATTAATGTTAATATCGATGTTCGAACGGAAATTGTAACGGGTGAATTTAGTCTGTGAGTCATATTCACCGGCATTCGCATATTTGTAGTTACCTCCTTGTGAAAAGTAATTGGCCAGTACATAATAACGTACCTTGTCCGTACCTCCACGGATGGAGAGGCTGACATCTTCCTGCAAGCCCGGTTTAAAGGCAAAATCATAATAATCCCAGTCATATCCCAAGCCATCGGAGTTATCCCCTTTGGCGCGGCGGAAATTGTCAATTGCCTGTTGAGAGAAAAGGTTCAAACTGCTGATGTCTGCGCCCGTCATCTTGGCATCGTTCAATCTGGCTTCATTATATAAAGTTGCATAATCGGCAGAGCCTAAATATTCGGGGAAACCGATCGGCTGGTTAATACCGATAGAGGCTTTCAGGTTCACGGTTGCCTTTTCCGCTGCCTTACCACGTTTGGTAGTAATAACGATTACACCATTTGCACCACGGATACCATAAGCGGCAGTGGCGGAAGCATCTTTAAGAATAGTGAATGTTTCAATTTCATCCGGTGCGAGGTAACTCATGTCACGTTCGATTCCATCGACAATGACAATAGCACTCTGGTTACCGTAAGTTGCCTTACCACGGATAAACAATTCACTTTGATCCACACCCGGTTCACCACCCGCATACTGGTTTACAATCAAACCCGGCAGACGTCCGGCAAGTGCATTGTTGATATTGGCAGTAGGACTTTGCGTCAGATCTTTTGTCGTGATGGTAGCAACAGAACCGATCATCGTTTCTTTACGTTGTTTGGTATAACCTACCACAACCACTTCCTGCAAGGCTTTCGTATCTTCCTGTAGTAAGACAGTCAGTTCCTTCTTTGCACCGGGAACAATTTCCTGCGGCTGGTAACCCAGATAAGAAAACACCAACGGAGCTTCCGCATAAGGCAGTTTCAATGTAAACTTACCATCCATATCCGTAATCGTACCTGCATTGGCCACTCCTTTCACGACAACAGACACACCGATCAACGGGTCATTTGTCGTCTTGTCCAATACCGTACCCGACACTGTTATTTTATTGCTTTGTGTGGCCTGCACCTTTGCCGTTCTTCCCGTTTGCGCCACACCCTGCAAAGGTATACCTGCAAGAAGAGTGCAAGAAACAGCCACCAGACAAATATTTCTTTTTATATGTATCATCTTTCTTTTCGATTTTCTATGTGTAATAAATCAATCTTATTCCTCTGCTTTCTTACCGAAATCCGGTCCGACCCAGTTCGCCTTTTCCGTTGCTTTACCTTGCACCCAGTCTTCATAACGGGCACGGATTTCAATCATTGTTGCTCCCGGGACTTCCGCATTCAAGGAGATTGTCAGGCGATCTTCCCTGTTATCGCGATTACCAAAGGTCGGTGCTTTTGCCCAGTCGTACTCCCACACATAATAGCCTTCGGGATGAGCCAACGTCCAAAGCACATCAGAACAGCTGCGCAATGCAGCGATAAACTTATTCTTGGTCTTTTCCGGATAAAGGCTGTTAGTCGGCTGTTTCACCATATCCAGGAAGTAACGGACAAATATTCCACGGAATAAAAGATTATCTCCCGAATTTCCTTCACCACTGAATACCGGATAGTTGGAATCCATTTTCTTATTCACCTGGTAAGAGCCGAAAGCAACCGCATTACGAAGATATTCATCCTCACCGGTAGCGTTGTACAGCTCCAGGGCAGCCGCCATAAATGTTCCCTGATTATAAGACAAGGCTACTTTATCAGGATCTCCCGGTGTACCGTCATCTTTAATACTAAGATTATCATATACCTGTCCGGTGGAAATATCACACAGATAAGCCGTCATCCAGTTGTATACCTCTTTGGCGAAGTTCAGGTAATAAGCAGCCTGCTCTTCCCAGCCGTCTTTAGCCTCCTTAACGGTAAGCTGATACAATTTCATAGCCAGAAGGCAACCGGGACCATTGGAACAAGACATACGTGAAGCCGGTGCATCCGTTTTCCATGCCATTCCTCCTACCCCTTTATAGTCATTCTTCGCTCCCTTGATATGGTTCCACATCTTCATCAACGCACTGTAGTAATCCTGATCGCCAGTCAATTCATAAACTCGCAGACAAGACAGTGCCATCCATTCCATATCATCATAGAAGTTATTCCAGAAGTCTTTGCCACCATAACCGCAATGTTCATTCCAGTCATCAAAAGCCGGCAGGAAAGGTTTCATGATGTTTTCGTACAAATGAGCCTGATATTCGGGATTGTTCGCATGACGGATATAAGCATCGATCACGATATCCAATGCATGTCCCTGCGACCATCCGCCGCTACCGCCCGTGCTTGCCGGTTCTCCGGTTTCCGGTGTATTCGGTTTTTCCCAGTAAATGCTTCCGCAAAAGGTATCCCGTCCGCTGGCATTCTCATAGAAATATTTGATATAAGTTCCCGTACTTTTGTCGGCTGCATCTGTCCAGTTCACATCCGACACATATTCACCGGATGAATTACCTTTGTAGATGTCTCCCAGATCGCCGTCGTCACAAGCTGTAAATATTGCCAGTGCACCGCTTAACAACAAAGCTCTTTTTGATAATGATACTATATAGTTCTTCATATTATTATTCAGTTTTAATCTTCATTCGTTTCCGAAGCTACCCAACGGTGGGTGTACGTTCCAAACTCTGCATTGAAATAGAGGGTTACATCGGTTTTCACCGTAGCATAATAGACATTTCCCTGCTTTTCGCCCCATTGCAGTAATTCGTCGCAGAAACGGAAACTGTAATCCCATGGATCTGTGCCCAATGCCAGTTGATATAAATTATAATAGCTGTTGTCGGTAGTCAGATTCGGTTGCCCTTTATCTTTCTCCTTATGTCCCCAACGGTAGGTTGTTCCGTTGATTTCCATCTTAAAGCTATGACGGGTTTCACCGCTTCCTGCCCAACTTTCCGTTTGTTTCCGGGCAGTATAATTCTTCACACCCCATTTGCCATATCCCAGATAGTTGAAATCCTGTCTATACCCACCCGAATGGTTATAAAGATATACAGCTCCTATTTCATCGTAACTGATCGTTTGTTCACCCATATTGATGGTAATCCGGTAGATGCCTGATTGAGGAACCGTAACTGTATAGTCTTCACCATCATTACGCTCACGTAACACTCCGTTGTCGTCTACATAATAATAGCATTTGCGACCTTCTACAGTAGACATAAATATAAATGGCTGGTCAGCTTTCAATTGAGTGAAAGTCTGATAGATTCCTTCATTCTGACGGAGCATTTGTTGTGCTTCCGCTTCATCACCATCATCTTCCGTACCCACGCCAGTGATATAAACCGGCTCGTTTTCAGAAGGCATATCATCAATGCCGTCCATCATAAAAATTACGAAATAACCTTCCAGACTACTAAGAGCCTGATCCAATCCGCAATAAGCACGCACCTTCCAACGCAGTGTGCCGTTAGTATTGCAACGGAATTTAGCCAGTTTACCTATTGTGTTTGCCTGATAATGGGTTAAAGTCAACTGCGATTCCAAACCGTTATTGTCAGAAAAGATCGTTTCTACCGGTTTGGTAAAGTCTCCCCCGATCGTATCAATCAATACTTCATAACGATATACTGTATTTCCGTGTTTCTCGGTAGGCGTCCATTTCAGAACAATATCCGTCAGCGAAGCACCCGAAAGTACTACTCGCTCGCCACTAGCCATTGCATCCATTGTTCTAACAGGTTCAGGCGGAACAATCGGTTCATAATCATCCGGATCAAATCCCGGATTCAGTTTATTGTCACAAGCCGTCAGTCCGATAAGAAAAAACAGCAGGGCAAATTTGATTAGTTTTTTTGTTATCATATTGTTTCTCATATTATTATATTCCTAGTTTTAGTATGAATGAGGACATTCAATTGGTTCAAAGCGGCTCTTATCTCCATTATAAGTTGCAGGAAGTTCCGCTCCCCAGGCAGGTTTATTTTCGCTTATATTCTGCAAACAAACTTGCGCATCCAATCCGCTGCCGCCATTTCCCCAATTTTCAAAAACTGTAGTACCTCCGACACCTTTCGAGAATACCCAATATCCCATCAAGTCAGAGTGTTCTTCTGCATTAAGGATTTTGCACATATTCGCTTTAATTTCACTTTCGTCCAACGCTCTCTTCCACATCCGTGCCTGATAAACTTTGCAATATCCTACCCGATATGAATCTCCGGAACGTCCAATCAACAGTGCTTTATCATTTCCACCTACATCTGTCAGATTGAGAGATGAATTAGGAGCACAATCCTCATAAGAGTTATCTGCAGGAGTCAACGTTTCTCTCACCCCGTTTATATACATTTTATAAGCCTCTTTAGTACTTGATTTCGTTCCATCATATACAATGGCTATATGATACCATTTACCCGGAGTCTTACGTCCACCTTCCGAATCATCGCAATAAATAGTCTGCTGACTACGGAAACGGGGATCACTCTTACCATTAATTTTTGTGGCTATTTCAAAACGCGGATTCACATCCTTAGCTTCTGCACGAAGCAGGAATACACTTTCCAAACCTATAAACGATTGCATAGAACGAGTATAAGTCGGGTAGAACACAACCTCAAAAGTAAGCTGATTCATACTTTTCACCTCTGAATGTGATTCGGCATACTTTTTAATATCAATTTTAAAGCATACGTCATATTCCATACGATAACATACCGGATTCACATAAACTGGTAACGTCAATTTCTGACCTGCCGCATCAGACAGTTCCAGTGTGGTAGTCCCGAGCTTCTTTCCTGTTAGTTTTAACTTGGTAGCCCCGTCTTCCGTAATCAATTCTGCGGTTTTCAAATAGGTTTTATTATCATCTGTGAGTTGTGCCAACTTATAATCACCATTTCCTCTGGTAATAGCTATTTCTGTAGATGCCTCATAACCACCGATGATTAAAGAAGTTGCTTCATTTTCCAGTTTAAGGTTATATGGATTCACTTTCACCGAAATCTCCTCCACAGAACCTTTCTGATCTGTCACAATCACTTTCACATCACCTCTAGCTTTGGGTTTCAAGGTAATCAGGTTCTCTTTTTCAGTAGCTTCCACAATCGTTGCATCCGTAGTAGGCTCGCCGTCTCCCACCTGATAAGTGAAACTATATCCGCCATTACCTCTCTCAATAGAGATATATTGAGATTCGGCATCCGGTTCGGCAAAAGTGGCTTCATTACTTTTCAGTGTCAGATCCACGATGTTCACTACCACAGGAATAGTGATTGTCTTACCTTTCTTATCTGTTATCGTAATATTTACCGGATCGGCTCCAGTCTCGAACTTGGCAGTCAACGGAATAACTTGTCCGGATAGTTCACCCACTTCCAAAAACTTATCAGCACCTTCCGGTATGGAAATCTGATAATCTCCGTTACCGGTCAAAATCTTCACCAGTCTCTTTTCACCGATAAAAAGGTCAAAACCTTCTTCCGGTGCATCTACCGTCAAATCCCAGAGTTTTGCTACCCGAACCAGCACTCTAGCCACTTTCTTACGTCCATCTACTATTAATATAGTAGTTTCCGTACGGTTATTTTCTTCCAACTGGCTATTTTCGGTAGCTTTAATAGTCACCTTATTACCATTGATTGTAGCCGTCGCCACGTTTTCATCAAATGGCTTCACATAATAATCGCCATTACCGGAGGTGATACTCACCGTAATTTCGTCTCCTTGTAGTAGTGTCACCGAATTATTATCGACAACCAGATCTGTTGCCGGTTTCACTTCCTGTTCTTCTTTATCATCACTGCACGATACCATAAAAAATGGAATGGTCAATGCTGAAAGAAATAAAAAACTAAGTTTCCTTTTCATTAGATTAAAGATTAATAAATTAATACTTTTCAAGTTTATCTATTTAAAAACTTCGATGAGACAAAGATAAAATCACTAAACTCTACCAAAAGAAAATTAACTATCCTTTTTTACCTTTTGGCACGGATATTTACTATATTAACACGGATATTTACTTCTTCTTTTTCTTTAAAAATTCCCGCCACAGGCTACTGCTGAACCTCTTCCAAATGTTTCATCCGAAACTCTTTTGGCGTGCACTCATACTTTTCACGGAACACCTTAAAGAAAGTAACTTTGTTCGAGAATCCCGAATCGAATACAATTTCATCAATCGTCTTTTTAGTGGTCAGCAATAAATCTTTCGCTATGTGCAAACGACATTCCTTAATCAGATCGGTCGGGCTATCCTCTCCTATCTCTTCCATCTTCCGATAAAGACTCCGGGGACTGATTGCCAGTCGATCGGCGATATAACGCGGAGTCAAATCTTTGTTCGTTATATTATCATTGATAATCTTCAAAACCGACTGAAGGAACTTCTTCGACTCTTTATGCGTCAACTTCCCGTCCGACTTTTCAAAAGAACTGATCGGCGAACTGAAATAATTCTTCAACACCTCTTTCCGTTCCATCACCTGACAGACAGAAATACGAAGGTACTCCGCACTAAACGGTTTCGTGATATACATTTCCGCACCAGCAGAAAGAACCTCCATCTGTTGTTCCATCTCGTGCCGTCCGGAAACCACAATAATAGGAATATGCGCCGTCTCTTTCACCGATTTGATCCGCCTGGTCAGTTCAATGCCACCCATTCCCGGCATCATGACATCACAGATAATCACATTCGGATAAACCTCATTCATCACCTGATCCAGCCGTTCGGGATCTTGCAAGGTTACCACATTGAAGTCAGCCGAGAAGATTTCTCCAATAAACCATAGCATTTCGATTTCATCATCGACAACCAAAAGCGTAGGACGCATCTTATCAAACTCATACTGGGGAAGTTTCAGTATCGATTGAGTATCTATCTTAGGGATGTATTCCGCTGTGAGCCGCTTGGTTTCCGCCACTCCGGTAGTCAGTTCCACGATCGGCAAGGTTAGTGTAAACATCACCCATCCGTCAGGAGTATTTTCCACTTTCAACGTACCATTCAGCAACTTTGCCATATTATAAGAGATGGCTAGTCCCAGGCCATTCCGTGAAAAGTTCTTTTCATCCTGATTCTCGAAATTATCCAAAATGGCATACCGGTTAAAAATATACTGAAAATCCTTTTCCTTGATGGTACTTCCTTCATTCGCTACACGAAGAGTCAGCATGTTTTCCCCGCTTGTATCCACTTCAATCTTGATACTTTGTCCGTCGGGAGTATATTTAAAGGCATTAGAAATCAGATTAATAATAATCGTATTCAGGAATCCTTTGTCCGAGTTCCACATCACCTGCTCGGGTATCTTGCTCAAGAAAGTGATGTTTCTGGATTTAGCCATTTCTACAAACGTTTTGGCTATTCCTTTCACAATGGAAGACACATTCAATGACTCAATCCGTACTTCCCTGTTTCCCGTTTCAATCCGACGGAATTCGATCAACTCATGAATCAGGTTGTTGAGACGCTCCGCATTCGTCTGAATCATCTGTACGTAGTCTACGACAAATTTACTAAGTCCCTTCGATGAAAGGATTCGTCCGCAAGGACCATAAATCAAAGTCAGCGGAGTACAAAATTCATGTGCGATATTAGTAAAGAAACGAAGTTTGGACTCAAAGACATTCTTTTGATGGCGTTTCTCTATCTCGTTCAGCAATTCCTGCTTTTTACGTTTGGAGCGCAGGATAAAGGAACGTATCAGTAAGGCTGCCAGTAAAAGCAGACAGAAGGCATAAATCAAATAAGCCCACCAGGAAGCATACCACGGATCGCCTATACGAATAACCAGGGAATAGACATCACTCTCTTTATCAAAAACACTATTGTAATATTTCACCAATAAGGTATATTCGCCGGGAGCCATATTCGTAAAAGAGACTCCGCTTTCCGAACCATTGTTTACCCATTGGTCACTCAATCCTTTCAGTTTATAAAAATAGGTACAGTTATTACCATTCAGATAATCCACAGAGGCAAATGAAACAGAAAAGAAATTCTGGTCATACTGCAAATTCAAGACTTCAGTTTCTTTTTTCCGGGTGAGAAATTCGCCCAGATTGTATTGTTCACCGAAGATAGACAGCTTATCAAAATAAACAGGAGGCATATAAAGCTGCTCCGAACGGCCATCCGCCCGGATAGCTACGACTCCATTGATTCCGCCAAAGAACAGAGTACCAGTCCGGGAATCCCGAAAAGCGGCACCGTCACTAAACTCTACGACCTTTAAACCATCTCCAAAGCCATACGAACGAAAGACATTCCGCTTCGTATCGAAATTAATTAATCCGAGATTGGTGCTCAACCAGAAGTTGTCGGACGAGTTTCTAAGAATTGCATGAATGGTATTATTCAGGAAACCATTCTTGGCATTGAAGAGCTGATAAGAAGTTTCCGAAGTGTACTTTATCAATCCGTAGCTCGTTCCAAAAAGATAGTTATTGCTGCTGTCTTTACCGATGGCGAGAATATTATTCAGGGTCATGTTTTCGTATTTATGAGTAGACACCGGTTCCAGGCCGTTCGTCGTTTCGTTATAACGGAACACCCCATATCCTTTATTACCAAACAACAAGTTGGCTTCATTCTCTGCATAAATAGTAAAGAAATAGTTCGATCCCAGTTCGCCGTCATTGATGACGTAACGTTGCGCATCCACAATCACCGGATTGTCCGGTGTTCCGGCAATACGAGCCTTCACCACTCCCATGCCGACACTCGCCAGCCACAGTTCGGAATCTGCTGTTTCGTAAATGTCATGGATGTATTTAAAATCTTCGTTACCCATCCGTATCGGTATACTCTTGATACGTTTTTCCCGATATGAATAATAAGTTAGTCCTTCTTCGTCTCCTATCCAAAGCAAATTCCGGTGGCTCTTGGCAAAACAATAAACGGCATTACTACTCAAAGCACTATTAGAGGTAGTCAACACCTCTGCCCGGCAGTCGGAGATGTTTTTATCGAATTCGTAATCATAGATTTTAAGAATTCCGTTTCCTTTGGTTCCCACCCAGAAAGTACGTTCATCATCAAGATAGATGGCACGCACAGGGCGTTCTATTTTCTCGGTGTAATTGCTAAGTACCATTGATTTGATAGAATAAAGCGGATTCGAATAAAGATAAACGCCCTGCCCGTCAGTACCAATCCAAACAACATCCTGAAAACGGTCTTTCTTGAGACAGAATACACCGCTGTTGATAGGTAACGACTGAATTTGATAATGATCCGTCTCCTTCTGTTTCTCCAACAGGAGAATGCCATCCATCAAAAAGCCCACAAAATAGCTGTTATGATAATGAACGATGGACGAAATTTTGCCACGTTCCTGTATTTCCTTACCCAGATTGGCAATAAATTCATTCTTCTGGGTCGGAATATGGAAAGCATAGAAATTAAATTCCTTATCTATGTAATAAAGAGATTGCTCGTCATTGAAACAATAAATCAAGGAAGTCTGATAAATCAGGTTTGTTTTCTGGGGTAACAGGGTGATATCTCCCGATGCGGCTTCCTGCTGTATGTCATAACAGCGGTTGTATCCTTTCATGACTACCCACATCCGGTTGTTACCGTCGATAAAGAAGTTTACGATATCGGAAATCGGAATTCCCGTGATATTGATTTTCTTGAAGACTCCTTCTTTTTTATGATAATAATAGATGCAGTTACTATCCTGGATAATGAACAGATTGCCATGACTATCCTTATTCATAAAGAAGAGTTTCTGAAATTCATTATAGTGAGTGATTGTATTGGTTTTCCGGTTCAAACGGTTCAATCCATAGTAGGTTTGAATCCAGTAAATATCTTCGCCCGTATACACAATATTGTCAATCAGATTACCAGATAAGTAATCCTCCTTGTCACGAGTCTTAAATTCCTCAATCTCCTGTCCATCATAAATATTCAGTCCGTCGCAGGTCCCGATCCACATCAATCCACGCTCATCCTGGCACAGAGATGTAATCGAACTATTAGACATATACTCTTTATCTGCAACTTGCTTCAAATTATAAGCATAAGCGTTATGTATCAACAGATTAAGAAAAAAGAATAGAATAAAAACCGACTGTTTTCCCATAGTGTATTATTCTTAGATTTGCTATATGACAAAGGTAAACAAAAAAACATTCCGAGCTTTTTTTTGGCCGGAATATAAGTAAAGCTCCGTGCCAGAGTAGTTAATTTCAGCGACAAGAGGCGATTTAGCCCCTCTATTACTAGAAGCACATTCCTTTTCTCCCTATTTTCGTCGTAGAAATTATTTTCAAATCTATAAATTCATTTGTTCATGAAAACACATTTTTCATTTAAACACTTGCTATTTCTTGGAGGTGCCGTGTTGTACAGCCTGCAATCTTCTGCCGTTAAGAATCCGGTAGACTATGTCAGCACACTGGTAGGCACTCAATCCAAGTTTGAACTGTCTACCGGAAACACGTATCCGGCTACGGCATTGCCGTGGGGAATGAATTTCTGGACACCGCAGACCGGTAAAATGGGAGACGGTTGGGCGTACACGTATGATGCCGACAAAATCCGGGGATTCAAACAAACACATCAGCCCAGTCCCTGGATGAACGACTACGGGCAGTTTGCCATCATGCCTATCACTGGCGGACTGGTATTCGATCAAGACCGACGTGCCAGTTGGTTCTCTCACAAAGCGGAAGTTGCCAAACCTTATTATTATAAGGTGTACCTTGCCGACCATGATGTAACAACCGAGCTTGCTCCTACGGAGCGTGCCGTCATGTTCCGTTTCACGTATCCGGAGACAAAGAATGCCTACGTGATTGTAGACGCTTTCGACAAAGGTTCTTATGTGAAAGTGATTCCGGAAGAAAACAAGATTATCGGCTATTCAACCAAGAATAGCGGCGGTGTGCCGGAAAACTTCAAAAACTATTTCGTGATTCAATTCGACAAACCGTTCACATTCGTTTCCACAGTTTTCGAAAACAACATTCTTCCGAATGAAACAGAAGCAAAAGGAAACCACACAGGGGCCGTGATCGGATTCGCCACGAAAAAGGGAGAAATCGTACACGCACGTGTTGCTTCCTCCTTTATCAGCCCCGAACAGGCGGAGTTGAATCTCAAAGAGCTTGGCAAAAACAGTTTCGACCAACTGGTAGCGAACGGAAGAGAGATCTGGAACCGTGAAATGAGTAAAATAGAGATAGAAGACGATAATATCGATAATTTACGCACCTTCTATTCCTGTTTATATCGTTCCATGCTTTTTCCACGCAGTTTCTACGAGATAGATGCTAAGGGACAAGTCATGCATTACAGCCCCTACAACGGCGAAGTGCGTCCCGGTTATATGTTTACCGACACCGGATTCTGGGACACGTTCCGTTGCCTGTTCCCTTTCCTCAACCTGATGTATCCGTCAATGAATCAAAAGATGCAGGAGGGACTAGTGAATACTTACAAGGAAAGCGGTTTCCTGCCGGAATGGGCCAGCCCGGGACATCGGGATTGTATGGTAGGCAACAACTCGGCTTCCGTAGTGGCCGACGCTTACATCAAAGGATTGCGCGGATATGATATCGAAACTCTTTGGGAAGCATTGAAACATGGAGCAAATGCACATCTTCGCGGGACTGCTTCAGGTCGTCTCGGTTACGAATCTTACAACCAACTGGGATATGTTGCCAACAATATCGGCATAGGACAAAACGTTGCACGTACATTGGAGTATGCTTACAACGACTGGGCAATTTATACATTAGGTAAGAAACTCGGTAAACCGGAGAGCGAAATCGACATTTATAAAAAACACGCGCTGAACTACAAAAATGTCTATCACCCGGAACGCAAACTGATGGTTGGCAAAGATAACAAAGGCGTATTCAATCCGAATTTCGACGCAGTGGACTGGAGTGGTGAATTTTGCGAAGGGAATAGCTGGCACTGGAGCTTCTGCGTATTCCACGACCCGCAAGGACTTATCAACCTGATGGGAGGCAAGAAAGAATTCAACGCGATGATGGATTCTGTTTTTGTCATCCCGGGTAAACTGGGAATGGAAAGCCGCGGCATGATTCACGAAATGCGTGAAATGCAAGTAATGAACATGGGGCAATATGCGCATGGCAACCAGCCTATTCAGCACATGGTATATCTCTACAATTATTCAAGCGAACCCTGGAAAGCTCAATACTGGATACGTGAGATTATGAACAAACTATATACCGCCGGTCCCGACGGTTATTGCGGTGACGAAGACAACGGACAGACTTCCGCCTGGTATGTATTCTCCGCACTCGGTTTCTATCCGGTTTGCCCGGGAACGGATGAATATATCATAGGAACCCCGCTCTTTAAATCAGCGAAGTTACATTTGGAGAACGGAAAGACCATCACGATCAAGGCAGATAACAACCAGCTTGACAACCGCTACATCAAGGAAATGAAAGTAAACGGGAAATCACAAACCCGTAATTTCCTTACACATGACCAGCTGATTAAAGGTGCTAATATTCAATTTCAAATGAGCCCCGTGCCCAATAAACAACGGGGAACCACAGAAAAAGATGTACCTTACTCTCTTTCGTTTGAATAAAATATTGTACTTTTGGAGATCAATGAATTATCTACCAAACAAACTATAAAAACATGAAACTGAAAAGCCTTTTACTAATTGCCCTTGTTGCGATCGTCTTTTGCGGTTGCCAAAGTAACTATCAGCCTACTTCTATCACCGTTGCCTCCTACAATTTGAGAAACGCCAACGGTGGCGATTCAATCAACGGAAACGGTTGGGGACAACGTTACCCGGTCATTGCCCAAATAGTGCAATACCACGATTTCGATATTTTCGGCACGCAGGAGTGCTTTATTCATCAACTGAAAGATATGAAAGAAGCATTACCCGGTTATGATTATATCGGTGTAGGCCGCGACGACGGCAAAGAGAAAGGTGAACATTCTGCTATTTTCTATCGCACAGACAAGTTTGATGTGATAGAAAAAGGTGATTTCTGGTTATCGGAAACTCCCGACGTGCCGAGCAAAGGATGGGATGCCGTGTTGCCTCGTATTTGCAGTTGGGGACACTTCAAATGCAAGGATACCGGCTTCGAATTCCTTTTCTTCAACCTGCACATGGACCATATCGGCAAGAAGGCACGCGTGGAAAGTGCATTCCTCGTACAGGACAAGATGAAAGAACTTGGCAAAGGCAAAGAGCTTCCGGCCATCCTGACGGGAGACTTCAATGTCGACCAGACCCACCAGTCTTATGATGCTTTTGTGAGTAAAGGGGTGTTGTGCGACTCTTACGAGAAGGCCGGCTTCCGCTATGCTATCAACGGCACGTTCAACGACTTCGACCCGAACAGCTTTACGGAAAGCCGTATCGACCATGTATTCGTTTCTCCGTCTTTCCTAGTGAAAAGATATGGTGTGCTGACGGATACTTACCGCAGCATCGTAGGCAAGGGAGAAAAGAAGCAGGCGAACGATTGCCCGGAAGAAATCGACATCAAGACTTATCAGGCGCGTACTCCTTCAGACCATTTCCCCGTAAAGGTGGAACTGGAATTTGACCAGCGTCAGCAGAAATAATCTTTGTATCTAGTTATAACCTGAAAGTTTCACCACACAACCCGATATTCCTATGAGAAATATATGTTTTGTAGCCTGTATGTTATTTTGCCTTACTTCCGCAGTGGGAAAGACACCGGGAAATACCCGTTATCTTTCTATTGCCGACTCGATTCTATCTAATGTATTGAATCTCTATCAGACGAATGACGGACTACTAACAGAAACGTATCCTGTCAATCCCGACCAAAAAATTACTTATCTGGCGGGCGGAACGCAGCAGAACGGAATGCTGAAGGCTTCTTTTCTATGGCCGTATTCGGGGATGATGTCGGGTTGTGTGGCTTTGTACAAAGTGACCGGAAACAAGAAGTACAAAAAGATTCTCGAGAAAAGAATTCTACCGGGAATGGAGCAGTATTGGGATAACAGCCGCTTGCCGGCCTGTTATCAGTCATATCCCACCAAGTACGGGCAGCACGGACGTTATTATGACGATAACATCTGGATTGCACTGGATTACTGCGATTATTACCAACTGACTCACAAGCCCGCATCTTTGGAAAAAGCCGTTGCATTGTATCAATATATCTACAGTGGATGGAGCGACGAGATGGGGGGTGGTATTTTTTGGTGTGAACAGCAGAAGGAAGCGAAGCATACTTGTTCCAATGCACCGTCTACTGTGCTCGGTGTCAAGTTGTACCGGCTGACGAAGGATGCCAAATACCTCGAAAAAGCAAAAGAGACGTATGCCTGGACGAAAAAGCATCTATGCGACCCTACCGACCATCTTTACTGGGATAACATCAACCTGAAAGGGAAAGTTTCCAAAGAGAAGTACGCCTACAACAGTGGACAGATGATTCAGGCAGGTGTATTGCTCTATGAGGAAACGGGAGATGAGCAGTATTTGCGCGATGCACAGCAAACAGCCGCAGGAACAGATGCCTTTTTCCGCACAAAAGCCGATAAGAAAGACCCGACTGTCAAAGTGCATAAAGACATGGCCTGGTTTAACGTGATCTTATTCAGAGGACTGAAAGCTCTGTATAAGATTGACAAGAATCCGACGTATGTCGATGCGATGGTGGAGAATGCGCTTCACGCCTGGGAAAACTACCGGGATGAAAACGGATTATTAGGCAGGGATTGGTCGGGACATAACAAGGAGCAGTATAAATGGCTGCTCGACAATGCCTGTCTTATTGAATTCTTTGCAGAGATTTAACACTTCTTCTCCGCAACACTTTCATAATCAATACTAATCAACAAAAAAAGACTATTACCATGAATATAACTAAAGCCTTTTGTTTGTCCATAGCACTCTTTGGTGCTGGCAATATGCAGGCTATAACGAACAGTGATTTTGTCATCCAACAAGATAATACCAAAATCAACAACTATCAGACGAACCGTCCGGAAGCATCGAAACGTCTGTTTGTCTCTCAAGCTGTGGAACAACAAATTGCGCATATCAAGCAACTGCTGACGAATGCCCGCTTGGCATGGATGTTCGAAAACTGTTTCCCGAACACACTGGATACTACTGTTCATTTTGACGGTAAAGATGATACGTTTGTTTATACAGGCGACATCCACGCCATGTGGTTGCGCGATTCGGGTGCACAAGTATGGCCTTACGTACAACTCGCCAACAAAGACGCGGAACTGAAAAAGATGCTGGCCGGCGTTATCAAACGTCAGTTCAAGTGTATCAATATCGACCCGTATGCCAATGCTTTCAACATGAATTCCGAAGGCGGCGAATGGATGAGCGACCTTACGGACATGAAGCCCGAACTGCACGAACGCAAATGGGAAATCGACTCGCTCTGTTATCCTATCCGTCTTGCTTATCATTACTGGAAAACGACGGGAGATGCCAGTATATTCTCCGACGAATGGCTTACAGCCATCGCCAAGGTTCTGAAAACGTTTAAGGAACAGCAACGAAAAGAAGATCCGAAAGGTCCTTATCGTTTCCAACGCAAAACGGAACGTGCACTTGATACGATGACCAACGACGGCTGGGGTAATCCTGTAAAGCCGGTCGGACTGATTGCTTCTGCTTTCCGTCCTTCGGATGATGCTACAACTTTCCAGTTCCTCGTTCCGTCCAACTTCTTTGCTGTAACTTCATTGCGCAAAGCTGCCGAAATTCTGAATACGGTCAACAAGAAACCTGATTTAGCTAAAGAATGTACTACACTGTCGAACGAAGTGGAAGCAGCCCTGAAACAGTATGCGGTTTACAATCATCCGAAATATGGCAAAATCTATGCTTTCGAAGTGGACGGTTTCGGCAATCAACTGTTAATGGATGATGCCAATGTGCCGAGTCTCATTGCCCTGCCTTATCTTGGGGATGTGAAAGTGAACGATCCTATTTATCAGAATACCCGTAAGTTTGTATGGAGCGAAGATAATCCTTACTTCTTCAAAGGTACTGCCGGCGAAGGAATTGGCGGTCCGCACATCGGATATGATATGATTTGGCCCATGAGTATTATGATGAAAGCATTCACCAGTCAAAACGACGCAGAAATCAAGACCTGCATCAAAATGCTGATGGATACGGATGCCGGAACAGGGTTCATGCATGAATCTTTCCACAAGAACGACCCGAAGAACTTTACTCGTTCCTGGTTTGCATGGCAAAATACGCTGTTTGGAGAACTAATCCTAAAACTCGTGAATGAAGGAAAGGTAGACTTACTGAATAGTATCCAATAGTCTTCTATTATGTTTTTTATTGTATTCCCGCTTATGAGATAACTGTTTCTAACCTTGAAGCTTACGCTTCCAAAGTAGTTTCAAGGTTGAAGAACTTTAGTTTCACGCCTTTGAAACCATAGTTTCAAGTAAGAGAAACTAGAGTTTCTCACCGATGAAACTAAAGTTTCCCGCTGACGAAACAAAAGTTTCAAGCAATAGAACTTTTAGTTTCAAGTACTGAAACTCTCTCTTCCGTAATAGTCTGATAATCCTTGAATACCGCTCCGGATAGAGAAATAAATACCCACATAGCAGAAAAGCAATAAAATCCTTACTTTCGACAAGGTGACAGCAAAGTTGTCGTCACCTTGCCATCACATCATGCTGTCACACTGCAGTATATTTATAATCAATCATTTATGTCCAATCAGGTGACAGATGACAGCATTTTATTTATTTTCCAATTTATATGTAGAGAGTATATGACTCCTAAAAAATAAATGCCCCATATAATATGAACAATATGAAATCAACTTTTTTATTCCTACTTACTACAACCATAATGACTTGTACTGCCTACGGACAGTCTTCCAATCATAAAGAAAACCAATTACCCGATTGGGCTTTCGGTGGTTTTGAACGTCCAAAGAATGTCAATCCGGTAATATCTCCTATAGAAAACACCAAGTTTTACTGTCCATTGACCAAAGATTCTATTGCGTGGGAATCGAACGATACATTCAATCCGGCTGCTACACTCTACAATGGTGAGATTGTCGTGTTATACCGTGCAGAGGATAAATCAGGTGTCGGTATCGGACACCGGACTTCCCGCCTCGGTTATGCCACTTCTACCGATGGCACACATTTCCAACGGGAAAAGACTCCTGTATTCTATCCGGATAATGATTCACAAAAAGAGTTGGAATGGCCCGGCGGCTGCGAAGACCCACGAATTGCCGTAACCGATGACGGATTATATGTAATGATGTACACCCAATGGAATCGCCATGTGCCTCGCCTGGCAGTAGCGACTTCTCGCAACCTAAAAGACTGGACAAAACACGGTCCTGCTTTTGCCAAAGCATTTGATGGAAAGTTCTTCAACCTGGGTTGTAAGTCCGGCTCTATCCTGACCGAAGTTGTTAAAGGGAAGCAGGTTATCAAGAAAATCAACGGGAAATACTTTATGTACTGGGGAGAAGAGCATGTATTCGCAGCTACTTCCGATGACTTAATCCATTGGACACCGATTGTCAACATTGACGGCTCCCTAAAAAAGCTGTTTTCTCCCCGTGACGGCTACTTCGACAGCCATCTCACCGAATGTGGGCCTCCAGCTATCTACACTCCGAAAGGAATTGTCCTTCTTTATAATGGTAAAAACCATTCAGGAAGAGGTGACAAACGCTATACCGCCAATGTCTA
Source organism: Bacteroides sp. OM05-10AA (assembly GCF_003439055.1). Taxonomy (NCBI): domain Bacteria; kingdom Pseudomonadati; phylum Bacteroidota; class Bacteroidia; order Bacteroidales; family Bacteroidaceae; genus Bacteroides; species Bacteroides sp. OM05-10AA. The sequence goes on from NZ_QSUR01000005.1 coordinate 65,551, forward strand.
TGCTGCCGGACAAGCACTCTTCGACGCCAATGATCCTACCCGCTTTATCACCCGTCTCGACGAACCGTTCTTCCGTCCGATGGACAGCTTTGAAAAGAGTGGGCAATATGTAGATGGAACCGTATTTATCGAAGGAATGGTCTACTTCAAAAACAAATGGTATTTGTATTATGGCTGTGCAGACTCCAAAGTAGGAGTGGCCGTTTATGATCCGAAACGGCCGGCAAAGGCTGATCCGCTGCCATAGTTATAAAAATAATCCTGATTACATTCTTTTTTAAAGGAAAGATGTAATCAGGACTAACTTATTTCTTAAAACTATATCCCCAAAAACGGCTGAAAACAGTAAGTTCTTGTTAAAGATTTGCTTTTCAGCCGTTTCTAGTATAAAATAAAGCTTTCCGAAGCAGAATTAAATGCTACAATCGGAAAGCCTTATAATACCTATTGAAAACTGAATTGAATATTGAGAACCAGCTTTATTCTTTCATTGTCGGAGGCTTCTTCCTCCTTTCAATAATTAGCTGTCTTTTATAAGTAAGTCATCTTTATCTATTTATCTTATTCAAAACAACTGGTCTGTTTGCCGGAGCCTTACCAAAATTCTTATTAGGCTTTTTTCCCATTACAAACTTCAATGTGCTGCCATTTATTATATCCTGATAAGTGATATAACTCTTATCATAAGGCTTGCCATTCAAATACACTTTCTGGATATAGATATTTTCTTTGCTGTTATTTGGTGCTTCTACAGTAAAAGTGTTACCACCACGTACCTTCATTTCTACTTTTTTAAAACAAGGGCTACCGAAAACAAATACACCATCCGACGGGTTCACCTGATAGAGTCCCATAGATGAAAGAAGATACCAGGCAGACATTTGGCCACAATCCTCATTACCGATGATGCCGCCCGGTTGGTCTGTGTAAAAATCACTCATGATAAAACGAACCTTTTCCGCCGTTTTCCATTGTTCACCGGCATACGCATAAAGATAAGCAACGTGATGGCTCGGTTCGTTTCCATGCGCATATTGTCCGATCAATCCGGTTATGTCGCTCGAAGCTCCTTCGCCCATACTGTCGGTGTTGGTAAAGAAAACATCAACTTTCGTTGCAAAAGGTTTGTCACCACCAAACAAGGCAATCAGCCCATACGGGTCTTGTGGAGCAAAGAAAGTATATTGCCATCCGTTTCCTTCACAGAAATCTCCAACAGTATGGATGGAACGTGCCGGATCGTAAGGAGTACGCCAAGAACCGTCTTCCAGTTTCGGACGAATAAAATGGATAGAAGAATCAAAATAGTTCTTGTAATAATGAGCACGCTTTGAGAATGTTTCAGCATCTTCTGCCTTTCCCATCTTACGTGCCATAGCGGCAATTCCCCAATCGTCCACTGCATACTCCATGGCTATGGAAGTAGCTTCATGAACTTTGTCGGCAGGGATATAGCCTTTTTTGACTACATAAGGTACTCCTTTCTGCTTTTCATAAGTAGCTGTAGCTATCATTGCTTGCAATGCTTCTTCCGCATCGAACCCGGTAAATCCTTTCAGATATGCATCGGCAATCACCGGCACGGAGCTATACCCCGGCATCTGATCGGTCTCTCCACTCATCAAAGGCCAGATAGGGAGTTTGTCCTGCTGACGATAGATGGAAATCATCGAATTGACTACATGGTCAACCATTTCAGGTTGAGTAATAGTCATCAAAGGATTTAATGCACGGTAGGTATCCCATAAAGAAAGAGTCGTATAGTTGGCTTTCTTCGGGTCTGTGTAAATCATGTCATTCATTCCTCTATACTCTCCATTCACATCGCAAAAAAGCGTAGGGGCAATCATTGTATGATAATGGGCGGTATAGAACACTCGTTTGGAAGCCTCATCATCAGTTTCTATTGTCATCTTCTCCAGTTGCTTGTTCCATCGGGCGGCACTCATATCCACCACCTTATCAAAATCCCAGTGAGTAAGTTCGGATTGCAGGTTCATCGCTGCGTTGTCACAGCTAACAGAAGAAAGAGCGACTTTTATCTTCACTTCTTTCACGTTACCAAAAGTAAGGACACTCTTCACCGATGCCACTTTCAGTTGGTCCCAAAGTTGCGAGGCATTATCGTCATAGGCAGTAAACTGTTCTATCTTCTTATCACTTTTCAACACAAAATAAACTTTGCGGGAAGGACTCCAGCCTCTCACATAGCGATACCCCTCTACCGTATAATCATCTACCTTACGGATATAGCTGTCGTAAGCATTCGATCCGTTTCCTTCACGTAAATCGATCAATATGGAAGCAGGTTTTCCTTCGGGATAAGTATAACGATGGAAGCCTACACGATCTGTAGCTGTCAGCTCGGCTTTGATGTTGTAACGGTCGAGAAGCAAAGAGTAATATTCGGGACGGGCGATTTCATTCGCATGAGAATATCTGGAAGCATACCCATCACGTATATCATCCTGATTGCCTCTGGGAGTACGGATCTCATTCAATGGCATGATGAGAATATCACATAAGTCAGTACAGCCCGTACCGCTCAAATGGGTATGTGAAAAGCCAATTAAAATACTATCGGAATAATGATAACCCGAGCACCAGTCCCAACCTTTATGGATATTGGTAGGACCCAGCTGTACCATTCCATACGGAACACTCGTCCCAACAAAGACGTGTCCATGATAACCGGATCCGATATACGGATCGACGTACTGCAATAATCCTTCACTTTTTGAATAGTTCTGTTGCGCTACTCCATTTCCCGCTGCAAGCAAGACACAAGAAGTAAGTGCAAGTAGTTTAAATGCCTTCATTCGTATTTTTCTTTGGTATGATTGAAAATTATAGTTAGCGAATGATGCAAATATACTACCTATTTAGGAATTAACTAACTGTCGCTAGAGTTTACAAGAAAAATGGCAGGCAGGTTTACTCTTTTGGCAAGTTCCAACCACAGATTTACACGGTTTTCCACAGAAAAACTGCGTACCGTCTACTAAATAACATAATAAATGAATCTGTGGAAATCCGTGTTAATCTATGGCGAATCCTTTCCATAAATTCCCTTCGGGAAGAGGAGCTTCAAGCTCTATCAGTTCTTTGGAGACAGGATGTATGAATCTCACTCTCCGGGCATGCAGGCAAATACTCCCGTCCGGATTGGAGCGTGGAGAACCATACTTCAAATCTCCCTTGATAGGACATCCCATTTTTGCCAATTGACAACGGATCTGATGATGCCGTCCGGTTTTTAAATCGACTTCGAGCAAATAGTAATTCTCCGAATGACCGATCAACCGGTAATGCAAGATCGCTTTCTTGCTGTTCGGCACCTCCTTGTCGTATGCATAACTCTTATTCTGCTTTTCATTGCGCACAAGGAAATGCACCAGTTCACCCTCCGGTTCTTTCGGCGCATTTTTCACGACTGCCCAATAAGTCTTTTTCACCTCACTGGTGCGAAACATTTCGTTGAGCCTTGTTAATGCCTTACTCGTTTTGGCAAAAATAACAAGACCGCTTACGGGGCGGTCCAACCGGTGTGTCACACCGAGGAAAACATTTCCGGGTTTCTGATACTTCTCTTTCAGATACTGTTTTACAGTCTCCGAAAGCGGCGTATCCCCCGTCTTGTCTGCCTGGACAATCTCGGAAGCGGTCTTGTTGACTACAATGATATGGTTGTCTTCGTATACAACAGTCATTCTGTTCGATTACATATTCATACCACCATCTACCTGAATCACCTGACCTGATACATAAGAAGACATATCAGAAGCCAGGAAGGTAGCGATGTTTGCCACATCTTCAGGAGTACCACCACGACGCAAAGGAATTTTCTTTGCCCATTCAGCTCTTACTTCGTCAGAAAGAGCAGCTGTCATGTCTGTCAGGATGAATCCCGGAGCGATAGCGTTGGCACGGATGCCGCGAGAGCCCAACTCTTGTGCGATAGACTTAGCCAATGCAATCATACCTGCTTTGGAAGCAGCATAGTTAGCCTGTCCTGCATTTCCGTGAACACCTACAACAGAGGCCATATTGATAATGCTACCAGCTTTTTGACGCATCATGATAGGTGTACAAGCATGGATGAAGTTAAATGCAGACTTCAGGTTCACGTTGATTACCATATCCCATTGCTGTTCGCTCATGCGCATCATCAAACCGTCACGAGTGATACCGGCATTGTTTACCAATATATCGATCCGTCCGAAGTCCTTGTGGATTTCTTCAACGACCTTTGCAGTATCTTCAAAGTTAGCCGCGTTAGAAGCGTAACCTTTGGCTTTCACGCCCATTGCTTCCAATTCTTTAGCTGTATTTTCTGCATTTTCGTCAATGACAAGGTCAGTAAATGCGATGTTTGCGCCTTCGGCAGCAAACTTAAGAGCGATAGCCTTACCAATACCGCGAGCAGCACCGGTTACAATGGCTGTTTTTCCGTCTAATAATCCCATACTAAAAGTTATTTAATTAAATTTCTGTTCTATGCAGTGCGCCAAACACAATGTTGGACACATATCTATTTCTTGTATCTTCATCCAGATGTGCACCTATATGGCCTCGAATATAAGGAACTTCAATTCCTTTCACACAATAATGTATCAAGTCGGCAGTCATCTCCACATCGTCAATATGGAAAACTCCTTTTGCCTGTCCTTCCAGAAGAACAGCTTTAAAGAGCTGGACTTCCTTTGCATCAAACTTCTTGCGAACTTTTTCCACCCGCCATATATCACGGAAGAAATAAGCACGCAGTGTTCCGTTTCGATAGACGACCTCTTTTACTGCGTCCAACCGGGTATATATCATCTCCAACAATTTCTCGTCCGGTGAGATATTTTTCTCGGCCACCCGCTTCATCATATCCGACAGAATATCCAATTCCGATTCCACAACAGCCAAATAAATTTCATCCTTACTTTTAAAATAAGTATAGAGCGTTCGTCTACCTTTTTTAGAAGCAAGAGCGATATCATTCATAGTTGTGTTTTCTACTCCCATCTTCGCAAAAAGCTGACGGGCTACATCTACTAATTTGGCTTTTGTCTTGGATACGGTCATAGGTTACAAATTGCACATTGCTGAATATTTTGAGCAAAAGTAATTCTTTTCTTTAGACCATACAAGAAAATAGAGAGAATATTAACATTTGTATATTAATAGGTGCTAAGAAAAAGTTTCATCATTATTTCATTCATTCTCAGCTAAATAAGAAAAAAATGATGATTTACTCGAAAAATATTCAGCAAATTATTTGTTTGTTTCAAAAAAAGCCGTACCTTTGCACCCGTTAAACATCGCGGAGTGGAGCAGTTGGTAGCTCGTTGGGCTCATAACCCAAAGGTCATTCGTTCGAGTCGGATCTCCGCAACTAAAGATAAGAAGAATCGCAGAAATGCGGTTCTTCTTTTTTATGACGACTCTTCTTTACTGGTTTTATTCACAACCTAATTTCAGTTATCAACAAGGATATCAACAAAGTTATTAACAGGTTAATTTGCTTATAACAAGACAATTAAGCATATAGACTCCTTTTCTATCAACAAGGCAGTATTTAGTTATTCACCATACAAAAGCCGGCTGATTCATGAGGGATCAGCCGGCTTTTATGTTCCTTCGAAAAAGGGTATCCTATTGATGTTTATAAAACTTCAGTATCTTTTTCGCATAACGTTTTCCTAATAACAGTTGTGCTTCCGTATTAAAATGAGGGTCTTTCTCATCTTTATACCATCCCAATCCTTTCGATGATACCCAATCGGAATAGGGAATAAATGAAGAAACTTTTTTAATCATCTGATTAAAGGGGACTGTACCTGCTTCTCTTTTCGTCCAGTTCCATTGTGAAATCTGTCCTACAACAACCGGTAGATCCGGCATGTCCAGATCTTCCCGCAAGTCTTTCACCAAAGAAATCAGTTTCTGTTTATACGCTTCCGGATTCGAACAATCGGCTTCTCCCTGATGCCAAAGGATTGCTTTCAAAACACCTCCCTGCTTCATTGCAATCCGAACCCGGGAAAGAGCTTCTTCATAATATCCGTCTTTACTCCCTTTTAGCCAGGAGTTGATGGATGAGCCTCCACGCGCATTTACTACCAGCCCGACAGGACGTTTCGTTTGTCGGGCCATCTCTTTAGCAAAGCCGTAAGCCGGTCCCAAACGCTGCATTGACAAATCTTTCCGAACTGTAGAATAACGATTGAGAGGATTTACTGCCGGTTCAAAATTCCCCTTATCATTCAATAGATACACATTTTGGAGGGTATCCATGACTTCCGGAGTTAATGTTGCACGCCCCGCCATGTTGGATTGTCCGATGCATACATACAAGTCAAAAGAAGACGGAACATTCTCCTTTACATTCCCGGCAAAAGCAAATAAAGATTGCAGGAGGAGAAAAGACAGTAAATAAATAGACCTAAGCATATTGACAGTGTTTATGATTAATAGTTTCTATAAATACGGATAGCGTTCAGAATAGGTTCTCCTTCTTTTTTATGAAAGTCAACACTCAATCCTTTTCCATCCTTCACCGTTACTACAAATTTCTTGATAACAGCACGGGCATATCCGTAATCACGAGCTATGTTGAAATCATCCAAAACAGTCGTTCCATTCATTGAAATTCCGAAGCTACGGTTTCCGGCAAACGTCTGTTCCGAGTCAGCTCCCAGATTATAAACCAACGCTTCCCTCTCTTTGTCCGACTCCAATTCTGCCCAGTACAAATATACGGAATATTCTCCATTCGGTACATCAGCTTTAAAAGATTTTATTCCAACACGTTGAGTCTGGAAGATTGGATTCATATCCGTTCCCAGAATGTCAATATCCGAACCAAGCATACTGCCGAATCCTGTTTTACGACGATAAGAAGTTCCGCCTACAAATCCCCAGCTACCGGGCTTATACTCCTGCTCGGGAATCCATGCTACATTTGCTGTACGGTCTTCAAAATATCTCGGAGAACCCAACATTACATTTATTTCCGTAAATGGAATTGCTTCGTCTTTCAACTGTGAGCCTACCAACTGGAACTGAATCCGGAGCATATCCCGCAATTTGCTATCACCAGCCACGGCAACTGCTTCCAGGAGATTCTCTCCACCAACGAACGGTACGTCGAACAAGGCATAATTATCTTCTACCTTTTTCTTTCCCAGACTTTTATTGTTCACAAACAGCTCTACTTCTTCCGCATTAGAGAATACAGGGACAGACTGAATACATTCTTTCTGTGCAGTATTCACCACTCCCCCACGGCTTTTCCACTCCCGATTACCTATAACAAGTATCGGACGACGTGACAAAGCTGTCTTATAAAACCAATAGACATCTTTCTTCTCCCTGTTTAATCCGACAACTCCTTTATTGTTTACATGAGGAACAGCATCTACACGGGATTCGGAATAAAAATCATTCAGATTCCACAGACTGGAACCGGCTATAAACGGACGTTTCATCATTTCACGGAGATAATGTTTATGATACGCCAAACCATATTCCTGTGAGAAGTCGAAACGTTCCGGCTGGTAGGAATGAAGTCCCGGATCTACTCCCGGCCCATATTCCGTAACCATCAGTACTTTTCCTTTGTATACCTTATGAGCACGATCAAGCAAACGTTGAAACTCATTAATATCCGGTTCATACCAGCCTTGATACAAGTTCCATCCCTGAATCATCGGGATTTCGGTCAGATGGGCGTCTTCGTAATATTGAGGCATATTATGATAAGCCATCATGGTATATCTGGAAGGATCTTCCTCTCGAATGGTCGCCTCCAAGGCACGGGCTACTTTTTCAGTAAAGCGGTAGTAGTCTTCCAATTGTTTGCCTTCGGTATAAGGGCGACGCAGGAAAATCTCATTCATATAGCCCCAAATCATAACAGAAGGGCGGTTGAAGTCCTGACGCACCATTTCTTTAGCCATCTCAACGGAGTTCTGCAAAAACTCTTCGGTTTCCGTAACAGCATTGACAACGGGGATTTCAACTGAAGTCACAATACCCAGTTTATCACACATTTCCATGATTACAGGATCTTGGGGATAATGTGACACACGCAGGAAGTTCCCTCCCATCTCTTTCAACAGCAATACATCCTGTACATGCAACTCGTCGCGCAAGGCATTTCCTTTCTGAAAATAATCCTGATGCCGGGCAGTTCCGATCAGTTTGCGCCATTTGCCATTCAAGAAAAAGCCTTTTTCCGAATCAAACTTGAACCAGCGCAAGCCTAACGGATTCACCACTTCATCCAGCAAAGTCCCCTTTTTCTTATCAAGAATACGCGTATATACCATATACCGATAAGGATCGTCTATATCCCACAAACGGGGAGAATCTATTTTTATCTTTTTAGAGATGTCCGTCTTTGTTTCGCCGGATGCCAGCTTTATTTCCGCTTGAGTCTTTTTCACTTCCTTACCATCCGCATCGCAGATTACATTTTCCACCCTGATTTCAGCAGGTTGGAGTGTATTATTCGTCAGTAATGTAGTGATTTCTACCGAAGCTGCGGAGTCATTCACTTCGGGTGTACGGATATAAACTCCTGATGAAGCATAATCATTCGTTGCAATGTGCACCGGATTCATAAATTGCAAATAGACATCCCGGTAGATACCGCCAAAGAAAGTAAAATCGGCAGATAAGGGAGGAATATTCGGGTTATAGACATTGTTCACATAAATGGCAAACAGGTTTTCCTGTCCATAACGCAAATGGGAAGTGATGTCAAAACAGAAACGGGTATACCCCCCTTTGTGCTCTCCCACAAACTGACCGTTCAGATAGAATCGCACTTCCTGATTGGCTCCTTCAAAATAGATCACAGCCTGACGTCCCTCCTGGCTTTTATCTACAAACAATTGTTTCCGGTACCAAGCCGGCCCCCGATAAAATCCCGGAGTTTCGTCGTCTGCATCTTTATTATTCCATGTATGAGGTATATTGACCGTCTCCCAAGAAGAGTCGTCACAGCCGGCCAGCTGCGCTTCAAACGGAGATCCTTTTGTAAATTTCCATCCGTCATTGATTGTGTACACCACGCGCTGTTGCGCTTGTGCCCATCCCACAATAAACAAGAGAATAAAAATATAGAGAAACTTCTTCATAATCGATGTATGCTTATAATTAAAACTTTATTTTTACTTCTCCACCTGTATAGACGCACTCTTTGCTATCAAGAGCTGCACCTTCAGGCAGATATAATTTCACATGCATTTTTATTTGTTCCGGCATGCCGGGATAAGTTCCCTCACGCAGACCAATAGTCAATGTCCGTTCCGAATCTTTCCATTGCATCGGCACTTTCGAACATACGCCCTCTTCATAGCGGTAGGAATCACCTTCATCCTCATACCATAAAAAAGAAGCGTCCGCTCCTCCATAGATACGCAGTTCCAATTCACGATCGGGATATTCCATCGCATATTGTTTCACTTCTGCCAAAGGCAAGATAGAACCTGCCTTCACATAGAGCGGAAGTATATCGAGGATATTTGTCTGCATTTGTTCTCTTCCTCCTTCAAAAGCTTCTCCGGTCCAGAAGTCATACCAATATTTACCGCTGTGTTCCGGCAGATAAATACTGATGTTCTTTTCTTCCGATTGCGGATGAAATACCGGACGCACCAATAAGGAAGTACCGAACATATAGGCATTATCAATATCAAAAGTCCGGGTATCTGTTGTGAAATCCATAGCCAAGCCTCTCAACATGGTATAGTTATTGGCAGTTACCTGATGAGACATCGAGTAAATGTAAGGCAACAAACGGTAGCGCAGATGGATATACTTCACTTGGTTATCATAAGATAATGTCCCCTTTTCACCGAATTGCCAAATTTCACGCGGCACGTTCGTACCGTGAGCGCGGAAGATAGGAGTAAATGCGCTAAACTGGAACCAACGGGAATACAACTCTTTATAATCATTACTTTTCAGTCCGTCGGGATATTTCGCATCCCGTTCTGTGACGAAGAATCCTCCCGTATCGGAAGTCCAATACGGAATACCGGACATAGACAAGTTTAAGCCGGCAACCTGTTGTTTGTGCATATTTTCCCATGAAGCCGACACATCACCCGACCAGACGGCTGTACCATAATGCTGTTGCGAGGCAAAGGCGGAACGAGTTAGGATAAATATACGTTTCTGATCGCTCTCGGCGCGCAGGCGTTGATAGAAGTCCTTTAGCATTTCTAAAGAATAAGTGTTCAGATAACGGTGGAAGCTACCCAGATAAGTATTACCTGCCGATTTGGTCTTTTCTTCCTGCTTCAGCTGTGTGAATCCGTCCCGGAAAGATGGTTCCGTTGCATCCATCCACCAGGCATCCACGCCCATATCATAGAGTCCTTTCTTGAGGTATTGCCAGAAGATATCCCGTGCAACAGGATTATAGGCATCAAAAACCTTATAACCCGCCCATGTAGGTTCGCTAAACAATGCACCGATAGAATCCAAAGACTGATAGACAGCCGTTTCCGGTCCAAATCCGGGCCATACGGAAAGCATAAAATGAACATGGTCCTGTTGATGCAGTTCATCAATAACCTGACGGGGATGATTAAAGTTTGCCGGATGGAAAGTCAGGCTGTTCCAATGAGGTTTGTCTCCCCAATATTCCCAATCCTGCACAATGTTATCCAACGGAATTCCCCGTTTACGGTATTCTTTAACGACTGCCTTCAATTCATCGAACGACTTATAACGTTCTTTGGACTGCCAGAAGCCATACACCCATTTTCCAAACATCGGCACGTCCCCCGTCAATTCCCGATAACCGGCAACGACTTCGTCCATATTCTTGCCATAGACAAAATAATAGTCGGAAGCATCACCTACTTCGGAAGTAAATGAGTAGCCCTCCTTCGTATCTTCAAACTTCGTAGAAGAATAATTATCCCATAAGACACCGTATCCGTTGGTTGAAATAAGGAACGGATTGACAATATCCATATTGGCCTGTAACAGAAGTACGGATTTCCCCCGATAGTTCATGATTCCATTCTGATACTGTCCCAGTCCGTAAATGGCCTCATCCTCGGTAGGAACAAAGCGTTGAGTGACTTCGAGACATTGTTCACCTCCGGCAACCGAACGTTTGAAGTTCCGTGCCTTTCTATCCCCTTTCTCTTTTAGTAATAACTTACCTGTGGATGTTTCCTGAAAAGTGAAAGCCGCATCTGCCTTATCAAAAACTACGGAAAGTTCACGGGTGCGAAAGAGCAGCTTCTGTCCCGTATCTTCCCATTTATAATCTTTGAAAGCCGGCTTTTCCGAATCAACCACCAATCTTTTTGTTACCAGCGTATCACCTTCGGGAAAAGAGAGAATCCGCACGCACCCCGCCGACATAAACTCGACCCGATATTGAATACTGTCAGATACGAAAGCACATCCCCTGTCATCTTCATGGACCGGAGAGGAACATCCGAAGCAGGCTAGTACAGATAAAACTAATAACCAATTATTTAAACTCTTCATCCATGCATTTATTTGACTGTGTAGATCGTATAGCCCAATGACAAATTACGGACTACGACATTTCCTTTTAAATAGAAAGTAGGCATATTGAATCCATTCACGATATTATCCTTATACAATTCTACTTTTGCGCTTTTCCATTCACCCGTATTGTCGGTACGTATCCGGGACACAATTTTAAACGGTTCTTTCGGTTCACGCAGCGTAGACGAACGTATAAAAAGGGATTCATTTCCTTTGTCCAAATACTCAAAATAGAGATACCCGACATAGTTATTCATTTGTAGTTTGGAAACCAGCTCTTTTGGCAAAGAAATAGAGAGGGTTTCTTCGGCACTGTAACCACCGGATTTTCGCTTTCCCTGAATCTTAATGTCCGAATCGCGCAAACGCATCATCTCAACTGCCAAAGCTGACTTTGCTGTCTTGACATCATTTTCAATTTGTGACAACAAGCCTATCGCCACCGGATAACGTCCCTGGCTGATTAACAATGCCGCCTTATCGAGGGAACGATGACAACCGGATACATCCATCTTTGTCTTTTCCAGGAAACGGGCTTCTTTTCGCAAACGGAAAAGCATCAAAGGCAAGGTTAATCCACGTTCATCCGCCTGTTCACCTTTGAACTCTGCCGCATATTTTAAAGTAGTACGCAATTCGCGGTCACCGTTTTCAATGGTTGGCTCTATTTCGTGTCCTTCGGTATAGTCGCTCCACGAAGCAATAAACATCATATCCAAGCTGTCTTTCTCCGCCATACAGAACTTCCACATACTTTGGTAGGTTTCTCCATTGTTACGCGGAATATAATAGAAATGTCCGCGTCCCCAGCCTGCACAACCGCGGTTATCCATTCCCGGCATGGCAAATCCCGACTTAATTGTATACGCAGGATTGTTACTATGCCAGATGGAATCGCGGAAAGGTTTCATAAACTCGATAACATCATCCTGAGTGGCGTAATTATCCCATTCGGCATGTGCCTGATCTCTTGTACGGACACGGGCAGGAAGCCATGCAGTCGGTATTTCTCCCACTTCTTTCCAGGTATCCATTTCATCGCTACGAGTGACGGGGATATATTTATCATTTTCCAGTTTTCCCCAATCCGCCCAACGGCGTAAAGCAACCGGTTGCTTCATTCCTTGCGGTAACTTCGCCAGTGATAATACTTTCTTATATTCATCCACTTTCGCTCCGGGACCAAAATGATAAAACACAGGCATTCCCTTCACCATAGGAGCTGTAGGACCGGTAAAGACGCTATCTACCAAATATTGATAACATTTAGCCATGTATTCGGTCTTTGCCTCACGGGTATTAATTTCCGGATAAAGTTTAGTAATCCAGTCATAATACAACCAACCGTCGCACCAGTTTACACCAATTTCAAAGTCGTACTTCGCTGCCACTTTCTGCATTTCACGCAGCAAGATGTCATTTTCGTGAGGCTTGAATCCCCATTCGATAAAGAATCCATCTATCTTGGCTGCTTTCGCAGACAAAATCTGATATTCAATATAATCGGGATCGAGATTGGACTGCATTCCGACTTGTGGATAGGCCACTGCTGCTATTTCATGCCGTCCTTCGCTGTCTATCAGGTCGGCATTATAACACAGCGACTTTCTTCCGGTACTTGATTTTTCCGTATTGGCATACATCTCCCAACGCCCCAGCTTTCCGTCATGCTGCCGGCTATAGCGCACTCCGTGAAAGTCGGCATACACTTTCTTTCCATTCTGCGCCAAGGCCGGTAATGCGATAGATACCAATAAAAAAAGAAGAAGTTTCCTCATTGTTCCAAACTTAATTATTCAACTTATGTACTTAATCAATCTTCCACCATACTTAATCAGTCCTCACCCAACACGAAATCATGCTTTTCCGGATAACTGAAAAGATTGTCTATCATCCAACGGCCTTTATAAATCTTGGCTCCGTCCATTTTGAAAAGTTCTTCTCCCTTCTCATTTACAAGTCCTTCTGCCCACCACTCTTCAGTCGGTTTTAACATCAGGATTCCGTCCGGTCCGTTGCAGATACTTTTTATATCGGCTATGCTATACACTTTCTCACAGGTCGGAACATCCGTAGAAATATCAAACTTATAAACTGCCGAAGCCGCTGTCAACCATAATTTATCTTCTTCACCATACACCGGGAACAAATCATGTCCTCCAGATTCCTTGTCGAAGGTATATATACGTGTCTGATTAGTCAGCTTCGGATTACTCCGGTTGCCATCATACTTAAAACGGAATAATGCTGTCACTCCGCCCGTTATGGTAGCTGTAGCATAAAGATACGATCTCTTCTTATCCCAGACTACATTATGCGCATTACCCAATTTCACCGTATTAACTTTCGCTCCCAATACTTTAACTGTATCAACCACAAAGGTATTGATTTCACCGGATTTAGATTCAGCTGTTACAATATTTCCATCCGGCAACACCTCTGCGGAGTGAGGATTCTGTCCGCAATTTGCATAGAACATTAATTTATGATCCGACAAACGGATTAGAGCCACAGCTCCGCCGGAGGCAGTCATTAAGATATAGCGTCTATTGAAAACCGGTTTTACTTCACTCGGATTGACAAACCAACCCTGTTGGGCAGCAGGTACACAGGCAGTATAAGGATCCCAACTCCAAATATTGCGATGCGTTTCCGCATCTCTGATGACAATAGCCCGTCTGGATTGCTCCGCCAGCACATAAGCCTTTTCCGGAAGTTGAAAGATTTCATCTTGCACTACAGGAGCATCATCATCGGAACATGCCCCCAAAGCTATATTAAATCCTAAAAGGATTGCGAATAAACTAAACTTCTTCATGGTCATAACTATTTTAATTCTAAATATTCAATTTGTCTTTTTTAAGTTTCCGTTGATCTATTGAACTGATTTTGCATCATAATAATCGATCAGTGAATAAACTGCAAGATTCAACTGCCGCATCTGCGACAGGAAAGGTCCATAAGGTTCATATTCGATGGACACCACTCCCTTATTGGAAGCTTTTCCATCAGAATCGTAGCCGTCATTATACTCAAAGTGTACCCAACCCACACAGTTTCGGGTTTCCAGCAAACGAAGACAGAAGTTCTGATAAAACTCACCTCTATTCTTTTGTGTATGTACCAGCCATCCACCTCCTTCGGTATTGGCATATCGAGTTCCCTGATAACTGGCATCTTCCGCTTTCGTATAGAATTCCGAAACTAAAAAAGGTTTCGCTCCACACCAGGCTTTGAGGTTTGCCAGAAAATCGGTTTCCGGTTGCCAACGTGCATAATAGTTAATGGAAACAAGATCGCAATAACGAGCACAGGCTTCCACTACTTTCTGATTATATTTGCTCCAATCGTGCAGACGTGTTCCCAATATCAAATGCTCTTTATCATATTTCCTGACGGTAGTGGTAGTCAACTGATAATAATAATCGGCAACCATCCCTCGGAAGTCTTCCTGATCTTTCTTGGTTATCGCTCCGGCAGAGACTATGCCGTTATCCCGCATAAACTTTTCTGCATACTCCCGGGCTGTTTTATAACGTTCGGGCAAGGACAGGAAATGCTTCAGATCGATTCCGCGCAAAGGGTCGGTATTCTGATAACTGGCAAACGGTAGTTCATTGTCGAGATAGAAGCCGATAAAATGTTTATCACCGGCAAATAAAGCAGACTTTTCCTGTACAAGATGATCTATGTAAGCGGCAAACGTCGGTTCGAAAAGAAGAATCAGGCGATTGTACTTATCATCCTCAAACGTATAGCCTAAATTCTTGCTCATATCCCACATAAACGTACGAAGCAGATACAGATTCTCTGCATAAGCAATCTTTTGCGTTTTAGGTGTTAGCAGGTTATTGCGTACCGCTGCAGGAAATGCTTCAATGCGGTTCGATCCATACGAAATATAGTTTATATGATTATCCGCAATCAGTTTACCTGCCTCTTCACTCCATCGTGCTTCGCTGCCATATCGAGTGCTGAAAGCCTTCTTATGTGCAGTAGATTCTCCCGGACGGACGTGCTGAATTCCATGAATAATAACGGCCCCATTATCCGGATCGAGCAAATAAGAACGTCCTGCGCAACTAGCCACTCGGAAAAAGCCTTCTTTTCCAACCACAGAAGAGGGTTGCAGACCTATCCGTCCTCCCCAAGCAGTCCGACTATAATCCGAAGAGGGAGTATACCAATTCATATAATCAATGGTTCGGGTTTCTCTCGAGTCTGCCGTTGTCCATGCTTGGAAAGTTCCGTTCTGCCATTTCCGGTATTCCACATTCACAAAAGTATATTCCTCTTTTTCCAAAGGAGTATCTCCCTCTTCCGGTTTTGAAAGGTCTATTTCGTCAGAAGAAGAACAACTAAGCGTCAACTGCATCAGTCCGACCAAAGATAAAAAGAGGAAATGCCTATATATATGTTTTCTCATATTACTTTCAGCTATTGCACATTGTTACTTAACCATCGTGCTTGTTATCAGTCGCATCTTTCGTAGACTTTACGGTTCACCGGAAAAGCTCCTATTAACTTCCACTTTGCCTATTAATAGAAAAGTTATTCTCTATTAATGGAAAACTTCTTTTCCCTTTATTGCAAACTTCTCTCATCTTATTTATAAACTATAAACGCAAGCTTTGTTTTTAAAATTGCAAGCTTTGTTTTTAAAAACGCAACTTGCATTTATAAAAACGGAAGCTCCGTTTATAGTTCATATCCGATAGACAACAACTTTACTTCTGATGAAATGAAAGTTTAGTCTTAATCGAAAAGAAGTTTTCTATTCATACTTCAGGCGGTAAGTAGCATTACCCAGCATTATTTCTTTTGGGGAAATTTGATTTCAACGGTCAATACACGAGCTGTTGTATCTCCGGGCTTCAATACACCTTCACCGGTAGATGGCGTCATGCTAACAACTCGCATTACCCCGATTCTATTTCCTCCTGACGCAGAAGTCGATGCAGTCTTAAAGGCGATAATATCCCCTTCTGCTATCGGCATCAGATCTTCTTTCACAATCAAACTGGCTGATATTTCAGAAGCTATGGAAGTAACAGTTGCATTGTCAAAATCAAAATTAGACAATTTGGCCATTGTAGTCTTATTCTTCACAGCTGCTGTATTCAAAGCTGCTCCACCAGATCCTTTATATTCGTCCGATTTTGCTGCATTTATAGAATACAGACGAGGTTCTGAATCTGCATTTGCACCTTTTCCCATACAATAGAATTTCAAATCGACATTCTTTGCATTGTCAGCATTGGTTAATGCATAATCAATAGAATAGGTTTTCAAATCTTTGAAGGACAACAGACCATAGGCATCCGGATATTTTTCGTGCGCACTATTTGCAAAAGTCTTGCTGGATATATTCACTGTAGCAACATCCATATTCACATATGCTTTCACTGTTCCGGTTGCTTCTTTTCCGATTCTTCCATCAGAAACCACCACTTTAATTTTAGACGTCGTTTCGGTAAAAGTTATTTTCGGAGCATAATCCAGATGCGTTTCGCCATTCTTCTGTTCACGTAAAGCTTCAATCTCCTGTCCGTTTTCAATGCGATAAATTATCACTTCATGAATACCACGTACTGACTCTACTTTTACAGGCACTTCTTGTTTTGCATCCGTACTAGCTATAATAGGTTTCTCCGACAAAGTCAATACAGGTATTGGAACTGTTTTGTATTCTACTGGTAGAGTTGAGATTGTTACATTATCGTATATATCCACCGCTTTTACCTTGAAGCCTTTATCGCCTTCTTTATAATTAATCATTTCATCATATGAGAAATCCTTCTTCCCATTCAGTTCTACGCTTCCTTTCGATTCTTGTCCGGTTGCAGATACCAGGTATACTTCCACTACTTTCAAACCGGCTTCTGAAACCACCTTGAAAGTGGTACGGGGAATTACCGGATTTTCATCCATTTCATCATATACAATCTTTTCCGGATCAAATGTAATGACAGGGCGCGCCATCACATCGGTAACAGCAATTGGCAAAGTTCCACTCGTCACATGGTTCAATTTATCCGTAGCCTCAATGATAAAGGCTTCGTAATTTGCATTGTACTCCAGGTTTTCAGACAAGCTGTAAGAATTGGGATTAAAGAATTCAGTCACCGTTTTATATTCGGTCACTCCCTCCACTGTCTGCAATTTCATTGTCACACTCTGGAGTCCGGCCTGAGACTTAATGACAGCCACTACCGGCAGATTATCCACTTTATTTAAATCTACATCCAGTTGTTCCATCGGGAATTTAATCACAGGAGCAGCCGAATTAGGATCCAGACCATCATTATCATCGCTACAGGCAGCAAAGCCCAAGCAAAGTCCTAGTATTAATAAGGTATATATTTTACGAATCATAATTAGTTCTCTTTTTAATTAACTGTGGTTATTTGGAATATTTGCAATAGTTCTCAAATATATGAATCACACCATTCGTTGGCAGAATGTTGCTGGTCTTAGCCTGACGCTGTGGAGATTTCCCGTTGCTTCCGGTCTGATTCACCAGAATCTTACCTACCGCAGCCTGCCATGGGTTTTTCCATACAGACATTGTCATCAGTCCATTCTCTCCTTTCAGCATCGTCAATACGAACATCGGTTCCACCTGCAACTGTCCATAAGAACTATATTCACCGTCTACAATATGATAAAGCAACATGTTTGTTACTTTATCCTTATCACAATCTGTAATGGATGCGGCACCTGCAAATTCATTTTCACGATAAAGTTGCATACCTGCATTATTCAAAGCGAGAAAGGTATATTTATTATCAGTCTGGGTATAATAGTCTTTCAGACCTGTATACTCAATAGCTGCTATCAACTCCGAGAACATATCTTTATGATCCTGAAAATATTCCCACGCTGTCACTTTTACATACGGATCATCCACCGAAGGTTCATAATCATAGTTCTTTTGTAGGTCCAGATCACAACCGGTCAACGCCAGAATGGCCCAACAAAAGAAAAGAGCCTTATATAATATTGTCTTTTTCATTGTTTCTATCTTTTTAATTGTTAGTATTGCCATAATACGTATTCTGCACAATCTTCGGATTTTCCAGAATATGTGAATAGTGGATCGGGAAAAGTTCATTGCCGTCCTGCTCCATTCCGTTGATAGGTTTCATCACTTCTTTCCACTTTCCGGTACGCAGCAAGTCAAACCAACGACGTCCTTCGCCGGCTAATTCCACCTGGCGTTCACGCAAGATATAATTGACTACCTCTTCTTCAGAAGCAAAATCATTTTCAGTCAGTGTGTTCAATCCGGCACGGTCACGTACAGATTTCACCAGTTCCAAAGCCTCACCCCATTTGCCCTGATGAGCACGAGCTTCTGCTTGAAGCAACATCATATCTGTATAACGATAAATCGGATAAGCAACCTCACAAGTCTTATTCAAAGAATTACTAATATCCCCCGCCATATATTTACGCAATTCATTTCCATTCTGGTAATTCTTCACCGTATAATCTTTGCGTAAATCACCTTTCATATCCTCTTCGTCAAAAATGCTCATAAACTTGTCAGACATAACTGCCGCACGGTTTCCTGAACCGGAGAACCATTGATACATATAACTGTAACCATTCGTGCCGACTTCATCCATATTGAAATGAACCAGGAAAATAAACTCTCTGGAGTTATATTCATCATTTTCGGGCGTATCATCAGAAGGCTTATTGTTCAGTTCTTCCGTGAACATGGTATGCCATGTAGCAATAAGAGGTTCGAAGTCAACAAAACGCCCCCCCTTTTTGGAAGCAATAGTTGCCATCTTATCGATGGTCTGATCAGCCAAATTATATTCTTCAGTCCACATATAGGCGTCCGCCATAATGGCCCATACGCCACAGATAGAAATACGTTTGCGTTCGTAATTCTTATTACGGTTGATCAGGCTTTCCGCCTTTTTCAGGTCAGGAAGAATAACATGTTCCAGAATATAATTCTTATCTGTACGTTCCTTGTAGATAGCCTCCGAATACTTTTCAGTAGGTTCTATAAACAAAGGTACGTCTCCCCAGACACGGATAGCATAGAAGTAAGCCAAAGCACGCAACGCATACGCTTGTCCAAGGTAATCGTTACGGTCTGCCACATCCGGCATACTGATATTAGGAACATATTTGATGGCCAGATTGGTCTGGTTAATCATCTGATACAAGGTCGTCCATTTCGCACATTTCTCGTCCGTAGACATCAGGTTGTTAATCACACGTGCCTGATCGGCCATCACCGGTGCTCCGGGAGCTACGTTATCCGAACGGAATTCACCCCAATAAAAATAATTCTCGCGTAAAGTGGAACGCAACAATCCATAGATTTCATTTATACCTGCCTTAGCGTCACGGGCGGTCTGCCACATGTCACCTGCCGGGATTTCACTCACCGGTTCCTCATTCAGAAAGTCTGAACAGCTATTCAATGATAGAGCCAGGCATACAGCTCCAACAAAATATTTTATATTCTTCATACGATATCTTCAATTAAAAGTTTGCAGAAAAACCAATACCATATTCTCTCTTTCTGGGATAGCGGTAAGAGTCTTTACCTACCTGCAGAGGATTACTTGTAGAGAATTCAGGATCAAATCCCGAATAGTTGGTCCATGTCAATGCATTGTTTACAAAAGCGTAGATATTTATATTCTTCAACATCAGCTTCTTTATCCAGTTTTCAGGAAGATCATAGGCTATACGTACGTTTTGCAGACGAATAAAGGAAGCATCTTCCAGATAGAACGAGTTACCCATACGTGCATTGTTGTAATCATCGTTATACGGACGCGGATAGATAGCCTGGTCGCCCGGATGCAACCACATATTATGAATTACTTCCGGTGAAGGAGTGGTTCCGGTATATTTGAACATGTTACGATTATGTTCGGCAGCATTATAAATCTGTCCTCCCAAGGAATAATAGAATCCCAGATACAAGCTTACGTTTTTCCAAGTCACGGTTGTATTCAAACCACCGGTCACATCAGGCATTGCATTACCGATCACCATACGGTCGTTATCATCAATCACACCATCACGGGTTCCTTCCGGTTCTTCCCAGTTGTAATCTCCGCCACGGAACGGTTTGCCGTTCGGTAACGTTTTCTGGCGAATATCACCTGCATATTCCTTTCCATTCAATAAATACTTGTATTGGAATACACCATTTTCAAACACCGGAGTCAGTTGTTCCCATTTATCTGTAAAAGCATTCGATTCGTCATAAGCAAAGACACCGGCACTTTTAAATCCATAGAAGTCACCTACACGGCCGCCTTCCTGCATCCACCAGATATCACCTTCCATATATGCCTTACCTTCAGACAGTTTCTCAATGCGGTTGATATTTCTGGAGATATTGAAAGAAGCATTCCACTTCCAGTCCTTTGTGCGGATAATATCACCGGTAACGGCAATTTCAAAACCGCGGTTGCTCATCTCACCGACGTTTGTCTTCATATATGCAAAACCGGATTCTTTAGGCAGTTGGTAGTTTGCCAGCAAACCGTCTGTATATTTATCGTAGTAATCGGCAGTAATTGTCAAACGGCTATTCCAGAAATTCAAGTCCAAACCAAGGTTGAATTGTTTGGTTTCCTCCCATTTCAGGTTGTCTTTACCGATACGAGTCGGAATAACGCCACCCACTCCGTCATAGATAGAATTCGGAGAATAAGAATAAATATAGTCATAGTTACCGATCGCTTCATTACCGGTGATACCGTAACTTACACGAATCTTACCATCTTCCAGGAATTTCTTCGAGAACTTCATGAATTTCTCATCAGAGAAACGCCATCCCACTGACACAGACGGGAAATTACCCCATTTGTTTTCTTTCGCAAAACGAGAAGAACCGTCACGACGCATATTCGCTGTAAACAAGTATTTTCCCAGATAATCATACGTCACACGTGCAAAGACAGAAGCCATGGAGTGATTGCTCAAGGTAGATCCCGTAGACGACAAATCCAGATTGGCAGCAAATGCATTCATCGTATAAATAAAGTCGGTAGATGAATTCAAACCTACAAAGGTTTCATTTTCATAACGCCATTGTTGGGCACTGACACCCACCATCGCACTGAAATTATGTCCCTTGATCTTGCGTGCATAAGTGATGAAATCTTCATTCATCCAGTTCCAGTTCAGGTAATTATAAGAATATCCCTTATTCTGCTTCTGCCATTCATCAGTGATAAGGCTCGGTTCGAGTTTTTTACGCTTGTCCAGATAGAAGTTAGCGTTAATATTAGCTCTGAACTTCAGATACTTGTTGAACTTGATTTCAAAGAATTGGAAGAAGTTAGCCTTATAAGAGTCCGTAAAGTCAGTCGTATAATTGACCTGTGCAATAGGGTTCTTCTGACCATTAAACACTCCAACCAAAGAACCATCCGGATAATAAGTATTGAAATAAGGACGACGAGTTAACACCGCACTCAATAATGTACCTTCATTCAGACCTTTCTTTTTAGAGTAAGTCAAAGAAATACGGCTACCCATATTCATCCAGTCAGTCGGTGAATAATCAGAGTTGATACGAGTATTCAATCTTTGGAAACCGGTATTGGAAATAATACCCTTCTCGTTATAATAACCGGTATTGATGAAATATTTCAGTTTCTTTGTACCGCCACCTACGCTGATATCCACCTGATCTTTCTGCGCAGTACTTGTAATCATGTCCAGATAATCATTGTCTACATTGAAGAATGAGTTCAACGGATCATTCAGAATATCAATACTTTCATCCGGATTACCTCCGCCGTATGTTTCAAAATACTCTTTGCGGTACTGGTCGTACAACAGACGCTCTTTACGATTTGCCTGTGGCACCTTATGAGACAATGTACCCCATGAGTGATTATACTTGATATCAATACGAGCCTTACCTTCCTGACCGCTCTTGGTTGTGATAATAATCACACCGTTAGCCGAACGGGAACCGTAGATAGCTGCAGAAGCAGCATCTTTCAAAATCTCCATGGAAGTAATATCATTGGTATTGATACCATCAATACTTTCCAAAGGCACACCGTCTACAATATAAAGGGGAGTAACTCCTTCGGCGGAGAAAGTGGAAGTACCACGAATTTTAATAGAAGAAGATTCACCGGGTTGTCCCGAGCCGGACACTACCTGTACACCGGCAGTAGTACCTTGCAGTGCTTCAAAAACATTAGTAGCCATCTTCTGCTCAATAGCCTCACTTGAGATGGAAGTAATAGCTCCCGTCACATCACGCTTTTTCATCGTACCATAACCCACTACCACTACTTCGTCCAGTAACTTAGAGTTCTCTTCAAGCGTAATATTCGTTGTTTTATCTTTCACTACCACATCTTTAGGGGTATATCCCATGAATGATACAGTCAAAGTAACTCCTTTCTTTGAAACATTCAATGAGAAATTACCATCTAAATCCGTAATTGTTCCATTAGATGTTCCTTTCTCCATCACATTAGCGCCAGGTAAAGGAAATCCTGTTTTATCCACAACAACTCCTTTCACTGCAAACCCGCCTTGAGCATAAGCCGGATGGGCAAGGAAAAAGAGACTCAAGGAAATCAAAAGAAACGACTGCAACAATCGCACTTTTGTCCTACTCTGCAAATTTTTCATAACTAGAATAAAATTAAATTGGTTAATTATCAAGGTTTTACTCACTACTTAATTAATTAGGAGAAATACATTGGCTCTCTCCCGTAAGATGTTATCTTTTATTTATTACATAGATAATCGTCTTTCATAATACTATACAATAATTATTATATTAGAATAAAGATTATACAATACCCGGTCTGCTAAATAAAAGTGTGTGCGGACACACCCAATTAAAGAAAACTCAAGTACAAGCTGGCATGATCCAACGCCACAAAAGTATCGCATTTGAGCATATTGCACCCTATCGAATTGTTCGTTTTATCTAGTCTAAAAATTCAGATGACTTATTTTAATCACTTTACAGAGGGATCGGAAGGGGCATCATGAGATTTCCTATACTGTGTAGGAGCAATATCAAAAAGTTCTTTAAAGCATTTGTTGAAGTATTGAGGATTTCCAAATCCTAACCGGTAAGCAATATCCGAAATGTTCATCTCCGGAGCATTCAGTAGAAAATATGCTGCTTTTTTCAGACGAAGATTCATGATAAAATTATTTGGCGTACTTCCCGTAATACCTTTTATCTTCTGGAATAAGACGGTACGTCCTACTCCCATCTCCCGTGAGAAAGCATCTACACTGAATTCGGGATTTTCCATATTATCTTCCACCACTTGAGTAGCTTGTTCGATAAACTTCTGGTCGAGTTCATTCGTTGCAATCTTCTCCGCCTTGCTATCCAGTTGATGGGCATATTTATTCTGTAAAAGTCTGCGGGTATTAATCAGATTATTGCATTGCATCACCAACCGTCGCATATTAAATGGCTTCACCACATAAATATCCGCTCCAATTCTCAATCCTTCCAACTCACGTTCGGGAGCACTAAGGGCAGTCAGAAGAACGACAGGTATATGGCAGGTTTCTATATTGTTCTTGATCTTGGCACATAACTCTGTTCCGGGCATTCCGGGCATCATGATATCCGAAATTACCAGATCGGGTTGCATTACCTTTACTTTCTCATACCCTTCCTTGCCATCACTTGCAGTTTCAACCGTATACAACGGAGAGAAGATATCTACAAGGATATTTCTGATTTCTTCATTATCATCGATCACCAGTAATTTACAGTCAGTAGTCCCGCTTTCACTTTGGGCTGACTGCACCTCTTTAACCAGCAGTTCTTTGTCTTCCGAATAATAAATATATTCCTTATCCTGCTCCGGTTCAACCCGGGCGACAGAAGAATCAAAGTGAGCATCCCCTTTTTTCAGAGTGACCTTAAAACAAGAACCTTTTCCCAACTGACTTTCTACTGTTATATCCCCTTGGTGAGCTTTCACAATACCCTGACTCAAAGCCAGCCCGATACCAGTTCCTCCATACTGTCCTATATTCTCAACCTGATAGAACCGCTCGAATATCTTAACATAGTCTTCCTCGGATATTCCCGCACCATTATCGGAAACGGAAAACATACATTCCTCCGTTCCATTAGCTAATTCCATACGGATAGTTCCACCGTCTGAAGTATATTTAAAAGCATTAGACAGCAAGTTATTAACCACCTTCTGTATTTGCATCCGGTCTCCCCACACGAGGCATCGCTCGCAGTCGGCATGCAAAACAAACGAAATATTCCTGTTAGCAGCCAACTCTTTGAACAATACATAATGCTCTTTGAGCAAAGAGTATAAGTCAAATTGAGAAACTTTCAGTTTCAAAAGTCCCTGCTCCTGTTTCCGGAAATCAAGTAACTCCGTAATCAATGATTTCAGGTTACCTGCATTTTTATGTATATTCAGCAGTTTTGAATAAGCATAGGTAGACAATTTGCCGGAATTCAGCAAAAGATCAACCTGCCCCAGGATAAGAGTGATCGGAGTTCTGATTTCATGCGAGATATTCGTGAAGAAACGAAGTTTGGATTGATTCATCTCTTCAATGTATTGCTTCTCGCGAAGTTCAAAATCCAATGAAGTTTTCAGGAACAGACGGATTCTATATTCTCTCACAATGAAGAATAGAATAGTCAGAATCACGCATACATAAATAGTATAGGCCCACCAAGTAGCATAGAAAGGTGGCGTAATCGTTATATCCAGCGATCTGATTACTTCCGGGAAGTTCTTCAGCCTGATCTCAAAGACATAATCACCCGGAGAGATATTTGTATAAGTAATGTCATTTCCCAGACGGTTCTCGCTCCATTCATCATTATACCCCATTAACCGATATTCTACCTCACCACCGCCTATATGCAGAAAATTATCTGTTGAAAAACCGATAGAAAACACATTTTGCAAGTAATTCAATTTGATCCGTCCGGTATAGGCAAAGGATTTATTTAAAATACCGGTTTGATCGCCTGTTGTTATCTCTTTGTTGTTGACATACAAATGAGCCAACTCCAGATCGTATATTTTCGGAGGATAATACAGACTACTTTCACGAATGGTCACCAATCCGGTAGCTCCTCCCATATAAATATCATGGTTGCGGGATACATGCATGGATTTCCGGTTCACAAGAGTCAGCGGAAATCCGGTTTTAGAATTGAAGTTTATCACTTTTCCCTCTTTCTGTTCCAGCATTGACAATCCATGCCCGGTACCAATCAATAAATTCCCGGAAGGGGTTTCCCCCAGTACCCTGATATTTTCTCCCGACAACACACTTTCAGGAGTATGTAAACGAAACAAACGTTCTTTCTTATCCAGCAAGAAAAGTCCGTTGCCATGTGTCCCGACCCAAATATTTCCCTTTCGATCTTCATAGATAACATTGACCAACTCTTTTTGAGATCTGACCCGTTTCTTCAGACTTATCCTATAGGTTTCAAACCGCTTTTCATCAATCACATAGGCTACACAACCATCGTCGGCAGCAAACCATAATCTGTTTTTCGAATCAAGCAACAGGGTGTTATAATTATGTGTAAACAGTTCCTTCTGATGAAACAACACCTCGGATTTCAAGGTCTGTTTATCCAAACTCACAATAGCGGATGTTGTCCCGACATACAATTTACGAGGAGTATCCGCCAAGGCAAACAGGGCTTCTCCTACACTTTCTTCTCCAAGCGGTTCGAGATTATAGATATCATTCCGATAGTTATTAAGATGAAAACAATTCACCTTATTGGTAAAGTCGGCTGCAATCCATAAGCAATTATTAGCCTCATCAAAAACAACATCTTTCAGGTAGTCCGTACTGAAATGATATCCCGTATGCGCATTAAAATGCTTGAACTTTCCCTGTTCCGGTTGATATAAATCTAATCCCCCTCCTTCCGTACAAATCCAGATATTTCCGGCTTTATCTTCTGCCATAGCACCGACCACCGGAAAAGACAATCCGGTGTCCGAAGCATGATAATGCACAAAATGCTGATATTCCGGAGAGAAGAAGTTTACCCCTCCCCAATAAGTCCCCACCCAAACAGTTCCTTGTTTGTCGGTATAAAGAGACGTCACCGAACGATTGGACATAGCACCTACCCGGTTAGGATCAGCCTGATAATGGAATATTTTCCCGGTAGCCACTTCAATCTTACTCAATCCACTTCTGTAGCCTACCCATATATTCCCTTCCAGGTCCTGACATAACGCTCTCGCCATATCGTCCCGAACCGTGTAAACACTCTTATCATTATATTCATAGTGATGTATGATCGTACCTTGAGGTGAAAAACAGAAAACGCCCTGATCCTGCGAACCGATCCAAATATTCTGGTCGTTACTTTTTATCAGTTTCATCACTTTAATTCCGGGCAAGTGAAGTGACATCGATCCGCAAGTATCTACACGCATCACCCCACCCTCTTTCAAAGCAATCCAGAGACTTCCTTCGGAACCTTCCACCATCGTCGGGCCACTATCCGGCAGCTGCAAATCGACATACATCGGTTTCAAGAGGCGGGTATTCTTATCGTATAAGAACAGTTTCCCTCCTTCTGCAATCCACACTCCCGTCTTTCCTTTGGCAAGAGTGGAGGGAGAAGTCACCGGAAGAATATAATATTTTTCTGTTTCAAGGTCGAACTGGAAAAGTCCGGTAGAGGCCAACAGGAAAAGACTTCCCTGACCGTCTTCCACCATTTGAGTCACATATAAATTACCATAACTGATAGAGTCGTTATGAAAGTGGTTGAAGACTTTGATGTGATTGCCATCGAAACAATTCAGCCCGTCCAGAGTGGCAATCCATATACGCGACTTCTCATCCTGGCAAATATCGCTCACCGTTATTTGCGACAATCCATCTTCCACACCCAATGTTCTGAACTTGTATTCCTGTGACCGGAGTGGAAATACAAATCCAAAAAGAGATAGCAGAATAAAAAAATGGATCTTAGATAGTCTTTGTTCGCGCATATCAAGAAGGATGATTTATAGCACACATTAATCTCACCACAAAAGTAACAGTTTTTATGATATTCCCAAAATCAGAGCAAAATAACTGATAGATATAGACACCCCCCTATTTATTCTTCTCGTCCGAACGAACGATATTCCAACGGGGTAAGCCCTGTACGCTTCTTGAAAAAAGAGAAAAAATATTCGGTAGACTGGAAACCCAGAAAAAAAGAAATCTCTTTCACGGATTGAGAAGTTCCTACTAACATCTGTTTGGCTTTACGGAGTTTCAATTCCTGGAAATATTTGGCGGGGGCATAACCTGTATACTCCTTGAAAACACGTCGAAACCATGAATAACTGATGTTAAGCCGCATTGCCAACTCTTCCGGATCTACATTACCGGAAACATTTTCATTCATGATGATTTTCGCCTGTTCTATCTTCTGATCCACATCACTCATCTCGAAAACTTTATTCTTGGAGACGGAAAGAATCATACCTATCATGTGGAGCACAATCCCGGAAAGATATTGTTGCGCGGAAATTTTATCCGCTTCAGCCACAGCAAGAGCACGGGAGAACAAGGAAACCAACTCTTCATTAATGCCAATTTCCAATATTTGCTGCTCCTGCGACAAAAAAGCATCATTAACGATGGCATCTATCATTGGCCCCTCAAAGCCGATATAATACTCCGTCCAACCAGTCTGCCGTAACGGGCGGTAAGTATGCCATTGCCCGGGAAACAAGACCATCAGCCGGCCTTTACAAACCTGCTTTTCAGAAGTGGAATCGGATGAAAACAAACCACGCCCTTTGGTGATATAAACCAACTGATATTCGCGAAGCACCCTTCCTTTTTCCGCATTAAAAAAGTAGCCGGAAGGATGCTCTTTCAATGGATAAGGTGAATCTGGAGGGATAGACTGATAGCCGACGGTATTTACCCACAGCCCGAATTTACGGTCCATGTCATTTACAATCAGATATTTAAACTCCAATCCTAAACTATTATCCTCGATCATATCAGTGTGTTTTCATGCAATTGAGTTGGACAAAAATAGGAATTATTTTCAGAAAACACACGCAAGGGTATAAAAAAACATCCGGAGCGTACTTTCAAGTATCTCCGGATGTTGATATAAAAACAAACTTTACTATGACGAGATTTAGAATGCTTTATGATACAAGGCTTCAATATCCGCTACCGAAGTAGGACGAGGATTACCACCTGTACAAACATCATTGAAAGCAGCTACAGCCAATGCAGGAATGTCTTCTTCCTTCACATTGATTTCATGCAATTTCTGTGGGATATTAATACTGATAGAAAGTGCTTTCACAGCTTCAATAGCAGCTTTAACGCCCTCTGCTTCACTCATTCCGGTAGTGTCCACTCCCATTGCTTTCGCAATATGGATATATTTCGGAGCTGCCGGAGATTCAGCATTATACTCCATCACATACGGCAACAGCAAAGCATTGGCTACTCCATGAGGAGTATCATAGAACGCACCCAACGGATGAGCCATCGAGTGAACGATTCCCAAACCGACATTCGAGAATCCCATACCGGCAATATATTGTGCCTGCGACATTGCTTCGCGGGCTGCCACATCTTTACCATTGTCTACGGCTGCTTTCAGATTTTGTGCAATCATCTCAATAGCCTTCAATTCGAACATATCGCTCATTACCCAAGCACCCGGAGTAATATAACTTTCGATGGCATGTGTCAAAGCATCCATACCGGTAGCGGCAGTCAGCCCCTTCGGCATCGAATACATCAGTTCAGGGTCTACGATAGCCACGGCAGGGATGTCGTTCGGGTCTACGCAAACCATCTTCTTACGGGCATCTTCATCAATAATCACATAATTGATAGTTACCTCGGCAGCCGTTCCGGCAGTAGTAGGCAGTGCAAAGGTAGGTACAGCCTTGTGTTTGGTATCAGCTACACCCTCCAGAGACTTCACATCCGCAAAATCCGGGTTATTCACAACAATACCGATTCCTTTGGCAGTATCGATAGAAGAGCCACCACCCAAAGCTACGATAAAATCAGCTCCGGAAGCTTTGTAAGCAGCCACACCGTTTTGCACATTTGCAATTGTTGGATTGGCTTTTACATCGCTATAAAGTTCGTAAGGTATCTGGTTGTCATCAAATACTTTAATGATTTCGGCAGCTACTCCAAACTTAATCAAGTCTTTATCCGTTACAAAAAA
Source organism: Bacteroides sp. OM05-10AA (assembly GCF_003439055.1). NCBI lineage: Bacteria > Pseudomonadati > Bacteroidota > Bacteroidia > Bacteroidales > Bacteroidaceae > Bacteroides > Bacteroides sp. OM05-10AA. The sequence continues at coordinate 95,309 of NZ_QSUR01000005.1, forward strand.
GGCTTTCTTAAAGCCACGTCTGGCTGCTTCCACAGCAATCACACTCCGGCATCCGGCACCGAAGTAAGAAGTTTCATTTAAAATAATGCGATTCATGATTGTGCTATTTGTTTTTTATTTAGGCAGATTGAAAGCAACTGTCATTTCTTTCATCTGTTCCTGACTCATACCATCCGGCTCGAAGCCCATATTTTTCGCTGCGATATAGATGAGAGCCGATTTATTAAGTACATCGATCTGGTCGAACGCCTGCATCGCATCGCAATCTACTGCAAATACACCATGTTTCTCCCACATCACAACATCGTAATCCTGCAATTCCTTGATGGTAGCTTCCGCCAGTTCTACAGAACTAGGCAATTTATAAGGAATAATCCCCAAACCACGCGGGCAGAATGCCTTTGTTTCGGGAATCATACTCCATAATAGATTAGTAGCCACATCTTTTTCCAGGAACTTCGGGCAATGCGTCATGGCAATCAGTTCAATCGGATGTGTATGTACAGATGCTTTATAAGGAGAGTTTTTACTCAACAGGTCATTATGCACGCTCAAGTGAGAAGGTAATTCCGATGTCGGAGCCACAGCCTCGTCCGCAATAATTACGTAGCTGGCACAGTCGTCCAGAATACGGATCACCGAGCCATTCTCCATTGGCCAACGAGCCAAATCGCGCATGCGCTTATTAGTTCCCTTGCAGTAGAAATAGCATCCTTTCAGATAAGGAAGAGTCACACCGATAGGTTTAACTTCACTGATCGGTTTCATCTGACGGATTTCATCGTCTACAAACTCTGTGATATTAACAGTGATATTACCACCGTTACGTTCAGCCCATCCTTTCTGCCACAAGTACCCGGCAACTTCTGCTACCTTATTTACTTCTTTGGCAAGTCCCGGACGATTCTCTAAGATTGATTTCATTCTATATATAATTTTAATTAGGCATGGATTACACTGATTTCGTCGCAAGTTATAAAAAAACTGCGTAATCCATATAATCCATACCTAAATTTTTTAAAACAAATTTGGGAACACTAATGAGAAGATAAGTACGATCAGACCAGCTATCAGCACAGTTATGGTCTTGTTTGACACGCCTTTCCATTCTTTCAGAATAATTCCCCAAACATTACTAAATGTGACATTCAATGCCATCAAAATACACCAGGAGAAAGCCAACAATACCGGACTCTCCGTAAGGAAACTCTTACCCATTTCCAGTCCAAAGAACTGCATATACCATAGTACACCAGCCAACGCACAGAAAACCAAATTATTGCCCCATACTTTTCCTTTAGCATAGTCACCCATCGATTTATTAGCCACATTCTGTTGCAGGCAGTAAACTGCATTTGTCAGGAATCCGCCAAAGGTAACCAGGAAGATCACCGGAAGACCGGCGTAAAGCCCTTCCACTCCACCGGCTAAAGCTGCTTCCTTGATAGGTGTTCCCGCATCCAGTCCCAAAGCAAAACAAGCACTCATGACACCGGCAAGAAGTGCAACCAGCAAACCTTTTGTTAATGCGAAATCTTTTACGGCAGCACGCTTTTCTTCTTCACTCATGTTTTGTGCACGCAAGCTACCGGCATACCCGATAACGGCAATACCCGCCAATGTGATGCAAACACCCAACAAAAGAATCAACCCGTTGCCTTCAAACAAGTTTGTGCCTGCAAAAAGAGCCGGAAGAAGAGTTCCGAAACCGGCACAAGTACCCAATGAGATACTCTGTCCCAGCGCAACCCCCAGATAACGCATGGAAAGTCCGAAAGTCAAACCGCCTACTCCCCACAGGATACCATAAAAGATGCTCATTCCAGCACCTCCCGCTCCCCACAAGTCGAACAAACTACTTTCCTGGGGTACCCCCAGTAGTGAACCCAGGAACGGGAACACTAACCAGGCAAATACACCTTGTATTAACCAGAAGCTTTCCCAGCTCCATTCCTTTACCTTTTTAATAGGCACATAAGAACTGGACTGGCAAAAGCTACCGATGGCTATAATCAATAAGCCGATTAAAATATCCATAACTTATCGTTTAGAAGTTACTTCGGCTTCGTACTTTTCGATTTCTGCGATGAAATCTTCACCTACAGGAACATTATTCTTCAAACAGAACATATCCCAAACTGCATTCCAAGGCAGCGCTTTTTCTTCTTCGAGCAGAGCCAGACGCTGGAATCCCTGTCCGTTTGCTTCGTATTCACGCAACTTCGCAATCGGTTCGAGCAAAGCACGAGTCATACATTTCTGTGCTGCACGGCTACCAATCACATAAGCGCCAATACGGTTGATAGATGCGTCGAAATAGTCAAGACCATAATGTACACGGTCCAAAGCACCGCAACGAACGATTTCGCTGAACAGTTCCATAGTCGGGTCATCCATGATAGTTACGTGGTCTGAATCCCAACGAACCGGACGGCTTACGTGCAACATCAATTCAGGAACATAAAGCAACAATGAAGATACTTTATCAGCTACACTTTCTGTCGGGTGGAAGTGACCGGTATCCAACGTAATCATCTTATTGCGAGAAGCACCGTAACCGATATAGAAGTCGTTAGAACCTACCGTGTAGCTTTCCAGACCAATACCGAACACCTTAGATTCGATACAATCCTTCATATTCTTATATTCGGTAGCAAAAATCTGATCCAAAGAATCTTTCAACAACGCACGATATTTCATACGGTTTACAGTGATATCCTTGCTTCCGTCATGCACCCAAAGGTTCATGATACATGGATCACCCTGTGCCTTACCCATTTCTTCTGCAACTGCACGACAACGTTTGGTATGTTCAATCCAGAACTGACGAATACCTTCATCAGGATTAGAAAGTGACAAATCGCCTGATTTCGGATGAGAGAAAGAAGTAGAGTTGAAGTCAAGTTTCATGTTATGTTCTTTACCCCATTCTATCCAACTCTTGAAATGTTCCGGCTCTACCTGGTCACGGTCTACCACCTTACCTTGGAAATCTCCATAGATTTCATGCAAGTTCAAACGATGAGTACCCGGGATATAGGAAGCAGCTTTCAAGATGTCAGCACGCAGTTCATCAATGTTACGAGCTTTGCCCGGATAATTACCGGTTGCCTGGATACCTCCGGTCAATGAACCGGCCTGTACTTCAAATCCTGCAACGTCATCAGCCTGCCAGCAGTGAAGTGACAGATGAAAATCCTGCATAGTTTTCAATACTTTTTCGGTGTCTACACCTACTGCTGCATAACGTTCCACAGCAATTTCATACGCTTTCTGAATCAGTTCTTCTTTTTTCATGATATTCTATTAGTTTTAAAAATGATTATTCTGTCGATCGTTCTATTTATTTCCGAACGCAATTTTTAAAATGGATATAAGCCGCATCCCAAGCTTCCGTGTCTTGCGGTTGATAAGTCTTCAACGGGATAGAACGGTTAATTAACTGGCGCATACCGGCAACATCCGTTGCTTCGCCTGCCGCCATGGCCTGAATCATCACATTACCGATGGCTGTTGCTTCAGATGGACCGGCTACCACAGGAATTCCTATCGCATTGGCAGTAAACTGGTTCAGCAAATCATTCCGACTACCTCCGCCAATCACATGCAATGTATCAATCGGACGGGGAGAAAGTGAACGCAAATTCTCCAACACCTGGCGATAACGCAAAGCCAAACTTTCAAAGATGCAACGCACTACTTGTCCACGTTTCTCGGGAACCGACTGTCCAGTAGCCCGGCAATATTCTGTAATAGCTTTTTCCATGTCCGCAGGATTCGCGAAACAGTCATCATCCGGATTAATCAGACTACGGAACGGTTCACAAGCATCCGCCTCACTGATTAATTCAGGATAACTTGTATCTCCCCAATTCAGACGGCAACGTTCCAGCAACCACATTCCACAGATATTCTTCAATAGACGGATAGTTCCTTCCACACCACCTTCATTGGTAAAGTTCAACGCTTCCGTTTCGGCATTAATCACCGGAGCATCCGTTTCAACTCCCATCAGCGACCAGGTTCCGCTACTCAAATAAGCAAAATTGCGATCCAATGCCGGAACGGCAGCAACAGCAGAACCGGTATCATGGCCGGCTACCGCAATCACAGGAATCGCACCCAGTCCGGTTATCTTTTGCACTTCTTCCGTCAATACTCCCACCTTTTCACCCGGGAATACAAAACGGCCGAAATTCTTCTCGTCCAATCCTACCGCTTTCAGCAACTCCGGCTCCAAACGTCGTGTCTGTGCATTCACCAGCTGGGCTGTCGAAGCAATCGTATATTCCGTCACCATCTCTCCGGTAAGCATATAACTCAACGCATCCGGCATAAACAGAATTTTATCTGCCGCCTCCAACGCGCTGTCGTGATTGCGACGTAAAGTATCTAATTGGAAAAGTGAATTAAAATTCATAATCTGAATACCCGTTTTGCCATAGACTTCACTACGCGAAATACGGGAAAAAAAAGCCTCCGGTGCTCCTACTGTATGCGGGTCACGATATGCATAAGGCTGGCGAAGCAGGTTACCGTCTTTTCCGACACACACAAAATCCACTCCCCAGGTATCGATACCGATAGAAGCAATGGATTCGCCACGATGAGCAACCAACTTCAATCCGTCAATAATATGACGATATAATGCATAAATATCCCAATAGAAATGTCCACCTACTTCAATCAGGTGGTTAGGAAAACGATTAATCTCTTCCAGATTCAATCCGCCTTCAATGAAAGTTCCTAAGATTGTACGGCCGCTCGTTGCGCCCAGGTCGACTGCAAAAAAGTTTTGTTTCATGGTATTCTGTCTATATATTTAAGGTATCCATTTACCTACATGGCAAAGATAGGCGATTCCCTCCTCCTTTTCCTTATGTATTTTGATTGAAAGGGTATACATTTTGACACAAAAGACACAATACAATTGCAAATATAAACAGATTCACATTTTCCCTACACCTCTGTATAGGTACTAGTAAACGGTATAAAGCCATCTTTGCTAAATGGATTTATACCGTTTACAATATATAAAATACCTATTTTATGATGAAATGATTAAGGTCTACTTTCTTTTTACTATAATATGAGTTGTTACACGACGTTGTCCATAGTGGTTAAAGACTCCATTATCAGTAGGATAATTGACAACATCTGTTTTTGCCGCTCCTTTCCCCTTCACATACATAGTAGTAGATCCACCACCATCCATATTAAGTGCATATTGAGGACTGAAATGCTTTTTGAGGAATAAGGTTACTTCTTTTGCGCTCATACCTTCCGCCTTACCAGCCCAGCGCCCATCAATAGTGACTAACAACAAATCTTTATCCTCTGTCACAGCAACCACCGTACGAGGATGACGTACTCCTTGATGTCTGCGATAATCTTCATAGTCAAAAGACTCCAATTGTTCCATAGTATAATTACCAACAAAAGTTTCACCTAGCGGATTGTAATCGTCAATCAGTGTGGGGGCACTAGCTAACAAAAACTTTGCAGAATGTTGTTTATATGTATCAATTGCAGCCTTTCCATTTCTGCCGCCATATATAATTCCAACATCAGATTTTCCATCCGAATAAAGCGCACCATCATGTTTCCAGTATCGTAGATGTCCCTCCGGTAGTGTCACTTCAGAGATATTAGTTCCATTGATACGAATATAAATAGCTTCCTGTTCATACCCACCATTAATACCACCAATAGCCCCACGTACCTGTGCTGTAGTTGAAAGAGAATCTCCATTATTATATGTAAATTCAACTTTGTACTTATTGGAAAGTAAATCAATTTCCAGCACATTTACAATCTGTTGAGCCTTACTCACATCGTCATACCGTTCATAGTTATAATAAATAAAACCATCATCGATAGAATCAATTTTCCATTCACTTTGGACATTCTTCTGTAGAGTCGGGACTTTTACAACGGAAGGGTTGTCCGGTTCGTCCGGTTCATTTGGTGTTACCGGCTCTGTAACATCCGGTGTTTTGGGGTCATCATTGCCCCCATCACTTCCACAAGCGACAACTAGACAGAAAAATACGGATAAAAAAGCAATTGTTAACTTCGTAAGCTTCATAATATAATTTTTTAAATAAACATATAGATTCCCTATTCGTATCATTACTTATCATTAAAAGATTTCAATAGTGGAGTTACGCCTGAAAGATCCCATATATCTGTAGACCAACCTATTTTCGATGCAGCATCTACACTATTTTCCGTAGTAATACCATGGCAAATTGCAGTTTTATTGTTGCCCCAATCGTAAGTTCCGGCAGTATTAGCATCAGCCCCCGTCATACCTTTGTTGGGTCCCCATGCGATAATCATATCTTTTTTCGCATAACAATCCGTAGCCTTCGTATAGGTATTTGACTGCCATCCAATAACACGTCCTGATACAGGTTCACCATCAATCTGTTCATTCCAAGCGATACAACCTTTTATTGTAGGATTATTGCCATTAAGTCCTCCGGCAATACCACCTGCATTTCCTGTACTATAAAGAGTTCCTGTCGCAAAACAGTTTTCAACAACTACAGCATTCCTTGGTTCAGCAACAATACCACCGGCACGAGAAGACCCGATTACTTTTACATCTGCATAACAATTCCGTACAGTACCTTTAGCAAAAATGCCACCAATACCACCCACTTGCTGTATGCCACTTACAGTACCAGACACATATACATTTTCAATCAAACACTCCAAAGAATTTGTTCCCAAATAACCGGCAACAATACCCGTACAAGAAGAACCATATCCAATAACTTCCGCATTTTCAAAGCGCACATTACGACATGAGCCATTCATTACCCCAAAGAAACTGGCGTACCGAGAACTGATCTCACAATGTAAATTTCTAATCGTATGTCCCTTACCATCAAAATGAATCTTTATATCAAAACGGTCAACAGGCTCACCCGTATTCAGTGGTTTCCAGTCAATGCCAGTCATATCAACATCATTCGTCATTTCGAAATAATAAGTTTTATCAAGTTCTACAACAGACATCATGTTCCTCATATGATTCCTATTACTAATCAAATAAGGATCATCAACCGTTCCATCACCACCGTCAAATAAAGAAGAAGCTGCAACATAGATCACAGTAGACACTGTACCTTCGCCTTCATGATCATACTGTCCATTTCCAATCGGATGATTCACTACGCCTTTACCTGATGTCCATAGCGTGGAAGAATTTCCGTCAGCCAAACAAACCGCATTCTTCATTCCCAATGTTTTGGCAATAAAAGCGGCCTCCTCAAGTGTTGCACCATCAGCATTTCCCGTTATAGCACCATCAATAGTAAGCATCATCATTTTTCCCTGAGCAGTTATCCCAATCACAGACCGAGCCATACGTTGTGTATAAACAGCATCTTGAGGAAACGAACACGTTTTCCCTTCGATAAGTAACATTGGCCCTGATGCTAAAGCTGATTCATATTCATCTTCCACATCCGTATAATCAGAAAACGTACAAGACTTCACATCTACAGAACCTTCCGCATCAATGGCAATCACTCCGTTCACTTTACTGGCAGATTCGATCGTAGACGTAACCTTCACCACCTTATCCACCATAGTAAATGTAGACGGATTTTCGGAAATAGAATAACTGCCATTGATAGCAAACAATGCTTTTTTATCTTTAGCAATCGTACTAGTCTTGGCAGGAGTATCACATACTGCAACTCTGGTAGAAAACATAGTCGTCGGATATACCACATAAGAAACGCTTTGGGCAGTCCCCCACATGCTCGCTTGTGCCGTACAAACAGTTGCCCCGTTGCCTAAATCCGTTTTTTCCCAAGATGCTCTCATAAGAGCCAATGAATCCACATCCCATTTAATTTCTTGGTTGAAATCTTTTTTCAACATTTCGCTATAATCTGAATTATCTCCAGAATCACTACAACTATAGACTAACGCCAACAGAAAAGACATATATAAATATTTCATTTTCATTATTTTCTCCATTTAAAATTAAAAAATAAGTCCATCATTCCAACCCGGGTTCTGCGTTAATGCCCCATTGGTTAAAACACGATCCTTTGTTGGTATCGGGTACAAGTAATCCTTGTCCTCGTTCCATACTCTTTTGATACCTTGATGAATAATCAAATTACCACTTGCCTCATGATCCAAGCTAAGTTCACCACCTATCTCAAACTGATCTGCACAAGAAGAGTTTCCTTTATCAGTACTCAAATACAGATAAACATCATTCGTTCCATCACCGTCCAAATCATATTCACCCGGACCGGGGAAATAAATACCAAGAAATGGTTTTTCGAATATTTTACCTTCCTTCCAACGCATGATATCATAGTATCTAAAGCCTTCCATTACCAATTCTATAGTACGTTCACGCCTAATTTCAAGGATAATCCCCTGGTTATCGTCACTTTCTACGTGCGGATACCACTCCTTCAAATAGGGGTCAGGATTAGCATTTGCTGTTGCCATCAATAAATTCGGCATATTTACACGAGCCCTTAGCTTATTAATTGTTTTATTCAAATCATCCTGAGTCAATGTCCCCAATTCTGCTTTTGCTTCCGCACAATTCAAATAAACTTCAGCTGTACGAAACAATGGCAAATCAGATTCAGAAGACATATCATATTTAACTCCACAATCGTACTTCTTCAAATGATACCCTAATTTTGCCAACTTAAAGCTTGGCAGATATTTTTTTCCGTCATCACGTACATATCCTGCTGCACGAATCGTTTGTGTTAGACGTGGATCACGGTTTTTCATTTCTTCCGCAAACCCAATAGTCTCATAGTTACTCTTATCTGTAAAACGGGAACCATCTTTCATCAAATAAGAATTAACAAAACGCTTTGTCACACCTGAATTTGCCTCACCAGGAGAATTGCAAAATGCCTGTACAATATTAGTCAGTCCCAAAGCTGCATTGTAATCCTTCGCAAGGATTATTTCCGTGGGTTCAGCATTCAAAGAGCCAAATAAATTGAAATAAGGGGTAGAACCTGCCGTATAAACTGTATAGCCACTCTCATTGATAAAGATATCCGATGCGGATGCACATTCACGAAGATACTTTTCCCAATCATTCAAACCATGATATTTCCGAAATGTGCCTTCAAACAAACAAATTCTGGATTTTAAAGCCAAAGCAGTCCAACGAGTCACCCGGTATACATCTTTTTGCATTCTCAAATTATCAATCGCGAAATTAATGTCCTCCAACACTTTCTCCATTACAAACTCACGAGAATCTCTAGGTTTACTCAAAGCTTCCGTATCAGCACTTCCAATCACATAATCATACCATGGTACATCTCCAAAACGCCTCACCTTTACAAAATAAAAATAAGCCCTAAAAAAACGTGCCAAACCTTCATAATGATTCCGTACTTCCTCATTCTGGCAACGATAAATGTTCTCCAGGCAGAAATTAATATCACGAAGGGCTCCCCAACCCCAACCATCGAAATTAGAATCAGTTTCAGGTATAGTGCGTTGCCCGCTAATCGCTTTTTCCAAGATAGGCTGAATAATTACATCACCGTAATCTTTAAACACTCCTGTACCCGAAATACAAGCGACATAGAAATTGTTTGAATACAATTCTAACTCGTTTTCTGTTGTAAAGAATGTTTCCGGCGTAATTTTATCTTCCGGAAATTTATCCAAAATACTTTCACAAGAAATCATTGCCATCAGAGGCAAGAGCATCCATATTTTATATTTTATACCATTCATATTATCTTAGTTTTTATTTTCCATTAAAAAGTCACATCAATTCCAAATGAATAGGTCTTACTCATTGGATAGGAAGTCACGTTCGTATGACCACTTTTCCAACTTGTAGAAGCCCCAGCATGTTCCGGATCAATATAATTACTATGTAAAGGGCTGAATGTAAAAAGATTCTCTCCACTAAAATAAACCCTGACACGTTCCATGTGCAAAGCCTTTAGCCAAGTACGTGGCAAAGAGTAACCGACTGTTACATTTTTAAGACGGCAATAAGCCACATTTTGCAAATAGCGAGTATTAGGTTTAGACAACTCACGCGGATTAACATCCAATGCCACATAGCCTCTCGGACGTGGTAAATAAGCATTCGGATTATCTTCTGACCAAACATCTGCCAAGAAATCCTTCGGAATAAAAGTACAATAAGGACGGGCATAGGGGCCCCAGAACAGACTAGTTTCACCATTGGGATACCAATGTTGGCGACCGACGCCTTGCAACAAGGCAGAAAAATCAATTCCATTCCAATCTGCTGCTAACCTGACAGAATATGTATATCTTGGTAAAGAATTTCCAATCACTTTCTGATCCTTCACATCGTTTGCCGATAAAGTAGGAGAAATAATATTATCGCCATCCAAGTCCACATATTTCACATCCCCCGCATGGAGACCTTGAGATTTCACAGAAATATTCAATATATTATTTACATAACTCTGATTTACCGGATAGTTTTCAGCTTCTTCATCAGTTTTGAAAAGACCATCAACAACATATCCCCAAATCTCTCCCAATTGTTGTCCTTCATATGGAGTACCTAATGTTTTGTTATCATTGTTATACTTTGTCACTTTAGTCGTATTATCAGCCAAACCTAATACGACAGAATAATGGAACGCTTCTCCCTTTAGATTAAAAGAATCATTCCAACTAATCGATGCTTCCCAACCTTTCGTACGCAAGTTAGCAGCATTTGTTTTGGGAGAAGAAGCACCATATACATTCGGAAGATCCTTGGAAGCCATCAACATATCTTTCGTATCACGTACATATATATCAGCCGTCATATTCAAACGATTATCCAATATTCCGAAATCCAAACCGATATTTTTTGTAACGACCGTTTCCCAAGTGAAATCAGAAGCATTCGGAGCAGAGATACTAGCACCTGACGCTTTATTTTTATCACCAAAAGCATAAGAAATAGTACCACCAGAAGATATAGTCTGCAAATAGTCATAATATCCGACTTGTTGGTTTCCTAATGCTCCTAAAGAAAAGCGTAATTTCAAATTACTAATTTGTTTACGTAATGGTTCAAAGAACTTTTCTTCATTAATTCTCCACCCGGCAGAAACTGAAGGAAAAAAGCCATAGCGATGTCCCCGGGCAAACCGTGAACTACCATCATAACGTCCGCTAAATTCAAATAAATATCTATTTTTATAGTCATAATTCAAACGATAAAAAAGACCGAAAAGAGCATATCTATTTTTACCACCCGCAATACTCATTTCATCACCATTAGCTAAATTAAAATCAGTTAAATCTTCGGACAATAAATCATTACGTTGTATTTTGATGTCTTTAAAAAATTTAGTTTCATAGTTGACACCGGCAGTTGCACTTACATGGTGCACATCGGCAAATGTATTTGTATAATTTCCATAAATATTGTATGAATGAAACCAATCATGATTAGAACGTTCATAAAGAGTATTAAGGCCATAACCATCTGTTTTCCAAAGAACTTCTCCGGGTACACGTGAATATGGATAATTAGCACTACGATTCATTGCCGTATATTCATGTTGAGCAAACGAATAATTAGCTGTCACCGTTACATTCTTGACAGGTGTCATTACCGCCTCAAAGGTGGTATTAAAAAAGTAATTAGCATCTTCATTCTTGTGTTTACCATATTCAAGAATTGCACTAAGATCATTAGCTGGGCGATACCCTCCTGTAATAACTGTTGCATTCCCCATATATGTTCCATCCGGATTGATTGGAACAATAGAAGCTAAGGCATGCTTACTTATCGCATCAAAAAGATTGTTAATAGCACCTGGCCCCGGAAATGGATAAGAATCCTTTTTATATGACGTATTATTACTTATTTTCAACCATGGAGCAATCTCAATACTCACCTTGGAACGGAAATTGTATTTAGTGAAACTATCCGCATTTTTCCGAATAACTCCTTTCTGATCATAGTAAGCACCGGAAAGGAAATAGTGCACTTTCTTATTGCCACCACTGACACTAATATTGTGTTCCCATGTAGGCCGAGACTCATCCATGAAATAATTATACCAATCAAAGTTACCATAATATTTATATTCACCATCTTTGATAACTACCCACGGTCGTTCCGGATTTTCCGTTTTATCATTACGCCGGATCCACATCTCATAATAATCTTCATCATTATAATTCGTATAGTTAGAACCTTGATAGGTAGAATAAAACATATCATTGATAGCCGCCGAATAATAACCGCGAGTCTCAAAATCTCTGGAAACTGTAGGCGAGCCAAAGCTATAACGTCCGTTATAAGAAACACGTGTTTTACCATCATTACCAGATTTTGTTGTAACCAAAATTACTCCATAAGCTGCACGCGCCCCGTATACAGCTGCCGAAGAAGCATCTTTCAATACACTAATAGACTCCACATCATTGGGATTCACTGCATCGATAGTACCTTCTACACCATCAACTAATATCAAAGGCGTGGCACTACTACTGATAGAATTGATACCACGAATATTTATGCTACCCCCCTGTCCCGGACGACCGTTAGAAACAGTAACATTCATATTAGGAACAGCTCCTTGAAGTAGTTTAGACAAATTATCGGCCGAACGTCCGATTACTTGTTTATCGTCAACCACAGCAACAGCACCCGTCAGATTGATTTTTTTCTGTGTACCATATCCCACAACAACTACTTCTTCCAAGACCTTGGTATCTTCTTCCAATGTAATAATCAAAGTTTTACCATCCTCGACTTTTACCTGTTGGTCTTTATAACCAATATATGAGATATTCAATACATTAACCTTTCCTTCTTCTCCGTTTAAAGAAAAATTTCCGTTTACATCACTCACCGTTCCTCTATTACTTCCCTGTAGAGCAATTGTAACCCCAATCAACGGTTCACCGTTCGTATCAACGACCTTACCTGTAATCTTCTTCAAATTTCCATCAGGCGCAAATCTTTTACTAGACAAAATTATGCTTTTATCAAGCACTGAATAAACGACGTCACTTCCTTTAAAAACCTCATCTAGAATTTTAAAAATATTCTGTTTATTGACATTAATAGAGACACGTTTATGTACATTAACCTGCTGACTGTTAAAGAAGAATACAAAGTCAGTCCGCGATTCTATTATTTTCAAGACGGTTTCAATCGTTTGATTATTGACTTTCAAGTCAAGGACCGCATTTTGCGCATAAGTATTTGTCGCACGAATGCATCCTATCGAAACACATAGCATAATAATTAATAATCTCATAGGCAATGGAATTCCTTTTAAAGTTGCTGTCAGTAGCCTTTTAATCCCAAGAATTTGGATACTACAATGTTTTTGCATAAATTTGTTGTGATTTTAATTAAAAATAAAGTTAACTGTACTTGTTGGCAAACAAGTAAGGCTAAATGATTTTTTATATGGGAAGAATAGTGCTATATTTTTCCCATATTTTTTGTTTAAGGAGGGAGTGTTTTCATAGTTCTTTTTTGTTTAATAAATTTCTATTATTGTTTTCTCTTTCACAACACCGTTGTCCAATGCCGATTCAAGGTATCTGTATCTCACTCCTGAAGCTATTTTGAAGTGTTCCAAGATCTTATCCAGACGTTGATTAATAAAAGTACCTGTAAAGCAATATTTCTTTAATAATGGATTAACAATACGGAACTCTACGTCAAAACGCTTGCTCAAAGTTCTTAAAGCATCTTCAAGCGGAGTATCTCGATAAATGATCCTTCCACTTTTCCAAGCAATATCAGATTCAACAAAAGTAGTTGTACACAAAAGTTTCTCATCCAATAAATTATAAATCACCTTCTGTCCGGGTTGCATACTATAAGTAGCCTCCCTGCCTTTCTGCTGACAATGGAATTTTACTCTACCTGTCACCAAAGTAGCAGCTACAAACTTATCATCCGGATAAGCATCCACGTTAAATTCAGTACCTAAAACCTCTAATTCAATCCCCTTTCCTACATCGACTAAGAATTTCCGTCCATTATCCTTTTGCACTGAAAAATAAGCTTCTCCTAGCAATTCAACCTTTCGATATTCTCCTTCAAAAGACACTGGATATTTTAGATAAGAAGCAGAATTCAGCCATACCCAAGTACCATCCGGTAACTCCACTTTTGTCATCATCCCCGGATTAGACCGAATTTCGACATAACGATCATAATTTTTATCTTGATTAAATACAAAATAGAAGAAAGATAAGAATAAAGGAATAAATAATACAGCTGCTGCTCTTATCCCCCATTCCCACCAGTTTATTTTCTTCTTTTTTGACAATCTCTTATCCAGCTTCACCAATGCCTGTTTAGGATCTATCTGCTTCACGGTATCTATTATATCTGTTACGTGGTGTATGTAACAAATCTGTTTAGCTATTTTTCTGTTTTCTTCAGAGAGGGAAATCCAATTTTCTACCTCTTCTTTTTCTTTCTCTCCTAGTGTACCGGAAAAATAAAGGAGTAAAAGAGCCTCATCTATATTTTCATGTAATTCCATCATCTTTTATGTTCATTTTATTAAGAAGACGGAATACTTCAATTAGCCCCTAAACAAAAATGCAACTTTTTTAATTAAAAGCTGCATTTTTATTTTAAGACTCAAAAACGAATCAGCTATCCTTAGAGAAAATAAGGGAATATGATTGTAATCAACGGTAAATAGTCTTTTAGTTCTACACGTAAAAGTCTCAATGCTTGCTGGATACGATACTCCACTAATTTTATGGAAACATTTAATTCTTTCGCAATCTCTTTATATGTTTTATCTTGATAACGGCTCATCTCAAAAGTTATACGATAGGAGTCCGGCAATCGCATCACGGCCTTTTCTATTTTCGCCATCAATTCCTCCACTACATAAAAATCAGGATCTTCAAAACTTGTCTGCATTTCTTCAGCAAACATATGCTCATAACAACGTCTTTTTGTCTGATTCTTACTTATTAAATCCAAGCATCTGTTTCTGACCGCCATAAACAAATAACTTCGCAAAGAAGTTTCTATGATCTGGAATTCTCTGTTTTCCCATAGCCATGTCATGATATCCAAAACAACTTCTTCAGCATCTTCTATAGGAATATAGTACTTCCCAAAGGCACATAGTATGGAATAATACTTCAAAAATAAAGTATCAAAAGCCTTTCTATCTCCTTTTCTAAAAAGAGAATAAAGCTCAATATCTTCATCTATCACACGATTTGTCTCCTTGTTCACTTTACAAACTTGTCTTCTTATTCACTTTACAAATTTATATATTTAATAACCCTTGAACAAACAATTGCATCTTTTTTAATAGACAATAAAAAAAGTCAGCACAAAATGAAGCAATAAAGAAACAACTTTGTTACATATACCCACATATATCCTGATTATATCACTATCCCTTTCTAAAGTATTTTTCACTTTTATGCAAAAAAACTTTGGTTTTATGCATCTTTTCTCCGAAATAATGCATACTTTTGCGCCATTCTTAGAATAATTATACAATGAAGAAGAAAGCAAATCGGTTAGACGCCATCAAAATGATTATCTCAAGCAAGGAGGTCGGTTCGCAGGAAGAACTGCTGCAAGAGCTGAACCGCGAAGGCTTCGAACTGACACAGGCCACCCTCTCCCGCGACTTGAAACAATTGAAAGTAGCCAAGGCTGCCAGTATGAATGGAAAGTACGTATATGTACTGCCGAACAACATTATGTATAAACGTTCTACCGACCAGAGTGCCGGTGAAATGTTACGCAACAACGGATTTATCTCTTTGCAGTTTTCCGGTAACATCGCCGTTATCCGCACCCGTCCCGGTTATGCCAGCAGCATGGCTTATGACATCGACAACAATGAATTCAGTGAAATTCTGGGAACCATTGCCGGTGACGATACGATCATGTTGGTGTTGCGTGAAGGAGTTTCCATCAGCAAAATACGCCAGCTTTTGTCACTCATCATTCCCAATATCGAATAATTATACCTATTATTATATAATAAAGAAATGGACACTCAACAAATAGATGTTATGGTAGCCGACGCCTCACATGAGGTTTACGTTGACACTATTTTGGAAACTATCAGAAATGCTGCCGCCGTACGAGGAACAGGAATTGCGGAACGCACACACGAATACGTAGCGACAAAGATGAAAGAAGGTAAGGCGATTATTGCTCTTTGCGGTGACACTTTCGCCGGATTTACCTATATCGAATCATGGGGAAACAAGCAGTACGTGGCTACTTCCGGTTTGATCGTTCATCCCGATTTTCGTGGATTAGGGCTGGCAAAGCGTATCAAACAGGCTTCTTTCCAACTGGCACGTCTCCGATGGCCGAAAGCAAAAATATTCAGTCTGACCTCCGGAGCAGCTGTCATGAAGATGAATACCGAACTGGGTTACGTACCTGTCACCTTCAACGAATTGACAGACGACGAAGCTTTCTGGAAAGGATGCGAAGGATGCATCAACCATGATATTCTGGTAGCGAAGAACCGTAAATTCTGTATCTGTACAGCCATGCTGTACGATCCGACAGAGCCGCGGAACATTAAAAAAGAACAAGAAAGAAATAATATTTAAAAGATACAGCACTATGGAAGAGAAGAAGAAAAAAGTAGTGGTGGCATTCAGCGGCGGACTGGACACATCGTTCACCGTCATGTACCTCGCCAAAGAAAAAGGTTACGAAGTATATGCAGCTTGTGCCAATACGGGTGGTTTCAGTGAAGAACAACTGAAAACAAACGAAGAAAATGCTTACAAACTGGGAGCAGTAAAATATGTAACGCTGGACGTTACTCAAGAATACTACGAAAAGAGCCTGAAATACATGGTTTTCGGAAATGTACTGCGTAACGGTACTTATCCTATTTCAGTCAGTTCCGAACGTATCTTCCAGGGGCTTGCCATCGCCCGTTATGCCAACGAAATCGGTGCGGACGCCGTAGCGCACGGTTCTACCGGAGCCGGTAACGACCAGATCCGTTTCGATATGACTTTCCTCGTACTGGCTCCGAACGTGGAAATTATCACATTGACCCGTGACATGGCATTGAGCCGTCAGGAAGAAATCGATTACTTGAACAAGCATGGTTTCAGCGCAGACTTCACTAAACTGAAATACTCTTATAACGTCGGCTTATGGGGTACTTCCATCTGTGGCGGCGAAATCCTCGACTCTGCACAAGGACTGCCGGAAACAGCTTACCTCAAACATGTTGAGAAAGAAGGCAGCGAACAGCTCCGCCTGACTTTTGAAAAAGGGGAACTGAAAGCGGTCAACGACGAGAAGTTTGACGACCCGATCAAAGCCATCCAGAAAGTGGAAGAGATTGGCGCAGCATACGGTATCGGCCGTGATATGCACGTAGGCGATACAATTATCGGTATCAAAGGCCGTGTAGGATTCGAAGCAGCCGCCCCGATGTTGATTATCGGCGCTCACCGTTTCCTTGAAAAATATACATTAAGCAAATGGCAACAATATTGGAAGGATCAAGTAGCCAACTGGTACGGTATGTTCCTTCACGAAAGTCAATACCTGGAACCGGTGATGCGTGACATCGAAGCCATGTTGCAGGAAAGCCAGCGCAATGTGAACGGTACAGCGATCCTCGAACTTCGCCCTCTTTCTTTCTCTACCGTAGGTGTAGAATCGAAAGATGACTTGGTGAAGACTAAATTCGGAGAATACGGTGAAATGCAGAAAGGCTGGACAGCCGAAGATGCAAAAGGCTTTATCAAAGTGACCTCTACTCCGCTACGTGTTTACTACAATAACCACAAAGACGAAGAGATATGATTAAAGCAGGAATCATTGGTGGCGCAGGATATACAGCAGGCGAATTAATCCGCCTGCTACTCAACCATCCGGAAACTGAAATCGTATTTATCAACAGCAGCAGTAATGCCGGAAACAAGATTACCGACGTACACGAAGGTTTGTATGGAGAAACAGATTTAAGATTCACCGACCAGTTACCTCTGGACGAAATCGACGTGCTTTTCTTCTGTACCGCCCACGGCGACACAAAGAAGTTCATGGAAAGTCACAACATACCGGAAGACCTGAAGATTATCGACCTCTCCATGGACTACCGTATCAAAAGTGATGACCACGACTTTATCTATGGTCTGCCGGAACTGAATCGTCGGGCCACTTGTACGGCGAAGCACGTAGCCAACCCCGGTTGTTTTGCTACCTGTATCCAGCTTGGTTTGCTTCCGCTTGCCAAAAATTTGATGCTGACAGACGACGTGATGGTGAATGCCATTACAGGAAGTACGGGAGCCGGAGTGAAACCGGGTGCTACCAGTCATTTCAGTTGGAGAAACAACAATATGAGTGTGTACAAAGCATTCGACCATCAGCACGTTCCGGAAATCAAGCAATCGCTGAAACAGTTGCAAAACAGCTTCGATTCGGATATTGACTTCATACCGTACCGTGGTGACTTCCCTCGCGGTATCTTCGCGACATTGGTAGTCAAGACCAAAGTAGCACAGGAAGAAATCGTTCGTATGTATGAGGAATATTATGCTAAAGACTCCTTCGTACACATCGTAGATAAGAATATTGACTTAAAACAAGTCGTTAATACTAATAAATGCCTGATACATCTGGAAAAGCATGGTGATAAGCTATTGATTATCTCTTGTATCGACAACTTGCTGAAAGGCGCCAGCGGACAAGCAGTTCATAACATGAACCTGATGTTCAATCTGGAAGAAACCGTAGGACTACGTTTGAAGCCTTCAGCTTTCTAAAAACAGAAGAATTATGAATTTATTCGACGTATATCCTTTATACAATATCAACATTGTCAAAGGTGATGGCTGTAAGGTATGGGACGAAAACGGAACAGAATATCTGGATCTCTACGGAGGTCATGCCGTTATCTCCATCGGACATGCACATCCCCACTATGTAGCGATGATTAGTAACCAGGTGGCTAAACTTGGTTTCTACTCAAACTCCGTCATTAACAAGCTCCAACAAGAGGTAGCCGAACGACTGGGGAAGATTTCCGGTTACGAAGACTACAGCCTGTTTCTGATTAACAGCGGTGCCGAAGCAAACGAGAATGCACTGAAACTTGCTTCTTTCCACAACGGACGTACCAAAATTGTCTCTTTCAACAAAGCATTCCACGGACGTACATCTCTTGCAGTAGAAGCGACCCACAATCCTTCCATTATCGCTCCTATCAACAATAACGGTCATGTCACCTATCTCCCGCTCAACGATATAGAAGCGATGAAACAGGAATTGTATAAAGGAGACACCTGTGCTGTTATCATTGAAGGAATACAAGGGGTAGGCGGTATCAAGATACCGACCACCGAATTTATGCAGGAACTCCGCAAGACTTGTAGCGAAACAGGAACCATCCTGATTCTGGATGAAATTCAGAGCGGATACGGACGTAGCGGCAAATTCTTCGCTCATCAATATAATGACATCAAACCGGATATCATCACTGTAGCCAAAGGAATCGGTAACGGCTTCCCGATGGCAGGTGTCTTAATCAGCCCGATGTTTAAACCGGTATACGGTCAGTTGGGAACAACTTTCGGAGGAAATCACCTGGCATGTTCGGCAGCTCTCGCTGTGATGGATGTCATTGAACAGGAAAATCTGATAGAAAACGCGAAGGCAGTAGGTGATTACTTACTGGAAGAACTGAAGAAATTCCCGCAAATTAAAGAGGTGCGCGGACGCGGACTGATGATCGGACTCGAATTTGAAGAACCGATCAAAGAACTGCGCAGCCGTCTCATCTACGACGAGCACGTATTTACCGGAGCAAGCGGCACGAACGTACTTCGCTTGTTACCCCCTCTCTGCCTAAGCATGGAGGAAGCGAAAGAGTTCCTCGCCCGGTTCAAAAAAGTACTCTAACCGCTCATTTGATTAATAAACAGCCAACGATAAAAGCAGCCTTTATTAGAAATTTATTTCTTATTTTGGCTGCTTTTTGTTTTTTCGTAATTAACTGTTACCTTTGTCTGTAACAACTCATTAAAAAATAAGCGTATATGAAAATAGCCATCATCGGTGCAGGAAACATGGGCGGTTCAATAGCCCGTGGCCTGGCAAAAGGAAGTCTGATAGACGATTCGGATATCATTGTATCCAATCCCAGTGCCGGAAAACTAGAGAAACTGAAAAAAGAATTTCCGGGCATCTCCACCACCAACAATAATCCGGAAGCGGCCACAGGAGCAGACATCGTCATTCTTGCTGTCAAACCGTGGTTTATGGAACCGGTGATGCGCGAGTTGAAATTAAAAAGCAAACAGATACTCATCTCGGTAGCTGCCGGCATCAGTTTTGAAGAACTGGCTCATTATGTCGTAGCACCGGAAATGCCCATGTTTCGCCTGATCCCGAACACCGCTATCAGCGAACTGGAAAGCATGACGCTTGTTGCCGCCCGCAACACGAATGATGAACAAGACAGCTTCATCCTCCGGTTGTTCAGCGAGATGGGAACAGTGATGCTTATCCCCGAAGATAAAATAGCGGCAGCTACTGCATTGGCATCCTGCGGTATCGCTTACGTACTGAAATACATTCAGGCAGCCATGCAAGCCGGAATTGAAATGGGACTCCGTCCTAAAGATGCCATGCAGATGATAGCCCAATCCTTAAAAGGAGCGGCCGCACTGATTCAGAACAACGACACCCACCCCAGTGTAGAAATCGACAAGGTAACCACTCCGGGCGGAATCACGATCAAAGGTATCAATGAATTGGAACACAACGGTTTCACCTCCGCTATTATCAAAGCCATGAAAGCATCCAAATAACACCATAGAATTATTAATCATAAAATACTAACCACTTGTATGAATGAACAAATTAAACAGATAGCAGAACGCCTCCGCGGATTACGTGATGTATTGGAACTGACCGCAGAGGATATCGCTCGCGATAGTGACATTTCTGCTGAAGAATACCGGCTTGCGGAAACAGGAGACTATGATATCTCTGTCAGCATGTTACAAAAAATTGCTCGTACGTATAATGTAGCTCTCGACGCCCTGATGTTTGGCGAAGAACCTAAAATGAGCAGCTACTTCGTGACCCGTGCCGGTAAAGGTGTCAGCATCGAACGTACCAAAGCTTATAAATACCAGTCACTGGCTTCAGGATTCATGAACCGCACCGCCGATCCGTTCATCGTTACCGTTGAACCGAAAGCAATCGACGAGCCGATCCATTATAACAAACATAACGGACAAGAATTCAACCTTGTTATCGAAGGACGTATGCTTATCAACATCGAAGGCAAAGAAATCATCCTCAACCAAGGCGACAGCATTTATTTTAATTCCAAACTTCCACATGGCATGAAAGCGCTCGATGGTAAAACGGTACGTTTTCTGGCAGTAATTATGTAATAACATCATGGTAGAAAGATTTTTATCACAGACCTCTTTCAGTTCACAAGAGGACTTTATCAAAAACTTAAAAATAAACGTCCCGGAGAATTTCAACTTCGGTTATGACGTAGTAGATGCCTGGGCAGCCGAACAACCCGACAAGAATGCTTTGCTTTGGACAAATGACAAAGGCGAAAGCCGCCAATTCTCATTTGCAGAGATGAAGCGTTACACGGATATGACCGCTTCTTACTTCCAAAGTCTGGGTATCGGCCGTGGCGACATGGTGATGCTGATTCTGAAACGCCGTTATGAGTTCTGGTATAGCACCATTGCTCTCCACAAATTGGGGGCAACCGTAATTCCGGCTACTCACCTACTGACCAAGAAGGATATTATCTATCGCTGCAACGCTGCTGATATCAAAATGATTGTAGCTGCCGGCGAAGGAATCATCCTGCAACATATCAAAGATGCTCTTTCCGAATGTCCCACTGTAGAAAAGTTAGTCAGTGTCGGTCCGGAAATTCCGGCAGGCTTCGAGGATTTTCATCAGGGCATCGAGAACGCTGCTCCGTTTGTACGTCCCCGCCATGCGAACACTAACGACGACATCTCTTTGATGTATTTTACTTCCGGCACTACCGGTGAGCCCAAGATGGTGGCACATGACTTTACTTATCCGTTAGGTCATATCGTTACCGGTAGTTTTTGGCACAACCTGGATGAAAACAGCCTTCATCTCACCATTGCCGATACCGGTTGGGGAAAAGCAGTATGGGGAAAACTCTACGGACAGTGGATTGCCGGAGCCAATATCTTTGTCTACGACCACGAGAAGTTTACCCCGGCAGCTATTCTGGAAAAAATCCAGGAATATCATGTCACCTCTCTCTGCGCACCTCCTACCATCTTCCGGTTCCTGATTCACGAAGACCTGACAAAGTTTGATTTATCTTCACTCAAATACTGTACCATTGCCGGAGAAGCATTGAACCCCGCTGTATTTGAAACTTTCAAGAAACTGACAGGTATCAAACTGATGGAAGGTTTCGGACAAACAGAAACAACCCTTACCATCGCCACCATGCCGTGGATGGAACCGAAACCGGGAAGTATGGGGCTACCGAATCCTCAATATGACGTAGATTTGATCGACCATGAAGGTCGCTCTGTTGAAGCCGGTGAGCAAGGACAAATTGTAATCCGCACCAGTAATGGTAAACCTCTCGGACTTTTCAAAGAATACTACCGGGATGCGGAACGTACTCACGAGGCTTGGCACGACGGAATTTATTATACCGGTGATGTTGCCTGGAAAGACGAAGACGGATACCTGTGGTTTGTCGGTCGCGCAGATGACGTTATCAAGAGCTCCGGCTACCGCATCGGCCCATTCGAAGTGGAAAGTGCATTGATGACTCATCCGGCTGTTGTGGAATGTGCCATTACCGGAGTACCCGATGAGATTCGTGGTCAGGTGGTAAAAGCTACGATTGTTCTATCTAAAGATTATAAGAATCGTGCTGGAGAAGAACTGATTAAGGAGTTACAGAACCATGTGAAGAAAGTGACTGCTCCTTATAAATATCCGCGTGTGATTG
This sequence comes from Bacteroides sp. OM05-10AA, assembly GCF_003439055.1. NCBI lineage: Bacteria > Pseudomonadati > Bacteroidota > Bacteroidia > Bacteroidales > Bacteroidaceae > Bacteroides > Bacteroides sp. OM05-10AA. The sequence continues at coordinate 118,315 of NZ_QSUR01000005.1, forward strand.
AGTTCGTGGAAGAACTTCCGAAGACTATCAGTGGGAAGATTCGTCGGGTGGAAATCCGAGAAAACGATAACAAGTAAGGTATAAACAACCAACTAGCCAATAAAAGAACGATATTACAGACAATGTAATATCGTTCTTTTCATATATACCGAACAACAAAAAACAACAGGTAATATTATAATTCCGGCTCATTGGAACTTTCTTTTTTCCAATAATTATTCCCCTCTATAATACGGCTGTTGTTAGCTTTATAAAATTCCTTCACAGGAATCATCTGAAAGCAACCATTAATAATAGCATTATCAACATCATCAAAAGTAATAATTGCCTGCTGATCGGCAGGATACTTTGACCGGACATTATTCAGAATGATTTGCTTACATTTACTGAATTGCCACGGTGAACCAGTCTGTGAAGAGAAGTCCACATTATCAAAGTGAATATCTTCAGCCATATCAACTATAAATCCAATTTCCGCTTTCATATTCATATTGGAGAACGACAGGTCTTGTACAGGCATTTCTTCAATACCCTTAATGTAGCCAATCTGCTTGATGTCAGATCCCGTTATATTACTCAAATGAATATTCCTAAAAACAGGAGTACGCTCACTGACAGGTTCCGTCTTTGATTCTTTATCATAAAACAAATCAAAAATAAATGCATTCCGCTGAATATTCTTCATGACGATATTATCCACTCGAAGCTCCTCCACTACTCCACCTCTTCCACGCGAAGACTTCAGACGAATACCGGAATCCGTACCATCAAAAACGCAATTAGATATGGTGACTCGTCTTACACCACCAGACATTTCACTGCCAATCACTACACCTCCGTGTCCGGAAAGCATAACACAATTAGTTATCGTTATATTCTCACAAGCCTTTCCATATTTTCGTCCATCTGCATCACGCCCCGACTTAATCGTGATACAATCATCTCCCACACTGATAAAACAATCTGAAATACGAACATTCCGGCAAGAAGACGGGTTTATTCCATCCGTATTGGGTCCTTTCGGATCTTTCGAAGGATTATTAATTGTCACTCCATGCACCGTTACATTATCACAAAAAGCTGGGTTTATCGTCCAAAAAGGAGAATTGATAATCTTCACATTCTCTATCAACACATTAGCGCATTCATAAAACTGGATAAAAGGAGGACGAAACATCCGGCGTTCTAAAGAAGGTTTATAATAATCAGATATTTCCAGATTTTCATTAGCTTCCACCCACATTTGTTGTAACTTGTTCAAAGATGGTAGCTTTCCCCCATTCCTTTTAATCAACTCACGAGTCTCTTTTTCCCAAGCCCACCATTTAAAACCATTTCCATCCAATGTTCCACGTCCGGTGATTGTCAGGTTGTCTGCACCTTTCGCGTAAATCAAAGGAGAAAGAGTATTCATCACTGTGCCCTCCCAACGTACCGTAACGAAAGGAAGATAATCTTCAAAACGATCCGAGAAACGAAGAGTAGCTCCCGATTCTAAATAAAGAGTTATATTACTCTTCATCTGAATAGTAGCAGTCAGATAAGTCCCGGCGGGAAAATACAAAGTTCCCCCTCCTTCAGAAAAAGCTTTTTCAATCGTTTGGTTTATTAATCTTGTACAAGATTCCATACCCCGGGGGTCAGCTCCAAGCTGCTTCATATCAAAGGTACGCGACCACATGGTTGCGGTTACTATAAGTCCTACCACACAAATAAATAAACGTTTCATATATAGTTTTCATTTTAATATTACCAGTTTCAATTGTCAAAACAAAAGTACGATGTATCTCTGCTCTTTATAGGGTAATATTTGTGCTTGATAGAGGATAGGAGGGTGGATTAAATATGCAAAAGCGTGCATTTTATGTTCAATCACGGTTTTATATTTCCTTTTTAATCCGGTTTTACTTATTTTTGCTCTACACATAAAAAAGAATATAATGAAAACACTCTATGCATTTCTTTTATGTTTATATACCAGTCTGACCGTGGCTGCTCAACCACTTTGTCAGATTAAGCACTTTTCTGTCAACAGTGGGCTTTCACAAGGAGTAGTAGTGAATATCATGCAAGATAAAAAAGGATTTCTTTGGTTCGCCACCTGGAATGGACTAAACAAATTTGACGGATACACATTTAAAAACTACAAAGCATTTCCCGGAGACGGATGTACCTTAACCACCAATCGTTTCTCTTATATTACAGAAAGCAAAGACGGAGATATATGGTGCAAATCTTATGATAACCGTGCCTATCTATTCGATATTAAAACAGAAAAATTCATAGACATACTTCTTCCTATCGAATCTTCCTTGCAACAAACCAATACAGTCAGCAACATATATACCTTAAATAAAGGCATTACATGGATTACCTGCGAACAAGGCTATGCTTTCAGAATCGATGAACAATCCTGCAAAGATGGAAAAGGAATCACATTATACAGTAGCTTCAACCAAAATTTAAAAGGAAACAAAATACTAGACATTTACGAAGATTCCGATGGGGACGAATGGATTATGACAGATAAGGGAGTAACCATCATCGGAACGAAACAGATCAATAGCGATTACCCGTTTAAAGTGGTAAAAGAATACAATAAGAAAATATATCTTATCTCAACCTCCGGAAAGATCGCATTATATGATCCTAAAAACGGAAATATAAAATTTCAGGAACTACCCTGTCCTGTCACTGATATCTATTCCATATCCTCCATCTCCCCATCTAATAGCATAATCGGTCTAGGTACCGACAACGGATTCATAACATATGACACAGAAAAAAAAGAATTTCAGCATTTTAATATCCAGACAGCCACCCAGCCATCGAATGAAGCCCACTTTTTCTATCAGGATAAGATGGGAGATATATGGATATTTGCCAACACATCCGGTGTTATAAAACTAAATCTTAAAACAGGTGACAAACAACACTTCACAGCCCCGATACAAAACCTTATCCAATATGAACGAGACAACCGGTACATGATCTTTGAGGACCATGAAGGCACACTATGGGTGAGTCCACAAAAAGGACATTTATGCTATTATGACCGTAGCAGCAACCAACTGAAATTATACTTTGCAGATGAAAACAATCCGGCTTCTTTATTTGCTCCCTCCATCCGCTACTATTATGCAGACCGGCAACAGAATATCTGGATTACCAACGACCGGGGGGTAGACAAAATATCTTTCTACCCTAACAATTATCAATTACATCCTATAGATAATGGACTGGAAATACGCGCCTTTCTTTCCGATAAACAGAAAAGGCTTTGGGTTGCTTCTAAAAAAGGAAACATAAGAATTTACCGTCCGGACGGCACATTAGAAGGATATCTCTCTCCACAGGGTACAATTACCTCCCAAGAGGTTACTTTCGGAAAAAGTGTATACTGTTTCATGGAAGATAAAGAAGAAAACATCTGGATGGGAACCAAAAAAGACGGTCTTATCCTTCTAAAGAAAAAAGATAATCATTCTTACCAATTACAACAGTTCATCCATCAACCGGAAAACACATACAGTTTGAGCAATAACAGCGTTTACAGCATTATTCAGGATAACCGGGGCAATATTTGGATAGCATGTTATGGAGGCGGCCTCAATCTGCTGTCAAAAACGCATAATGGTTCTATCAATTTTATACATAGTGGCAATCGGTTAAAAAACTATCCGGTTTCCACTGCACTCAAAATAAGACACATAGCAGAAGCACCTGACGGAGTATTACTAATCGGAACCACTAATGGCTTACTTACATTTTCCAACAAATTCGACCAGCCTGAAGAAATCAAGTTTTATCATAGCAATCGTATCCCTAATGTAGATTCCAGTCTAAGCAGCAATGATGTCATGCAGATATTTACCGATAGCCGGAAAAATACTTATGTGATCACATTTACCGGAGGAATCAGTCAGGTTATTTCTAAAAACTTACTCACAGAAGATATTAAATTTAAAAGCTATACCATCAAAGACGGCTTAGCCTCCGATCTGGTACTTTCAATGCTTGAAGATACACAAAAGCAACTATGGGTAATCTCCGAAAACAGTATTTCCAAATTCAATCCGGAACAAGGAACATTTGAAAATTATGGAAATAATTACTTTCAGAGAGAACTGAATCTCACCGAAGCTGTACCTGCGCTTACCGGCCAGAATAGAATTGTGCTCGGCACAAATCAAGGAATACTTGAGATCAATACGGAACAAATGAAAAAAAGTTCCTATGTACCTCCTATCGTATTTACCGGACTCAAAATACAAGGAAGTCAACTCCACGTAGCACTTGATGACATCCAAGAACTGGAATTAGAACCATCGGAACGTAATGTCACTTTCCAATTTGCAGCCATCGACTACGTAAATCCGGATGCCATTGAATACGCTTACCGTTTGCAAGGACTGGAAGAAGAATGGAATGAAGCCGGCAAAAACCGATCTGCAACATACATCAATCTACCCGCAGGAGAGTATCAATTACAAATCCGCTCCAGCAACAGCGATGGAGTATGGACTGATAACATACGCACTCTCCCCATCCATGTTCTACCCACTTTCTGGGAAACATACTGGGCTTGGATATTCTATATCGTCATGTTTATTCTATTCACCACTATCATCGTATACATTCTGTTCTATATCTACCGGTTAAGACACCAAGTCGATCTGGAGCAACATTTATCTAATATAAAATTGCGCTTCTTCACTGATATATCACATGAATTGCGTACACCACTAACGTTAATATCCAGTCCCGTATCAGAAATTCTGGAACACGAAGTGATCTCTTCCAGAGTGCGTGAGCATCTAAATCTGGTGCATAAAAACACAGAGCGAATGCTTCGCCTGGTCAATCAGCTACTGGATTTCCGAAAAATTCAAAATAAGAAAATGAAAGTACTGATAGAAAAAACTGAACTTGTTTCCCTGTTGCAGAAGATTATGGAAAATTTTCACCTCATTGCACAAGAAAAGAAAATAGACTTCCAGCTTCATACGGATACTGACCCAATATATGCATGGGTGGATCGCGACAAATTTGAGAAGATATTCTTCAATCTACTTTCAAATGCCTTTAAATATACGCCTAACGGCAAGAAAGTGACAATAAACCTCATTACAGATTCAACGCAAGTTACCATCTCCGTATCTGATGAAGGCATCGGCATTGCTCCCGAAAAGCAACAATCTTTATTTTATCGATTTGAAACACTGGCACAATACAATATCTTACAGCCCTCATCCGGCATTGGTCTTTCATTAGTACGTGAACTAATAGAATTACATCACGGAAATATTCAAGTGAAAAGCGAACCGGGAAGTGGAAGTGAATTCATTGTCACATTTCCTAAAGAAGAAAAAGTATTTAAAGACGACGAACAAGCTGAATTTATTTTATCCGACAGTGATCATATTTCATCGACAATGCAGGTTGCAGCAGTAGCAGCAGCAAAAGAAGAAGAAGAAGAAGATCCGGGTACTACTATCTCTTCTGAAACAACATATATGGAGAATGAAAATAAAACCGATGAAAATGACGACAGAACATCCATTCTCATTGTCGAAGACAACAATGAATTACGTCATTTTTTATGGAATATTCTGTCAGAGACTTACACCGTTTTCGAAGCAACAAATGGCGAAGAGGGATTAAAATATGCACAGCAACACATTCCGGATCTGATAATCAGCGATGTCATGATGCCGGTCATGGACGGTTTGGATATGGTGAAAACAATCAAAGCAGATCATGACACCTGTCATATTCCCATTATAATACTATCTGCAAAATCCTCTTTAGATGACCGGATAGCAGGACTGGAACAAGGTATCGATGACTATATTACCAAACCATTCAGTTCCACTTATTTAAAGACTAGAATTTTGTCGCTACTCCGTCAACGGAAACAGTTACAAGATTTATATTTATCAAAATTGGCAGAACATACTCAAGAAGAGAATAATAACATAAACGAATGGGAACCCTCGCAGCCCCAAGTCACTCCATACGATGAACAATTCATGCAGCAAGTAATGTCATTCATGGAAGAACAAATGGACAACACGGATATTACCATTGATGATTTCGCTAACAAACTAATGTTGAGCCGCACTGTGTTCTATCGCAAATTAAAATCTATTGTTGGGCTGACTCCGGTAGATTTCGTTTGTGAAATGCGTATCAAGCGAGCCGCACAACTAATTGAAAGAAGTGAATACAGTTTCTCCCAAATCGCTTATATGACAGGGTTCAGCGATCCCAAATACTTTAGCAGACGATTCAAAAAAATCATGGGAGTCACTCCTACAGAATATAAGGAAAAAGAGGGTGATGGATTAAAAGCCTTATAAATTAAAATCACCTCTGTTACAACAATGAAATGCACCCAAAGTTTAATGTCTAACTTTTCCTGCGGCACTTCATTGTTGTAGCATGAGTGATCATATTATATTCAATTACAATACACCTTTTTTACCCTGCGATCCATATTTATTCACCGCAGAGACTTTCAAACCATAGTTCACTTCCGACACAGGGAAAGAGGTATCGGTAGTCGTTCCAAGAATTTGCTCACCATCATATACAATATAACCAATGGCGTTCTTCACCGGCTGCCAAGTGAAAGTGCCCTGTCGATAGACCAGATTGTGCGGATATCCCAATTCTTCCATTATTGCCCGCGGATTCCAGCCGTCATTACCCGGAATCATATTCTCATATGTATACTTGTCCGCCTCTTCTTTTGTTATAGTTGCCCGGCAAGTACCCGATTTTTCGATTCCGGTTTCCCGGTCTTTATATGTATATTCTGTCTTCCGCTTGCTTAAGTCAATCGCTTTCCCCTGCGAGTCATGGCTGTTGTATTCTGCAAAAAGCCCCGGAGCCGTTCCCATATTCGTCCATCCCTCTTCGGCTACCGGAATAAGCATAATCGTATTAATATACACAGCTTTCGGGCTATTATGCCAAGGTCTTCCCAATTTCAGGCGACCTTCAGCAGCCAGGTTATTTCCATCTATCGTACAATTACGAAACGCATAACCATACTTTGCGTCTTTATGAGAAGGAGCCACAATCACCGCCCCACTCCGCACATTATAGAGTGTACAGTTTTCCAGCAACACATCCCCGCCTCCATAAAAGTAATCAACTGCACCCTCTATCCAGCAATCTTTCACATAATGACGATTCGTACTATTGTTAGTAGTCATCCAAGTATCCTGAAATGAACGGAATTTACAGTTATAAAACGATGCACAATCTGCCTGACTATTCATCGCCAACGCCTGCGGACCATTCCCGGATATGACTCCCCAATCATTCACATATGAAATATTCTCCGTATAAAAATGATCTCCTTTCACTACCACGACGGAACCCTCATATTTATAAACCGGAGATGAAGGATTGTGTACCGAACGTTGCCAATAAGCCGTTTTGCCTTCAGGTTCCTTACCTGTCAGTTTGCTGCCGACATTCAGATTCAGATGAATGACGGTTTTATCTTTGTCCTGACCAATCAGATGTATATACGGTTTATTCTTAGGAATGATAACCTGTTCTTCATACGAACCATTCTTTACAAGAATCAGCCAAGGTTCCGTCTGCCCGTCGGGTGCAGCATTGACTGCTTCCTGAATAGTTTTATAATTACCACTGCCATCGGCAGCTACAACAGCCTGATAAGGGGATGCTGCCACCTGTGCATGCCCCATAGCACACATCCCCATTAATAAAAATGATAATACTAAATTCTTCATGATATTCTTGATACTTACAATAATAAGAGTCTAAAACTAAATTCTACTAATACCAACGAGGATCGCCCGCATTACCTGCCCCGGCAAATCCGGCTCCCGGTTTGATATGGAAATCTCCATGAAGAGGATCAACGAACAAATCATCAGAACTCTGTTTCAATCTGGTAATCTCCTCAAATCTGTTATTACCCTCTTGCAAATCAGAAGTGATGTAACAATTATCCGAGAAATCCAGAATGTCATAGGCAGCATTACCACAATTCATTTTCTTTCCCTTGTTCGGACCGGAGAATATCAAATTCCGCATGGTAGCAGATTTTGGAGAGGGTGGCGTACTTGCTGCATTATCGAAACGGAATACTTTGGGCAGTTCTTTCTTAGCATCCATAGAATTGTAGAAAGTACAGTTTTCCAATGTCACATCTCCAATACCCCCTTTCAAATCCATCAACTGATCGCCCATATTAATCAATGTACTATTTGTGATGGATATCTTCTCCAACTGATCAATATTCTTTCCAAAATTAATCATTCCATATCCATCCGTACCGACTTCAGATATAATGCAATTATCAATCGTTATATCCGTCATAAATACACCACTTCCGTCACCAATACGTACCAAAGTTCGTTTTATATTCTGCACAGCACATCCTATAAATGAGATAGATTGGGCATAAGAACTATTTTTCCAGTCTGTCATATAACTAGCCTCCCCATTTCCATCCAGACAAACAAATTCGAATGACAAAGACTGTATCGGAGAAGCCAATGATATTTTCTTAGGTACAATCAACTGGGGACGATTATTTTCATTCGCTTCCGTACTGGTAAACAATATATTATCCAATCCCGGAATTTTCAGTTCACCCACATTATATACTGCTCCGGGAGTAAGTTGGACAGTGACATTACTACATTCTTTCTCTTTCACAAAGTTGGCTAATAACGTACTCAAATCTACAACTCCGGTTTCTGTAGCCTCCACAAAAAGAATTTCGCTGCCTCCCAATCCAAGAGTTTTGAATACATACGAACCGCGTAACGCATCATTATTGTAAATCCGAACGCGATAAGTCGTTCCATTCTCCAATTCAGAGAGCGTCTTCGAACAAGCGGCTATATCTTCTGAAGTCAATTCAATCAGTTGCTCCTCTCCATACTTCGTATCTACCATTTGAGCCAAGGTCAGATGAGTTACCCTGTTCGTTTCCTCCCAAGTTAAAGTTGCGGAATTCGCAGCAACTTCCACTCCGGTAAACAATTGCTCATCCGGAGTTTTAAATGCCACACTTACATATTCACTTGCTTTCCCTTGTGCATCTTCTCCTTTCATACGGACAGAATACTGCGTGGAACCGTTCAACTCCTGAAACAAGGTACGATATTCCACCCTCATAGGCGTGTTATTCTCCGAAAATACAGTCAATGTATCTTTCAGAATCGTATCTGTCCTTACATAATTTTCCGCACTGAACTCCAGACTATCCGCATAAAACTCAAAAATATACACTTTCGCATTCACAATCTGCGAATATCTCAATGTAACTGAAGTTGCATCAGTAGCGGATTTATCAAAAGTCAATGGACGAAACAAGGCATCAAAGTTCTTATCAACTGCCCAGTCATTGGCTGGATCTTCACAGGAAGACATACCTGCTATCAAAGCTAACAGCAAATACAGGCATGCTCCGGATAATCTATTAACTAGTCTTTTCATCTTTTCCTACCATTAATTATTTATAACCATACGAATTAGAAACATACCCTTGAGTCTTATTGACATCCTCATAATAAATAGCAAATACATGGCGATAATTGCACACTCCATTACCAACAGAATATTTACGGAACTCCGCTTCGGCTTCACCGCCCCAGTTCAGCCTGCCAAACAAATTCGAATAGTCGTAAGACGCATTCAGACCTGTACCGCAAACCAATATTCTAGCCATTGTTTTCACATAATTAGTATTCAGAGTTGCATTTATATCACCATCCTTATTCAATGTCACCTGCATACTGATCCAGTTGCACTCATACTGTCCTTTTGATGCAGAAGCAGTACCGGTTCCCATATCCTCATTGAAGTTAACGGACGACATGTCAATGTATTCCGGATTATCCGAGTCTTCATATTTATAATAGATTTTTCTTGGTATCTCATCCACTTGATAAGTCTTCCCGAAAATAGTCACCGGCTTGTAGTCATACAACATACAAAGACCTATTTTCATCTCTTCTATTTTCTCCGCCAACAATCCCCAACGTGTCAAATCCTGACGACGAATAGATTCACATCCAAACTCCCATGCCCGTTCATTGACAATAGCCCTGAAGAAATCCGCGTCATATTGCGTGATTTCGGGAGCACCAGTACCAAATGCCCTTTCACGGACCTTTTCCAAAGCTTGTCGGGGAGACATACCGGCAATCGGACTAACTGCATCCGGTCCTGTCAATACATTTTGAGCCTCTGCAAACATCAGGTAAATATCTGAATACCGCATCAAAATCCAGTTGATACCAGTAGCAATACGTGAATTAGCTTTCGGGAAACGAACTTTCATATAATTATCAGTCATCCAATACCAACGCCATTTACCACAAGCCACTCCTAATGGGTTACAGCGAATAACTTCCTTATTTTTTCCATTCTCATTGATATATTCCTGGAAAACACAAGTAACATCCCGACGGGTGTCTGCCGGATCAAATGAATAAAAATAGTAAGCAGTAGTAGCCGCATATCCTGCCCCTCCCATACCTTGGGTGGTATTAAAAACCCCTCTGTTCAGGTTGTATCCCATCGTGGCACCCACATCTCCATTCTGTCCTTCACCAAAAGCAACTTCAAACAGGTTTTCATTATACTTGTTGTATTCCAGATGATTGACAGTAGACCAAATATTCTCATAACTGGGATCAAGCTCATGAGGATTATCAGTCGCTCCCAAAATCTCCGCACACTGTTTGGCAGCCAGCTCATAATAATCTTTCCAATTCTTAGGGCGACCGACGAAATATCCGTTCATTTCCAGAATGGTCGGATGATGTTCCACATTCAAGTCCGGAAACAGATTTCCATCCCGTACAGACCATCCTCCGGCAAATAGCGCTACCTTTGCCAACAGACCTTTGGCAAAACCTTTATTCATGCGTTCTACCGTATATGATTCTTCTCCCATCCAAGGCAGATATTCAATTGCCTCTTTCAAATCCTCTATGATATAATTATAAACAATATCACGATCCACTTTTCCTATATAGACATTTCCCAATCCGCTTTCAGACGCATGCTCTTTATATGGCACATCTCCCCAATAACGGATCAATTCAAAATAGCCTAACGCTTTCAGTGCTAATGCCTCCCCTAAATATCTACGCATGGCAGCCTTGTCCGAAGTAGATTGCATCAACGGAGACCGGCGTATACCATCTACGATAGTAGTGGCGGATTCTGCCAGATAATAAAGTTTGTCCCATCTGGTATTCCGGTTATAATTATCGTCATAAAAATTGCCCGCACCTTCATCACGAAGCGTAGAATTATAGTTTTCCGTAGAAAACGCACCCGAGCCAACCTCCACGTCAGAAGCTCCCTGCCAGTTGACGCACAGTTTCTGACCATATATATAGGTGTCCGTCATCGTCGCATACACCCCCATCAGGGCCGCTTCCGTCAGAGCTGTCGATTTAAACAGATTCTCATCACTTGGAATAGAAGGACTTTCGGTATCCAAAAAATTATCCATACACGAAGTGCATAACACAGAGGAGGATAAAACCGCTAAAAATAGTTTCTGTATTTTCATTTTTCAAGTATTAAAAAGTAACATTAAGACCGAATACATAAGAATGTGCTTTCGGATATGCAGAATAATCCACACCCGGAGTCAAAGGGGTAGAACGTTGTGTGCTCACTTCAGGATCCTGTCCGGAATAAGCTGTCCAGCAAAACAGGTTATTGGCCGTAGCATACACGCGTAGATTCTTGACTCCTAGCTTACGAGTCACAGTAACCGGAAGCGTATACCCTAACGTCAGGTTACTACAACGCAAAAAAGAACCATCTTCAATCGCCCAGTCCGTCACAAGCGTACGTCCCATCATAGGCATCCAGATAGAGGCTTTGGAATTGATTTCAACAAAGCGCTCCGGATTGGCATCATTACCATACATTACATTGGTACCCGTTTCCGGATCAATAATCGACCAACGGTTTGCCAGACTCATAAAATCTCTGATATTATTATATTTACGATTCGTATGAGTGGATGCCATAATCTTATTGGCATTATATACTTTATTGCCATATGACCAGTTGAACATTGCCGCCAAGTCAAACCCTCTCCATGCAGCATTCAGCCCGAATCCGCCAATATGCTTTGGCTGTACACTACCGATCACTTTACGGTCATTATCCGCGTCGATCACACCGTCATTATTCTGATCCTTCAGTTTGATAAAGCCCGGACCAAAATTAGGCAAGTCGTTAGAGAACAAAGCCCTGTCGTCTACTACCCCTTCATTCAGTATCCATTTTTTCGTATTCTCATCAAACGTAAAGTCGTCTACAGAATAAAAGCCCTCTACTTCGAATCCATAAATCTGTCCTACCGCCTGGCCTACAATAGCACGAAAATCATCAGAGCCGATATCCGGTCGCCAGTTGGATTGCGCACTCAATACGGTTGCCGTTCCATCCAGCTTATTCACTATATTTTTATTGAATGATATATTGAAGTTAGCGCCTAGATAGAAATCTTTACTATTGATAATCGTTCCGCTAAGCGTAAGTTCAACTCCCCTGTTCGTGCTGCGACCTACATTCTGATACTGATATTCATATCCTGAGTTTGCAGGAAGATCCATGCGTAAGATTAAATCTTTCGTTATATCATTATAGAAGTCAACCGTCACATTCAAACGGCTATTAAAGAGGCTGGCATCTATTCCCACATTAGAGGATAACTTCGTTTCCCAAGTCAGATTCTCGTTCCGCAAGGTGTTCTGTAACTTCAGGGCACTCTGTACTGTTTCATTCAGATAATATTGCCTATTGGCAGAAGATTCCATCTTATAATCCTGTCTCCAGTATGAATTGACACGCGCATTACCAACCGCTCCGTAACTCACACGAAGTTTCAAATTATCCAGCCAGTCTTCCGTCTGCTTCATAAATTTTTCCTGGGAAACGCGCCATGCCAATGCCATACCCGGGAAAAAGCCCCAACGGTTTTCAGGAGCAAACACATTCGTTCCGTCAGCACGGGCTGTAAAAGTGAACATGTACCGGTCTTTGAAAGCATAGTTTAAACGACCGAAATAAGATGCCGTACGGGAAGGTTCACCAATAGTGGTATACGTCGGTTGGGATTCTCCATAGTTCCACATAGCCAACACTTCGCTCGCTGTAAAATCCATAGGATAATATTTAGATGAGGCAATCATCTGATTTCTGTAACTACTCACCATTTCATGTCCGGCCATCAAATCAAGGCGGTGATTCTTTTTCAGAGAGAACCGGTAACTCAATATGTTCTGCAAGTTCCATCGCGCACCTTTCTCATCCGTACGTTTGGCTACGGGCTGACCGGCGTTGGAACTCGACTCTCCGGTTTTCTTTAGCCAGACATTATCGGTATAATTATAAGTGTATGCGTAACTACCTTTCAGTTGATAAGTCAATCCTTTAACAATTTCCCAGTTAAATCCAGCATTATAAGTCATAGAAAACTGGTTTTGTTTCTTATACTCATTCACCGTATTATATACAGGATCATTCAATGATGATAACAATGCATCATCCGAGTAATCAATTTCCCCCCCCAAAGCATCTCCCGCATCTATACTTGCAAGGCTGTTGATTGGCGAGAAAAGAACGGCATCTCTCAATTTGCCTCCATTGGTACCCGCACCGTCAATCACCATTCTAGTCAGACGACTGGACAACTCAAACTTCAATTTGTTACTCAACTTTTTATCCATCTTCACACTCAAGTTATCCCTCACATAATTGGAGTTGAGCATAATGTACTTCTCATCATCCCGCGTATAACTCAAATTATAGCGCAATGTAGCATCCGTTCCTCCTGTTATACCAACGTTATAGCTTTGTTTGAAGCCGGTGTTTCCATATACTTTATCCTGCCAATTCGTGCCTTCTACCGAACGATAAATATTGCGGTCGTCCCAACGTCCGTACATCGAATTAATGCTACTGGTCAGAGAGGTGCCCGGATCAAGTTCTTTCTGATAACAGTAGTATTCGTAAGGTGAAAGTACCCCCGTCAGATTATACACATTACTGATACCCCAGTGAGCATTGAATGAGACTTCTGTTTTTCCCGCCTTACCGCTTTTTGTAGTAACAAGAATAACGCCGTTCGCACCTTTAGCTCCATAGATGGCGGTAGAAGAAGCATCTTTCAAAACATCAATACTCTGAATATCACCGGGAGGAATATCATTGATATTACTCACCTGAAAACCGTCAACAATATATAACGGTGAATTATCCTGGGTAATAGAACCACCGCCACGCACTGTAATCTGAATTGTTGCATCGGGCGATCCATCGGTAGCCACTACATTCACACCTGCCAGTTTTCCTGTAATAGCCGCAGCCGCAGAAGTTATCGGAATATCCTTCAAAACCTTCTCACTCACTGAAGAAATCGCACCGGTCAAATCTCCGCGACGTGAGGTTCCGTATCCTACCACTACCACTTCATCCAAGGTCTGATTGTCTTCTTCCAACACAACTTTCAGATGTTTGCCCGGTTTCACAGTCGCAACAACTGATTTCATTCCTACAAAACTAATTTCCAACTTTGTTGCATCTTCGGGAACAGACAAAGTGAAGTTTCCATCCAAGTCGGTAATTGTACCGACGGAGGACTTTTTCAACACCTTCACACTAGCACCAATAATAGCATCGCCGTTAGTATCCACCACTGTTCCTTTCACAGATACCTTCTGTGCATATACTGTTGTCGCCGTTATAAAGCACAAGAGCAAGCAACATATATACGCGAAGCATCTTCGCAAAAATAAATGTCTTTGTACATCCATAGTATTATCTTGATTAATTTGTTTCATTTTTGATGTTACAAAAGTCACACTTTTACATCTGTTTTCCACTCATTATTTATGCAAAAGCGTGGACTTTTTATATAGAATGTTTTATTTTACTGTAACAATAATCACTTCTCCTTCGCGTGTATCCACATCATACAAATAAGTATCACGTAATGCTACTCCTTTTAAAGGCGCTTTCTCACTAATCATCGGGCGTGAGATTTGCTGTACTTTAAATAATGCGTTCGGATTCATTTCCTCTTCCTTCTTCTGTTTCAACGATGCTCCTTCAGCAGCCAATTTCCAGTAAGAGCGCAGGCGCAGATTGCCTCCGATTTCCGAACGTAACACAGCTTTTACCAGCTTACCGTCCTTCCAGGTCAATTCATCAATCAAAAAACCGCCCCGGGCACGCAATCCTTTCACTGTCCCGTTCTTCCATTCCGAAGGCAACGAAGGCAACAGCTGAATCGCGCCGTCATGACTTTGCACCAACATTTCGGCAATACCAGCCGTGCAACCGAAGTTACCATCTATCTGGAAAGGTGGATGCGCGTCGAATAAATTAGGATACGTTCCACCTCCCTGTCCTTTTTGTATTTCAGGGCTGACATAAGTCAGCTGATTCTTTATCAACTGATAAGCATGATCCCCGTCAAGCATACGGGCCCAGAAACAAACTTTCCATCCCATTGACCAACCGGTAGAAGGATCTCCTCGTTGTATCAATGTGTTTTTTGCCGCTTCAAAGAGTACCGGAGAACGATAAGGAGAAATCTGATAACCGGGATATAGTCCCCAAAGATGAGAGATGTGCCGGTGACGATCATTAGGATGATCCCAGTCTTCAAACCATTCCTGCAATTGTCCGTACTGCCCTACCTGCATCGGGGGCAACTGCCGGCGCATATTCTTCAATGTATCACAAAAATCGGTATCTGCGTTCAGCACTTTGGCAGCTTCGCATGTATTTGAAAATAAATCAAAAACTAACTGATTATCCATCGTGATTCCTGCAAAAAGGTTACTTTTCTTCTTTATCCAGCGCGGAGAATTCTCGGGTGAGTTGGAAGGAGTAACAACCAGATAACCTGTGTTCGGGTCGCGTACCAGAAAGTCAACAAAGAATTCCGAAGCACTTTTCATCATCGGGTATACTTCCTCCAAATACTTCTTATCACCGGAAAACAAATAACGGTCCCATAAATGCTGGCAAAGCCATGCATTGGCCACAGGCCATGTCCCACAATAAGGACGGTCCACTGCACCCGTCATACGCCACAAATCCGTATTATGATGCAACACCCAGCCACGACAACCATACATTCGGCTGGCAGCTTCACGCCCGTTCTCGCTCAATTCACGTACCATCTGGATAAATGGTTTATGAAGTTCGGCCAAGTTGGTGATTTCCGCCGGCCAGTAATTCATTTCAGCATTAATATTCGTTGTATAATTACAGCTCCAGGGAGGTCCCGGGTTATGATTCCATTTGCCCTGCAAGTTGGCGGGCTGGCATCCGGGCTGTGAAGATGAAATCAATAAGTAACGTCCATACTGGAAATACAATGCTATCAATGCCGGATCATAGGATGAAGAAAATTCCTTGATACGTACATCCATCGGCTTATTGGTTTGGGAAGTTTCACCCAAATCCAAAGTTACACGATTGAATTGTTTCTGATAAGCAGCAATATGAGCGGCTTTCGCTTTACTATAATCTATCGCTGCATTTTTCAAATAAGCTTTATTTCGTTGATACGGATCGCCCGATATATCCTTATAGTTGACAAAGTTAGTCGCCATCGAGATATACAATGTAAGTTCACTGGCTCCTTGAACGCTAAGCAACGTGTCATTGGCTGTTATCACTTTCCCACCTTTATGTTTCACATCCAAATCGGCACAATAATGCACTTTACCCGGAAAATAACGACTGCCATGTGTAATACCTTCCAAACGCAAACCTTTCTTTCCATAAATACTACGTTTTGGTTCTCTCATCGGGGTATTAAAAAACAGTTCACAATTGATTGCTCCCGGTTTGGACGCTTTGATATGCCTGATAACCAGTTGATCGGTAAATGATGCAAATGTTTCTTCGGTAAATTCCACTCCGTCTACTTTGTAGCGGGTCACAGCTACTGCATTGCTTATATCCAGATCACGATAGTAATTGCTCACCTTTTTGTGATCTTGATAACGGATATTCAGACGCCCCACCGTCTGGTAAGGCATTTCATTCCCCACTTGTGAAAGAATCTTCGTTGCCGCCATGTTCTGCGCTTCTTCGTACTTTCCTTCAAAAATCAACCGGCGCATTTCCGGCAAAGCCGCTTTTGCTTCTTCATTATAGTTCTGGTAAGGAGAGCCTGCCGACACTGTTTCTTCGTTCAACTGTATTTGTTCCAGTTGAGGATCACCGAACACCATTGCCGCAATCCGTCCATTACCAACCGGGAGTGCCTCTTCCCAATAAGAAGCGGGTTTGTCATACCATATTCTATAGATGTTTTGTCCTTCCACATTCCCCAACAGAGAAGAAAAAGCCAACATACAACTGAATACTTTACTTATCATTTTCATATTTTAAAGTTTTAATTGTCATCACTCTTTTGAAGGTTCACTCAAAGCCCCATACTCACTAACGGCCTTCACCTGATATGTCTTTCCTTCCTCAACATTACAAGACGTTTCTTTGGTTATTTGTACAGTTTCATCGTTCGCAATTACCAAATAACAAATCGCATATTTCGAAGCATCCCAACTTAAGACTCCGTTTTCTCTTTTCAGATTTTCCGGTGCGGATATTTGTTCCATATATTTCTTCGGATCCCAATTATCGCCCTCACGAACAACGTTTTCGTACGTATACCGAGCTGCCTCACCTGCCGTAAGGACAGCCTGACAAATACCTGTCACTGGATTCTCTTGTTCATCCTGATAGGTATATTGCGTTTTACGCTGGCTTAAATCTACAGTATTCCCCTCCTTATCCTTACTGTTATATTCAGCAAACATTTGAGGAATAGCTCCCATATCCGTCCATCCTTCCGGAGCTATCTTTATATTAAAAATCGTATTGAGATATACAGCTATCGGAGAATTATGCCAGGGACGTCCCAACTTGACACTTTCTGTATCAGCCAATTCATTTCCATCCACAATGCAATTATTCAACACATATCCCCAACGTGTTCCTACTTTATGAGAAGGAGCAACAATAATTGCGCCATCCCTCATATTATAAAAGGTGCAATGTTCGAGAAAGCAATTCCCATTTCCATAAAAATAATCAACGGCTCCTTCAATCCAGCAATTCCGTGCATACAGCCTACCGTTATCCGATTTAGGCCCGGTCTGCCAAGTGTCTTGGTACGAAAAAAACTTACAATTATTGAATGAGTTACGGTCGTTCTGGGTATACATTGCCAATGCCATAGGACCTTTTTGTAATTCTTTGCCATATCCGTTTACAAAAGATATATTCTCTGCGTAAAAATCCGTAGCTTTCACCGATACCATAGCGGCTTCCGTTTTTCCTAAGTTCTTATAAGAGTACTTCCACACATCCGGATCAGTCGCACTGGCTTCGGTTGAGCTGTTAATTCGTAACTTGACAATTGTCTTATCCACATCCTGTCCGATGAGATGAATGTACGGTTTGTCTTCAGGAATGATTATTTGTTCTTCATACGTTCCGTTCGCCACGAAAATGAGCCAGGGTTCTGTTCTTTTCGAGGGGACATTATCTATTGCTTTCTGTATACTGGTATAGTTTCCTTTTCCATCAGGACTGACCACCGCATCAAATATGCGTGCTTCCGGTTGAGGACGTTCTCTGATTGTAAACTGAATACTGACACCTTCGAATACATTTCCCTGAAAGTCTATGACTGCACCTTTGGGGAGGCTGAACTGACAGGCCTGATTATAGTCCAAAGCAGCATAAGCGTAAGACGCTGTTTTACCTTTGAAAGTCAACTCTACTTCCTCGCCATTGAAATTCGCTTTCCCTTCTCCTGCTTTCACATACTCGTTAAAAGTAAGCAGAATCGTATTGTTTTCTTCTGCCGTTTCACCATTTGCAGGAGTAACAGACACCAAAGAAGGGGCTTCATGGTCGGGAACAAAAAAGTTATTGCTACTTTCCTTGCAACTTGTTGCCAGCAAAGCTGATAACAACAATAGTCCTTGGGACATCTTTGAGAATAAATGTGCTTTCATAAATTATTTGTTATATTCTTAATGATAGATTCTTATTCTATTATTATTTGGTCGTCCTGCCTTGAGCAGTTGCTATTTCACGTTACAAAAGTATACGGAACAACATGAATACTTTCTCACTATTTGTTTGTTTGCGTGGACTTTTTTATTATCATTCAAAAGTTGCGGACTTTTTGTGCAATCTGGTGCACTATCTATGCAACCAGTTGTCTATCAAATTCTATCCGCTTACATTTGTATCAGTATCATTATCATCAGACTTTATAAAAAATCAGGTAAGACATGAAAAACAACAAGGTAAAATTCATTTTCGTGGCACTACTGTTTGCCACACAAGTAGAAACGTTCTCCTCCTGTTCCACATCTTCAGTCAATGAAGATAATAAAGAACAGGAGACCCCACCGGATTCTCCTTCCGTATCTCCACCAGTGGAAGAAACAGCATATGCCTTTCCCGGAGCTGAAGGAGGAGGAATGAACGCTACAGGAGGAAGAGGTGGAAAGGTATATATTGTCAGATCCCTGGAAGATTCCAAAGCACCGGGTACCCTCCGGTATGCCATCGAACAAAAGGAGCCTCGTATAATTGTCTTCTGTATATCCGGTACCATTTATCTAAAATCGACACTGGACATTCGGAACGGTGATGTCACGATAGCCGGACAGACAGCTCCCGGAGACGGTATCTGCCTGGCTCACTTTCCAGTAAATGTATCGGCTGATAATGTAATTCTACGATACCTGCGTTTCCGGATGGGAGATACGGATTTGCTGGGCTCTTCGGCCTCCGACGGTGCAGATGCTCTGGGAGGACGCCAGAAAAACAATATCATGATTGACCATTGTTCCATCAGTTGGAGCACAGACGAATGTGCTTCATTCTATGATAATACTAACTTTACTATGCAATGGTGTATTATTTCGGAAAGTCTCCGCTTGTCGGGGCATACCAAAGGCCCTCATGGATATGGCGGTATTTGGGGAGGAGTCAACGCTTCTTATCATCATAATCTGATGGCACACCATGACAGTCGTACACCACGTTTCGGTTCCGGAGTAAAATATCAAGGTCAGGAACGTACCGATATGCGCAATAATGTTATTTATAACTGGAGTGGTAACGGATGTTATGGTGGTGCGGCAATGGGGATTAACATTGTAGACAATTATTATAAACCCGGACCTGCCACAGACGCCAAAGTGGCCAACCGTGTGATGGCTATCGACATCAGCTCTTCTGATGGGGATTTTACACCAATCAAAGGAAAATTGGGGCAGTATCATATTAGCCGGAATTACTTCGAGGCAGGAAACCAACTGACAGAAGCCGCCGCTGCAAAAGTGAACAAAGACAACTGGACTGGTATCCGTAACAACACCGGTCACTCTCTCGATGAACTGAAACGGGATACTCCGGTAGAAGTAGATGCGGTAACTACCCACACGGCACAAAAAGCTTACGAACTGGTGTTGAAATATGCGGGTTGCAGTCTCAAACGAGATGATATAGATACTCGTATCGTTGAAGAGACACGTACAGGAACGGCACAATTCATCGGAAAGAACGAACACAACGGATTAGGAGATGAACCCTGTCCGAACGGTCCTTGTGAACATTGCGACAAGGGTATCATCCATTGGAAAAGTCAGAATTATCCTAAAGGTGGACTTATCGATAGTCAGAAAGATCTAAAGCCTTCTGGAGCTGGTAGCGACTGGAATGCATGGCCTACATTAAAATCATTGCCTCAAGTGACCGATTCTGACAATGACGGCATGCCTGACGAATGGGAAACCGCCAATGGATTGAATCCTGAAAAATATGACGCGAACGGAAGAAACCTAAATACGGCTTATGATAATATAGAGGTTTATATCAATAGCCTTGTAGAAACAATAACGAATACGCAAAATAAGAGATGAATGATGTGAGGGAAAACAACTCTTATTAACGCAAAAAACTGGTCAATTAATGCAAATCCTGATTCAATGAATCATTTGTATACTATATATGAAACAAAATTGCACTTCTATTTTATTTTTCTGTTTTATCTTTGTCGCAGTAAAAACAAAAACACACTATAAAGATTATGATTACAAGTAGAAAGATTTCTCAAGTTAAAGTTTTTGCTGGTAGTCCTTGGGAAGTGGCCAGCGTAAAGAGTTTATTGAATGCAGCTTATATTCAGGTATCAACGAAAGATAATGGTTTAAACGGTATTCTGATATCTGTTCCTTGCGAATACTATACTGCGGCCATGCGTGTGATTAACAATAGAAAGATTTCATAGGTTTTAGGTTTACATATAAATTGTACGATTCTTATTGTCAGCCAACATTTTTCCTGAATAATACGATGAATTTCAACCGTTTACATGCTGACAATAAGCCATGACAATAGGCTGACAATAAAAACTTTCAACTTTTATTGTCAGCCTATTATTTGATAGATCAGGTTCGCAGCAGGATATTATAGGATTCGTTTCAACTTTCTACATATTTTTCTGATCCAGCAATTGCTGCAAATTGCATTGTCGGATATAGCCTCTTTCTCAAAATTTCGCAGTCTTTCGTATTGTTCCTCCACCATTTTCCATAAGCCATCCAATCGTGATCCCTGTCCTCTCATGGCCATTAATTCTTGATCGCGCATATCCAATAGCGAGACATACAGTCTGCAAGACTTGTTTTTCTCCATGCAAAGCTGCTCTAATGCGTCGATATATTCTGACGTAATTCCCAGTTTGGTCCGTTTTATAAATTCTTGAAGACTATCATCGTCTACAGTAACGACATCATCCGCATAAGACACCGCAACTTTTTTCATTTCCACCCAGAGCCATATATACTCTTTTTCAAGCCGGTATTTTTCGGCTGCTGCTTCTATGCTAATCCATTCTGACATAGTGTTTGTTCTTTATTTGTTAGACAATGAGGAATAAATAGCGCTCTATCGATGTTGATGCAACACACATTCGCGCTTCTTGCATTCCGGACGGACGGGGAATTGGTTGGGGATTTTTAAGGGTTATGAAACCAACCGGATACAAGAAAAGCGTGAATGCTGTTGAATCAATATCTCCTTCTGAGGCCTAGCAACCCGTCCAAAAGATAATGATAACAACAGACACCCACGCTAATCGTTTATATATAACACATCTTACATCGATATGTTGACATACGACCGTTCGCGTGGAATATCTGTTGAATCATCTCTCTTTGGACAGAAATTTGCTAGGTTTCAGAAGAGAGAGACAATACGTTAATATTCCTACTAAAAATAAAAACGCTTTCCACCTATTTCATCACGCTGATGAGTAGAAAGCGCATGACAAAGATATGTATTTTTTTTGAAACACAGTGGAAATACGGAAATAAATACAGGAAGTTTTGTATTGAAAGGGAGGAAGTTCAATGTCAGTAAACAGGATATAGGAAATACATACCCTTTATCAAATGAATGTAACCCCATTAAATGAATGTTATGTAGCTGATATCTTTCACTTAACAAGTAGGTATTGTTCGGCTAGGGTAACGGTATCTTTACCTTCCCACGGCCGTGGTGACTTCTTCCCACAGCCGTGACAAGTTCCTACCACGGCCGTGGGAAGATCTCGTCACGGCCGTGACGAACTACAGATACCAACACTTTAGCGGAACTATACCGGCAGGTGAATGGAAGTATACCTGCTTCTTATCATAACAATACGCGGTAGACAGCACGTCCGTATCTGTTTCCCAATGTATCAGCTCCCGTTTCATTAGCCCTAAACTTCATTAGTCGCGGATTAAGTTACAAATTCAGGTTTCGCTAGTTCTTCACACGGCTTCTGCCACTTTTAACACTCAAGATGTTTTCCTTTCGCTAAAATTAGCTATTTTTGTATTCATAACAAGTCTGGGGTGGAAAACTTTCGTTATTTATTAACGAAGTATTGTAATATCACATACCAAATAAAAACAAGAGATATAAGTATGATAAACAAAATCTCAAAATTAGCCCTCATTCTCATTATTGGATTAACAATTTTGTCATGTAGCAAGGAAGAAAAAGCGTCGATAGAAATAAATGAAAAAGAAATCAGTCTAACAAATGACGGAAGTGAAATTCAACTAATAATCACCTCCAATGTTAGTTGGACGGGTTCTTTAATTGGTGACAAAGAGGGAATCCAATGCTTACCCTCGCATGGAGAGCCCGGCACTACACAAGTATCAATCAAAGCATCTCCTAATGCAACAGTACAAAATAGAAATGCCAGTTTAACTATAACGGGAGGAGGGGCAACTGCAACAGTACAAATAAAACAATCTCCTCTGACATTTGTAATCGCCCCCCAGTCACTGCTATTCAATCCTGATGATACTAGTCACGAGCTGACTATTACTTCTGATGTAAACTGGGAAATCGCAGATAAGAATTGGCCTGAATGGATGAGCATTTCGCCTCTATCGGGGAAAGGAAACGGAAGCATTCAATTTAAAGTGAACGACAATAACAAACGTAATGATTCATCCTTTACACTATCCATTAAGTATTCGGGACAACAAGTATCAATTCCTGTTACTATTAAGACCGGGAACTATGGAGATGGAGGTTATACCATATATCAGATTAGTAAAAAAGCCCATCCAATTAAATTGATAATCACCGGAGACGGTTATCTTTCCAACCACTTTAATAATGGAGGACTATTCGATCAAAATGCTGACGAAGCCATTGAAGCTTTATTCGCAATTGAGCCCTATAAAACATACAGAGAGTATTTTTCAGTTTATAAAATAGCAGCTTTTTCAGAAGAGACCGGAATAAGCAGCCAGGTTGATAATATCCGGAAGAATACAGTATTTTCCAGCACACTCGTTGGAGGAACCGGCATAGAATGCGATTATGATAGGGTTCTCTCCTATGCCCTTCTTCCTCCTGATATGACAGAGGAGGATTTAACAAACACATCAATCTGTGTAATTATCAACGAAAACACTTATGCAGGCACTTGCTGGACGGTAAGCAACGGAATAAGTATTGCAATGATACCAGTCTCCCATCCGCAAGAGTCTTATTACACAATCGAATTTCCCAATATAGTTCGCCATGAATTCGGCGGTCATGGCTTTGGAAGACTTGCTGATGAATACATAGTTTATGATACTACTATTCCGAATGAAGAGAAGGAGAATTTACTACTTTGGCAAGAGTATAATTACAATTTAAATATCTCTCCTTATTACACGAAAGAGCAAGTACCTTGGAGTAGGTTCATCGGGAAGCCGGAGTATCCACATGTTGATGTTTTCGAAGGGGGGTATTACTACCCCCAAGGTATTACGCGTTCGGAAGACATCAGTTGTATGGATGATAACAGACCGTACTTCAACACACAAAGCCGGTATCTAATAGTAGAAAGAATACTTCAAGCAACTGGAGAGGGGAAACTGACCTATCAAAAGTTCTTTGATAAAGATGTACAAAAAACACCACCGCCATTAACACGGAGTTTAATCACACCGAAGGATTTCAAGCCATTAGCACCTCCTATTCGTATAATGGATAAATCTCATAAATAGCTGAATCAAAACTCAAATAAAAAAGCCGTGCTCCTTTGTCATGATAAAGCCCAAATAGCTTGTTTTACGAGTACCTTATCCGTACCTTTGAAACCAATAACAAACACTTACAAGTCTATAAAATTCAAGATAAAAAGAAATGAAGATTACACAAATCAGGGAAAACGGAGATACGGAAGCACTAAGCGTGATGGACATTGACCTGCTGATAGAGAAAATGAAGAAAGAAACCAAGCTCCGCCCGGTATCCGGACTACGTCAGGCCCTGCATTTTGTTCTACCCGATGAACCTTGTTCTCTCGCTAGCAAACTACCACGAGTGATTCCTGCCGCAACTTTCGGGCGAGTGAACGGAGTGAAACGAATGAAGACCTACAATGGTATTGTAGAACTGACCATTGGTCCGTTAGCCGGAAAAGCAGAAGTGGATATTGTGAAGCAAAAGGCTGCCGAACTTCCCCAGATAATGCTGGCTTTTATGGGAGCAAGCGGAAAAAGTGTCAAGATATGGACTTGCTTCACACGGCCGGACGGCACTTTGCCGCAAACAGTGGAAGAGGCCGAAGTGTTTCAAGCGCATGCCTATCGCCTAGCCATCAAATGTTATCAGCCTCAACTCCCTTTCAATATTTTGCTAAAAGAGCCAAAACTGGAACAATTCTCACGTCTTAGCTATGATCCGGACTTGATTTATCGCCCCACCCCTGTCCCCTTCTACCTTTCACAGCCTATCGGTATGCCCGGCGAAATGACGTATCATGAGAAATCGAGCACTGAAACATCTCCATTGAATCGGGCCTTGCCGGGATATGATACGGAAGATACTGTAGCATTACTTTACGAAGCGGCATTGCGGAAAACATTTGAAGAAATGGACCAAGCGTGGCATCGGAATGATAGTGATTTGCAAACTTTAGTAGTCCCGCTTGCCGAAAACTGTTACTACTCCGGCATTCCGGAAGAGGAGGTAACCCGACGAACCATCATGCGTTATTACAAAAGAAAAAATCCGATGTTGGTACGCGAAATGATAAGAAACGTATATAAGGAATGCAAAGGAGTGGCCAAAGGCAATTGTCTGACTAAAGAACAGCGCCTTAGCCTGCAAATGGACGAATTTATGAATCGTCGCTATGAGTTTCGCTACAATACGCAGATTGGAGAAGTGGAATACCGGGAGCGTTTCTCGTTTCAGTTCTATTTCCATCCCATCGACAAACGGGCGCAAAACAGTATTATGCTGGACGCCCAATCTGAAGGAATCGGGGTATGGGACAGGGACATAGACCGTTACTTACATTCCAACCGTGTGCCTATCTATAACCCACTGGAAGAATTTCTGTTTCATTTGCCGCATTGGGACGGTAAAGACCGCATTCATGCTTTGGCAAACAGGGTTCCTTGCAACAATCCACATTGGGAATTGCTTTTTCATCGTTGGTTCCTGAATATGGTTTCGCATTGGAGATGGGTAGACAAAAAACATTTGCACATAATACTACCATTTATTATCTTTGTACTATATTAAAACAGCAAAGATTTATGAGAGGTGCAATTTACAGTAGAGTATCTACAGAAATACAAGATTATGGTAAACAAACGGATGAATTAAAAGACTATGCTGCCCGTAATGATATTGAAGTGAAATATATCTTTGAAGAGAAAGTTTCTGGTTTTAAAGATGATAGAACAGAATTTCAGAAACTAGAGAAATTGACTAAAAATGATATTGATATTATTTTAGTGTGGGAATTATCTAGGCTTTCTCGAAGGTCTATCTTCATTCAGCAAACAGTAAAGAATTTCGCTAATAAGGGAATCTGTATCTTTACTAAAAAAGAAGGTCTCTATACTTTGAATGATGACGGCACGGAAAACAAGAACGCAATGTTTACCATTGGAGTAATATCAATGATAGCAGAGCAAGAAATAGAGACCTTAAAAGAACGAACAATTTCCAGTAAAAGAAGATATATTCTAAAGGAAGGTCATAGTTATACTCCTATAGCTCCCTATGGCTATAATTATAATTCGACAACAAAACAATTAACAATAAATGAAGATGAAGCAAAAGTTATTAGAAGAATGTATCAACTATCTATAGACGGAGTATCAACCAATAGGATTAGTAAGATTTTAACTAGTGAGGGGATAAAAACAAAGAAGGGCAATCCTAATTGGAGTTTAGCAACAGTAAGAGATATATTGCATAATCCTGTATACAAAGGAGTGCCGAAATATACAATGACTATTAGAAATAAAAAAGTTGTTGAGTTAGTTTCAGCACCACAAATAGTAAGTGAAGAAGTATTTGAGCAATCTGAAAATGAATTGATTGAAAGAAGGAATAGAAGCAAATCTGAAATGGTTAATAAGCCATTGTTAAGAGCCTTGATATTTTGTACAGATTGTGGAAGAAGGTATATATGCAACAGTGGTAGAAGTATATATGCCTGCCAAACGAGGTTTGATAACATTAGAGCTAATTATGTTGCAGATTGTCATAGTGCAGGTATTAGCGCAACCAATATTGAACCTATAATTTGGAATTTAGTTGAGAGACTATTTAAGAGTACTATTGCATCTAACAAGGCACAAGAACGGATTGAACCCTATCAAGAACAACTATCTAAATTGTCAGAGTCAAAAAATAACTTTGAGATGCAAAGAGATAAAATTAATAAAGATGCAGCTAAGCTATTTGATACCCTTCTTTTAATTAGAAACACTAACCCTACAGTGTTTACTAGCAAAATGGAGGATTTTAACAAAATGAGTACGGAAGCTAATGATTATCAAAAAGAAATAGACATTATTGAAAGTAAAAAACAGGCAATTCAAAGAAGGATTAAAGCCATTGAGGAAATTAAGGATATAGATATTACAGATGAATCGGAAAAATATGACATACTTCATAAAGTAATTGAAGCTATTAAGATTTATTCCGTAAAAACGAATCAAAAGGTATTTACAATATTATTTGCCAGTGGACTTGAATATAATGTTCTTTATAATGTGAACAAGCCCAAGTTTAGAATAGAATACGCTTTTGCCAGTGACGAAACTATTACTTTTAATAAGAAAGATAAATTGTTGATAAACAAGGTTTATTCTTCTGTAAGGGATATATTGCCTGATTTTTCTATAACTGCTGGAAATAATGATATGTTTGATAATGATGTATGTGGTGACTATAGTTTTCAAGAAGTGTGGGATTTACTAGAAAAATACAATAAAACAGAAGTCCTTAGAGAGTGGAAACCAGACTACACAAAGAGAGTAATCAATAGGAGAAGCAAAAAGTAACAATCTTTTAAGGTACATACTTTTTATCGGTATTGATATTTAGTAATCACATGTTATAAATACTTCTAGTCGATTTTTTCAGTTTGTGGTACAGGTATTAGGTCACTCCCCTAAAACTTAGTACCTTTGTATCAATATATTACAAATAGCGTATAAGATAAAACAGACACAAAAGATACACTATTTTATCACCATTTTTTATTTTAAACAGTACTATGCAAACATTCACCTATGAAGAAATCAGAGAAAAAGCACTAAAACAAGGAGTTACAGATAACAATCTTAGAGTTGGCTTATGGGCTAGCTTAAATGGCTATATTAAAAGCAAAAGAAGGATACAGGGAAAGGTTATCACAGTTTATTCGATACCCCAAATACAATCTAACTAAGATTTTTATAAAGTGTCAGATTCTCGTTTTTCAAAGTGTCAGATTCTCAAGGATAATATATTAATATAAAACATACTAATATCCATAGGGGTACACCCCATTTTTCATATTTTCATATATGATACTACACAAACCAACAGGAAATATTTTTAAAAACAGAAAGGAAGCCAAAAAGTTTTTTGGTACTTCACGATATAGGAAGATAGAAAAAGAAAAGCAGGAGATTATTTTGATTGATAATCAAGACTTCATAGCTACTGATGAAATATATAACGGTAAACAAAGACTTGATACTTACTCCTCAAAGTAAAAGTGCCAATATGGAAGCATTACTACTTTATTATATACGGACTAAATGCAATAAAGAATGTGCTTCTGTTATTGGTGAGAAAAAGATGCAGGAAGATTTGAATTTATCAGAAAGTACAGTTGAGGGTTATATTAGTAAATTGAAAGAGTATAAATCCATATTATCCATAAAAACTTTGAATCCCAATAATGAGGAGGATAAAAAAGAAATTGATAAAGTTCTTGGTGTACCTTATAAGGGAGATAAAAGGAAGAAAAATTTATATTATTTCCATGAACTACAAAGATTCTACTTTTTAAATCCACAGTTTATATACAGGACGGATATTGAGAACGAAATAAAAGGCTTTTTAATCCGTTTGGCTTGTTTATGTGAGCCAGGCACTACTAAGATTTATACAGCTAATTGCAGAAAAGAGAAAGCAAATATATCATCGATAGCAGATGATTTAAAGATGAGCAGGGATAAAGTTAAGCGACAACTAAATGAATGTGAAGAACTAAAATTAATAAAGCCTATACCACGTGGATATATGATCTTAGAAGATTCATTCTTACTCAATCGAACTAATACCCTCGAAGATAAAGTATATAATACTCTATACAGGTATTGTATAGATAAGGGAGTAGTACCACCAGATAGATACGAGTTTAATAGAAAAGGGAAATCTGTGCAATGCGATGGACTTACTATGTGTACCCCCAATATGCAGACTTGGTGGAGTATGTATAATTCAGAACTTATTAAAGATAAGAAATATTCACCTACGGAATTTGAAGCCTATATGGAAGATATTCTTTTCCCTGAAAGATTTCCAACGCTTCCATTAGAACCACATTGGGAATATTTTAAAAAAGCTCTTTTAAATATAGAACCAAAGAAGCAAGAATTTGTGGAAATGCCTATGTATTTATAAAGAGATATAGCATGGGAAATGTCTCCTATAAGACAAAATAAGACCGATATGGGAAGCATAATAAGTAAAGTGTATTACTAGTCATCTGAATACAAAAATAGCCGCAAGCGACTGTACGCCTAAAAACAGTCAAATGCGGCTTTTTTTGTTGAACTACTAAAATCTCCATAAGTACGGAGAATATAGCGGTTCGCAATTTTAAAAATGGGAGTTAATTTTCCCAATGGAAGTGTGGGAAAATGCAAATATAGCCTGTTTGGTTTATCCAAAATTCAAGGAGTAGAATACTTGGCAAACAGACTGTTCTTGATTTTTAAGAATACCCAAAGTTACTCATTATAAATGAAGTAAAAAAATAAACAATTCTCTATTTCTGATATTACTACTTAGCATATCTTTATATAGCAGCATAATACCCTGCTTTCTATTATGGTACATAGTAATACGTGGGCACGCAATATAGTATTAGGTACTTTATATATAATACCCCCATCCATTAAAAACATGAGCTTAAATATATATCAGCTTATTTCTCCTATGATTTACTGAATTGAAAGTTACATAAGACCGTGCAGAGTACGTCTAACGTCCCCCTAGGGTAGTTGGAGAGAAAACAAGATATATTTCAATCTACGTAATCAATTTATAAATCATTTAAAATCTTATTCGTTATGAGAAATCTACAAATTATTGGCAATGTGCCACAGGTAAGAAGAGAAAGTAACTTTGGTTTGTATGCAGAAGAAGCGGTAATAATCGAAGATCAGCCACAGGTAAAGAAAAAGAATCCTCATTTCTTGGAAGCCAATACACTAGAGGTAACAATGCAACATTTAAAAGATGATTGTATTACACCCGTATTCGCCAAAGATAATGAGCTTACAATTCCTCACCCTGCATTTATAGAGACTGTTTATGATGCTGCAAATACTTTTTTTAGTGGTGAAAGTATTGATAAGCCCGATATTCGTGTAAGCCACATTATTAAGGGAAGAATACCTGAAGCAGTTCATAAACCTGCAAATCAATTATTGGAAACGGATAAAACAATCTACTACGAAAGATGTGCTTTTATTATTCAAGTTCCTACGATTTACGAAACGGTGAACGGGAATAAGCTAACTCTTACTATTGGTGGTGTGAGAGCTTATAATCATACCAATTTGTATTCAAAGAAAGGAGCAGAAAGGTTTAAGGTATTTGTTGGCTTTACTTGTAAAGTATGTACTAATTTGTGTGTATCAACAGACGGTTTTCTTAGTTGTTTAGAGGTCACTAATACAAGGGATTTATATCAAGCTGTATTAGAGATGTTTCAGAGTTACCAACCTGCCAAACATTTACACCTATTACAGTCATTAGGCAATACCAGTATGACAGAACATCAATTTTGCCAATTACTTGGGAGAATGAGACTTTATCAATCATTACCACAAGGCTATCAAAAAGATATTCCTAAAATGCTTATCACTGATTCTCAAATAAATGCAGTTGCAAAAGCATATATCAATGATGAAAATTTTGGGAGCTTGGGGAATGATATAAGTATGTGGAAATTGTACAATTTATTGACAGGAGCAAACAAGAGCAGTTATATAGATAGCTTCTTGGATAGAGCGGTAAATGCTACTGAAATAGCAACAGGAATAAATGCCGCTTTGCATGGAGACACTAAATATAAGTGGTTTATTGATTGATTAAACAGGGGGAATATTCAGTAATGGGTATTCTCCTATTTTATTAACTGCGTAAAACAATGAATTATGTTCTATTATAAAATACTTGTTTGGCTCTTTTGGGTGGTATTGACTTTTATTACAGGTTGTGTTCCATTAATCTTGCTTATCCTTTGTGTTGGTTTGTGGAATGTCGAAGACGCAAATAATCGTCACTAATATGCAAAGTGAATGTTTCATTATAAATCAGCAAGTTAGCTTTATAGGCTTCTTGGTGGTAATGATGGGATATTCACTTTTATTCATTCACCTATAAAATTGAATATTTATGAGCTTGAAATATAGTAATACAACAGCCGATTATTTACAATGGGGAGAAGCTATGAATTTAGTTCGTTCTCTTTATAAAGATGGAGATTATAAAATGTCCTTACTTATTGCAATAGGTTGTTTTTGGGGATTACGAATAAGTGATATGCTTGCCTTACATTGGAAACAGATTTTAAATGTTGATGAATTTACGATAATAGAGAAGAAAACAGGAAAGCAGCGTACTATCAGAATTAACCAGCAGTTAAAACGACATATTGCAGATTGTTATAAACAGATACAACCGATTGGAATAAATGCACCTATTTTGATAAGTCAGAAAGGAACGGTTTACAGGGTACAAAGTATTGATGTATTATTGAAAAAGATGCAAACTAAATACAAGTTATCAGTTAAGAACTTTTCATGTCATTCTTTAAGAAAAACCTTTGGTAGACAGGTGTATAATATGAATAGTGATAATTCAGAGCTAGCACTCGTTAAACTGATGGAGCTATTTAATCATTCTAGTGTATCCATTACTAAGAGATATTTAGGATTGAGACAAGAAGAGCTATTAAATACTTATGATTGCCTTACTTTTTAATAAACAATAGTTCTTGCTATTACAAACGCTTTTCGTAACTTTGTGGCAATTTCAGATACCTAATGTGTTAGGGCTGAAAGGACATATTAGTTAACGAAGAGCGTTTAAGATATTATCTCATATTGGAATCTGGACAATTTCGAAGGTTGAAGATAATAGGCAAGAACGCTCACGTCAATGTTATATACC
The DNA here is from genome assembly GCF_003439055.1 of Bacteroides sp. OM05-10AA. Taxonomy (NCBI): domain Bacteria; kingdom Pseudomonadati; phylum Bacteroidota; class Bacteroidia; order Bacteroidales; family Bacteroidaceae; genus Bacteroides; species Bacteroides sp. OM05-10AA. Next base: position 150,664 of record NZ_QSUR01000005.1, read on the forward strand.
TATCTTGTTAAGATAGTCTATATATCGTTTGGCGTGGGCTATTGTTTATTATTCAACCTTGGGCAGTCCAGAGCCTCAATATGATAATATTCAATAGTTTCCACGCCTTTTAATTTTTAATAGTATCTGAAGGAAACAGGGTACATAAAACGATATAGGACTACGAATCAGACATTTAGAAACAAATTTTGCTACTATCTTTCAAGTAGCCAACTCAATTTTTGAGCAGCTTAGACTACAATTAATTTATTAACAAAAAGATTATTTACAGAATATGAAAACATTTAGATTTTTTGCGACTTTATTGGTTATTACTTTATGTGCAGGTTTTACTTCTTGTAGCGATAACGATGATGAAAAAGATAATAATAACTCTCCATTGGTGGGTACTTGGATGATGACGAAATCTATTAAAGATGGTCATACACGTATTCCTGGACAAAATGGATTTGATGGTGGATTAGGCATTGTTTTTTCTGCAGATGGTACATTCTATAATTTAGTGGAAAATGAAAGAGTAGAGGGTGGCAATTATTCTTATGATGAGAAAAATAGCACTTTAACACTTGCATATACTGGGGATGAAACATTATTTTGTTCTGTTAAGACGTTTAGTGCGATATCTCTTGTTATATCTTATACAGAAGGCCCATCATCTACTCGTGAAGATTATTTTGTGAAGCAATAATAGGACTTAAAAGTATAATGCTAGTTTTAGGACTAGCATTTACTTCCTTCTAAAAAAGACATAAAACTATGGCATATATTGTTAGAGATTTATCAAATGCCCAAAAGTTTGAATACAAAGAATATGAAGTTTTCATACATTGTATTGAAGATAGCTTTTGGAGTGGAGAAAGAACTTATAAAGCTGATATAGGTATTAGCGACCATACTTATTACAGAATAGCAGAAGATATACAAATAGCTCGCTATCAACAGCAGAGACAAAACTATTTTTCAACATTGATTCCAACGCCTTATAATCGTGGGTATAATGGAACTTATGACATAATGAAAAAATTGAAGGAACGTATATTGTTTAGTTCTTCTTTTAATGTTATTGTAAAACGTAAATTTACTATACTGAAAGATCATGAGCCTTATGTTAGAGATGCAATGGAGCAAATCAAAGCTATCATTGATAATAGATATGGCGACGTGAATGATAGATTTAGAAATATTCAGAATATGATTTGATATGACAAAGATTGGATGGATTATTATAGGAATACTTGTTTATTTCCTGTTAGGTTGGATTTTAAAGGATATAGTTTTTTCTATCATCACAATCGAAAGTGATACTACAATGGGAGATATTTTGAAGTATGAGCAAATTGTTTACTCTGCCTTAACGGCTATTTATATTATTATAATGGATGTTGTGCAAGGAGAAGAGAATGGAGATGCTACACTTCCTGTCATGCTGGTAATTGCTACATATTTTGGAGCAAGATTTCTTCCTCTTTCAATGGGAAGCGTTATATTGTACAGTGTATTAAACATTGTGGCTATAATTTGGGGAGCTTGTGAGTTGAAAAATACTAAATAAGAAGAAGTCTAATGGAAGAGTTTTTAATGATAATATTAGCAGGAGCGGTAGGTGGTTTTATCTTTTCACTCATAGTTAAATCTGAAAACAAAAGAAAACATAACTGATAAAATAAAGATTTATGGGCGCAGTAATAGGAATTGTAATTTATGTGGTAATAGCATATATAACTTGTCCACGTAAAGAAAATGGGAGTTTTGAAGAAGGAGCAGTAGCATTGTATATCATCGTTCCTGTTGTGGTTTTGGCGATTTATCTTATATGCAATAATTAGTTTTACCCAATAGATCCCAATAAACTTATGAGGAAAATTTTATATTGTATATTGCTTATGTTCTTATGCTCTATTCTATCATGTGAGAGGAAAAGACAATCAAGTGAACAAGAAATGAAAGATTCATTGGCAGCAGTGAACTTTATAAAATGTGCAAAGTCCCTATATGGCACTTTCTTGTCCCACTCTAATTTAGGAGAACAAGAAGAAGATGTAACATTCCCTGTTTTTAAGAAGCTATATCCATTAGAGAATGATTTAATAGATACGGTTTGTGCTATTTGGCTAGATTATACGATTGAGGATTCTTGTATGCAACAATCTATTGTTAATAAAGATTCTAATGATATTGCAGTTACTGCATTGCTTCAAGCTTATATTGAAGCAAAACAAATTCAACTACCTCAAAATCCTGTGGATAGATATAAGTGTATAGATAGCATCATCACTAATAATCTGATTCCAGATGCAGAACTAGAAAAAGGCTGTGGTAATCAAATGCAAATAAATGCAAGTTTCAATATTAGTGAAATTTGGATGGAATATTTACGCTATCATTATGAGAAACAGTTAGAAGAGTTGTTAAAGGAAAAAAGTGTTCCATTATCATTGCATACAGAACAGGAAGAATACAGTCAATTATTAAAAGCTCAAATTTGTTACTTGGATTCTATTGGATATGGTGATGGCTCTGCTTCTTATATGGCATATAGTCAGTTAAGTGAAGAAATGTTTCAAATGCGTTTTACAGGAATTTTAGATTTATATTTCGCATTACAAGTAAAGAAATATAAGCCTGATAAGGTTTATAAGCCAATCCCCAACAGCATAATCACACAAGAATATAATGCGATATTGCGCGCCATAGATACTAAAGATTATTATGATTATTTGGATATAAGCTCAAAAGAAAAAGTAAAAGTGTGCCTCTTGAATGAGCAGAAAGCTTGGAATAGTCTTATGAAAGCAAGGAAAAATACTTCGAGGGAATTGTATGGTAGAATAAAAACTGTGTATGATAATGCAACTTATCGTTTACAACGTTATCACTTGATTCAGCTAAAAAATACCTTTGAAGGATATGGGGCAATGTCTAATGATGTTTATTCTTGCTTATTATCTGATACTTGTAGTTATGATGAATTATTGCACGCTCCTAATTTCACTGTAAAATGGGATTCTATAAGTATAAAAGAATAGTAAAGTTAGGATACAAAAAGGGAGAAAGAAGCCCCCAAAAATAATAAAGAGTTATTTTCGATAATTAATGGTAAAAGAGAAAAACAGCATTTGAAGAAATTCATTTGCTGTTTTTTTATTATCATTGCAAACAAAAACACTATGAAGCCAGTAGATAAGTTCTCAATACAGTATAGCGAGTTACTAGAGTATATATATCCAGTAACACAAGAATATTTTCCTGATTTTGATTATGATGAAGAAACTGGACAGACATATATGTTACCGTCACAAACGCCAGATACTTTTAAAGGAAGGTATAACAGAGGAATATTGAAAGGTAAATTCTCGTTTGATCCATACATAAAGAATCGTGAATTGCAAGATTTGCTTATGGCATTGGATTTAGATGCTGAAAAGTTCTGGTATCTGCTACTATTCTGCTATGATTGTAGTTGGGGTAAGTGTATGGAAGGTATAGAGGTCAAAGAATCACCTAAAGAACAGATCGAAAAGTTCATAGATGCTATTAGTGAGGATTACAAGAGAGACACTCCGTTTGGGGCAGTTTTTAAAAGTCCTATTTGTATTACATTGAAAATAGGAAGGAAGAATATTGTGATGGATAACAAAACTGCTATTGCCTGTATGGCGAAGTTTTGTGCTAATGGATTAAAGACTATTGATTCAAACCAAATGGATACCAGTCATATTGATTTGAGTAATCCACATACTGAATCATTCTCTGTATTGGCTTATTATTTCTCACAAATGATTATCACAGCGCTGAATTATCAAGAACAGGTAAAGGAGAAAAGGAAGAAGGGAGCTAATATGTCTGACAAGGAAAAGATGCTAATCTCTCATCTCCTATATTTCACTGGTATTGTAAGCAATGAGAGTGTGATAACTGATAATGACTATCTGAAATCTTTGTTGAAACAATATAAGGATAAAGACATAAGGAGTATGAACGCATTCTATTATTGATTCTGATTTATTTTTTATTCATTTCTGCTTTCTCATTCTCTAAATACTTCATTCTGCAGCTTGTGAAGTAGGGGAATAAGAAAGCAGTGTTTTTTTATCCCTGTTAGTGTTCTTAATAAAGCATCATCTTTGCAGTATAACAAATAAAGCTGGAGCGCACCAGTCTAAAAACTGCAAAGATATTATGAATGCAAAAGAAAGTATGAAGAATGAAGTTTTTGCTCTGGAATCAAGAGAAGTAAACGAAGGAAAGAAAGTAGCTTTTATTGCTGGTGGTATCAATCGAGATATTAGCAAGGCTAATTTGAATGGCAAAGTCAAATCTATTGGAGAACATACGCATTATATCCCGCTTGTTGTGGTTGATGGCGAAGATGTTATAAAAGCAGGGTTAAGTTTGAAAGACCCTATATCTGGACTGCCAATAGATTCTTCTAAGGCTAAGGATTATTTGGTTATTATTGAAGGACAGCACAGGTATATGGCTATAATGGAGCTTCGAGAGAAAGATGCAAAGGCTAAGAAAAATTATGAAACTGCAATGAAGAAATGGCAGAAGGACGGTAGCAAATCGGAAGATAAACCAGAAGAATATACTCCTAAAGCCCCTACACTTATAAAGGCTATATACCCATTGGTTGAAGATGAAGATATACGAATTATGATTTCAGTAATGAATAATACGTCAGTAAAGTGGAATAAAGGAGATTTTGCTAAACAGGCTTATGCTGCGTATCCCGATAATGAGGTTTTAAAGTTCATCGTTAAATATATGGATATGAAACATCAAAAAGCAAAGAGGGGTGGAAATGATGATATGTTACCGAATGGTGGATTTTCACTGACAACGCTTAGCAAGTATTTGATTTATTCTTCTAAGATAAATGAATCGGTACTGGCAGATACGTGTAAATATGGAGAGGATGTTTTGGAAAATAAAATGGGGGATGAACCAAATAAGCTGGTTAAAAGAGCAGAAGCCATAATAAAAGCAGGTTTGGATGCAGGATTTACCTATCGTTTTTTGGCTAAAGGATTCTTCATTGATTGGATTGTAGAGAAGAACAATTTAGGTACTGATTATACAAAACTGATTGAAGTGTTAAGGAACGTAAAAAAAGAAGATGCGAACAGTATTATGAAAGAAGCACAGAAGCACAACTTTATGGAAATATTAAATGAGAAAATAAAATAGTGAATCTTTAGTTATTGATATTAGTTGCCAGCTAGCGTAATGTTAGCTGGCTTTTTTATTAGTTTTATTGTAAATGAGTATTGGCGTTTACTATGATAGTATTATGTGCAAGTGAAAATATGATAAAATGCACGCGAATAGTACATCCCCCATATTAGTAGGGGCACAGGGAACTCATAAATCAACTTTCTGCCGTGAAATGATTCCGCCTGCACTTCGAGCTTACTATACGGACAGTATTGATTTCAGCCAGAAACGGGATGCGGAACTGTATCTGAATCGGTTTGCGCTCATCAACATTGATGAGTTCGACCAGATTACTTTGACGCAACAGGGATTTCTGAAACATATTCTCCAAAAGCCTGTGGTCAATCTTCGGAAACCGCATGGTCGCTCGGTACTTGAATTGCAACGATATGCCTCATTTATCGGTACAAGCAATCAGAAAGATTTGCTGACTGATCCTTCGGGAAGCCGTCGTTTCATCTGCATTGAAGTGACAGGAAACATCGACACTACACAGCCGATAGACTATGAACAGCTTTACGCACAAGCCATGCACGAGATTTATCATGGTGAGCGATACTGGTTTGACAGTGAAGATGAGCAGATTATGACTGAAAACAACCGTGAGTTTGAGCAAACACCGGCTATGCTGCAATTGTTTTATCAGTATTTTAAAGCTGCGCAAACAAAAGAGGAAGGAGAATTTCTTACTCCGGTCGAGATACTGAATTATCTGAAGAAAAAAAGCGGTATTTCATTGTCCGACAACAAAGTATATCACTTCGGGAGATTGTTACAAAAGTGCGGAATTACCTCGAAGCACACGTATAAAGGTACTGTTTATCAGGTAATAAAGGTATCATAAGAGATAAAAGTAAGGCTGACAATAAAAGTAGAAATATTTTATTGTCAGCCTATTATCAATGGTTATTGTCAGGTGGTAGAATATTGATATTCATCAACTTAAGCAACATTCTGACAATATGATAATAAAAGCAGGCACAAACTAATGGTATGATCTAAGTTTGAAATTTTGTTTCATAGATAAATAGAAGTAGAAAAGCGTTGACCAATCGTCCCATTGATTCTAGTTCGTTCTCTTTCAAATAATTCTTTGCTATCGACACATCTATTTTCACAACCTTCCCATTAGAAGTTTTCTTTCATCTAGTTAGTCTCATGAAAAAAATACCCGTTCAATTTTACTTTTGTTCTTTTGCCAGGTCTTTTATGTATAATGAACTCACGAAGAGGGACGTCCAACGTGAATGTATAACGAAATAATATAAAAGACTATGCGTACAACTGGAAAATGGAAAACTGGAATACTGGTAATTACGATGACGTTGATTTGCGGAACTACAAACGCACAACACAGGAATCGGCATTACTATCCACATCGGGTAGTTACCGTTGTGACTCGGCCTGACGTAACATCTCATATCAGCAACCGTTTCAACCAAAAGGAACGATTGGCGATGGCTGTGGCTTACTTAAAAACAAATAAGTACCTCACCATCAAGCAGTATGTAAAAATGACGCAACTTAACAAGGCTGCGGCAGAAGCCGAGCTTGACGCTTTTGCGATGGATAAGAAAAAGCCCATACAACTTGTAATCAGAGGGAAAAAGAAAGTGTATATAAAAAAGGATAACGCATGAAACCGATTTGGAAATTAATAGTTTTAGGAGCGACCGTTCTATTTTTGATGCAATCGTGTGTGACTGTACGTCGGCCACGCCACCGTCACCACCACAAGCATTGTCTTGTCGTTGCACAGTTGCTAACCGGGACAACCTTGTTAAACTTTCTTTCTGGCGAATGTCCGGAAGCATCAGAACCTGTTGTTTATGGAAATAAGGGATGATCGGGAACTGATGGCAATCATAGCCAAAGAGCCGGAAAAAGGGTTCCGAAGTCTGATGGCGAAGTACAAGGAAGCACTGTATTGGCACATCCGACGACTGGTGGTAGCTCACGAGGATGCTCAAGATGCGACACAGGAAACTTTCGTGCGGATATTCCGGTCGTTACCCGATTTCAAGGGCGAATGTTCCTTCCGGTCATGGATTTACCGGATTGCCACCAACGAAGCCTTGCGTCTTCTAAGCCAGCGTCGGAACGACCGGGTGCCGTTGGATGATTCTCCGGTTGAGTTAAACAGTATGATGGCCGACGAGTATGTGGATTACAGCGATTTGGAAACGGTCAGGCTGCAACAGGCTATCCTGACATTGCCTACCAAGCAGCAGTTGGCTTTCAACTTGCGGTACTATAACGAATTGGGATATGACGAGATTGCCGATATTACAGGTTCAACCTCGGAGAATGTAAAGTCGAACTATCATATCGCCAAAGAAAAGATAATAAAATATATGAACTTAAACAATTAGAGATATGAAAGAAGAATTTAACTTCAACCGCATAGGTAAACGAATGCCCTATACCGCACCCGAAGGCTTTTTAGACGACATCGAAACGAATGTATGGGAGACTATAAAGGATGAGACGACACCATCCAAGTCCAAGCGGAACTATCGCCTTTGGTATTCAATATCCGGCGGACTCGTGGCGGCAAGCGTCGCATTGTTGCTTGTCTTCAACACGCTGCCCGACCATCAAAAGACGGACGACTTAGAGATGTTTGAACAAGCTTTTTCAAACCTAAGCAGCGCCGACCAGAATTATCTACTTACCGTCTATCAGGACGACTTATTTATAAACGAATAAAAGGTATCAATCATGAAAAGTTCTTTTAGAATCCTTCTGCTTGCTATGGCAATGACCACCTTTTGCATAAGTACTTATGCCCAAAAGGACAATAGACAACGTATGACGCGGGAACAATTAGCCGAGACACAAGCTAAATATATCGTGAAAGAAATGACGATGGATGACGTAACCGCAAAAAAGTTTACCGCAACTTTTTGTCAATTCCAGAAAGAAATCTGGGCACTGGGGCCCCGTCCTAGAAAAGAGTCTTCGAGCTGCTCGGACGCAGAAACGAAGCAGATTATTGCAGACCGGTTCGCTCACAGCCAAAAGATACTCGACCTGCGGAAGAAGTATTATGCAGAATACTGCAAATTTCTGACGCAAAAGCAGATTGAACGTGTCTATAAACTGGAAAGGAGAATGATGAATCATCTGTATCATCGCTCTCAAAAGGAAAAACCTCAATAATAATGATTTGATTATGAAGAATATTTTGAAGATTCTCTGTTTATGTTGTCTTTCGTTACTCTTTCTGTCCGCAATGAACTCGTGTCAAGATGACAATGAAGAAATAGAAGAAGCCGTATTGCCCGATGGGCAAGAACAGGACTCGACCTCGGGAAACCTTACCGCATCCATCGTTGACGGGCTTTATGTGAACTGGAGCAAAGGCGATATGATAATGCTGGTCTACGATGGGCAGGCGGTTAGAGCGGAAACACAAGAATCCGGCAGCACGTCGATCCTTTCAGGCACCGTCGGGAGTTCTTTCACCGAGGATAATCCTTTGTATGGCGTGTATCCCGCGGATAACGTGGTGTCCTCGGACCGTGAAAGCGTAACCATAACCGTTCCCGCCACTCAAACAGGTGGTGGCAGCGGATATGATGAGAAGTCTGTTGTGGTAGTGGCTCGTACGATCTCCGAATCTCTGGCTTTCCGGACCATTGGCGGTGGCATAAAACTTAACTTCCAGATGTCGGGTGTGACAAAGGTCGAGTTGGAAAGTGTCGATGGTTATGCTCTATCCGGAACAGCCGGAATAAAATGGGATGAGCAAAGTATGCCTACAGTCGATGAAATAAGCAATGCACACTCCATCCTTACTTTCAATGCTCCCGAAACGTCAGGCTTCATCCCCGGTAAGGACTATTATATTTCCACCTTGCCTTGTGATGTCTATGGAGGATACAGGCTTTCCATCTATAGAGAAGACGGATGGGTCGCTGATTATTTCGGCGTACATCAAACGATAGAACGAGCCTCGTATATAACTCCGAATGACTTGGTGGAAAATGAATTGAAGTTTGAAGCCCCGGATGCCCCGCTTGTGGAAGAAGAACGTCCTGAACTGGATGCCACTACGACCGCTCTTCTTCGCCAATATCAACAAAACCCGATGGAAGAAAACAAACAGGCATTGTTAGATCAAATGGGACTTCGCTATGATAAAGTCGTAGCAAGAAAGAAAGCCAAGCTCCGCGAACTGGAGAGGGACGCAAAAACTCCCGGCCTCGTAGAAGAAATGCAGGGCATTGTGGATGAGATGGTCGAGAATCGGGATATTCGGCTCGAACAACAATTCCTGCGACTCATCGATCCTCGAAACGACGACGACCCGAATGATGCCTGGATGGTGTTGCGCGGTGCGTCAGCTCCGAATGCTTACATAGGTTATGCACCTGTGACAAACGCTGAATACGCAGACTTCAAAAAGGACTTCATCTATGATGCAGGAAAGGGAAACTATCCGGTGGTAAACATTACGATTGCTGAAGCCACAGCTTATTGCAACTGGCTTACAGCCCAAGATAACGCTCACGTATATCGTCTTCCAACCGATGAGGAGTGGATTCTCGGTGCCGGTCACATGCCTAAAGATGTTTCTATGAACTCCGGCCGCGTAGAATCGGGATTGACAGCGGTGGATGCTTACAGTCAGACGACCGGTGCTTGCGGAGGCATCGATTTCTGGGGCAATTGTTGGGAATGGACTTCTTCAACGGACTCGAGCGGTTCGTACATCGTTAAAGGGGGCAGTTGGGACTCTGAACGAGATGATTGCCGCAGCGAGAAATCGGACGTTGTGAGGACTGGCACACAGGGCTACGCCAATGTAGGTTTCCGGGTGGTAAGGACTGACAGATAGGAGAAGAGATTATAAACAGAATGCCTGAACCTACGGATGAAACGCGACGATGAAAAAGAATGAAAGCGGCGAGGTAGGTAATCCCAATCATGCGGATGGAAAATTCGAGACTATAAATAAAAACTTCACGAGAAATATTCCGATTACCTTCTTTTTGAACTATCCGGCTTTTCCGGATAGTTGTATCCTTATCTACTTCTCCTTGCGAATATATATTTCTCAAATGTTCATTAATTGTACGTATATCAACATCGACATCGCCTTCTGTGTCAGCCACAGAGTTTCATCTTGATAAAGCACTTCAATGCCTTCTTCTTTATTCTCTATCTGAAAAATAAGAAATTCAGCCGTACTGTTGCGTATTTGCAGTTTCTTGCCCCCGTTATTGTTTTCTTCCATATTCATCTTGAACATTCATTTCCTTTAGAAAAAACAAATGTACTTAGCTGCCAAAGATAGTATCTCCTATTTTATTGGCCAATAGAGCAACCAACGGAATAACCGGACAGCCTATTTATTCTTTCTTCTTGGGAGTAATGAAGCCGATAGGGTTACGCGGCTTATCTGCTAAAGCCTTTTGCGCCTGTAACTCGGCTAGGGTTTGATTAATTAACTCTAACTGCGTCCGGGTGTCGTCGTTGATGTCGTTATAGTCTGCAAAGACTTCCTCTATGTACTCTTTTAGTTCTTTGACTTCGTTTTGAAGTTCATGTACTGGATCAGTCGGCGGGTTTAACAGCAACTGACGAACCGCAACGAAAGCACGCATTATCCCTCTGTTTATTTCAATAGCTGTATCAGAGTTTAGAACACTACTAAGCATTGCTACGCCTAGTTCCGTAAAAGCAAAAGGCATGTATTTAAAATTGCTGCCTCTTCCTTTGTTCAAGATCACAATTTGTGATCTTGAAAGTTCGTCCTTCGTGAGTTCAAACATAAAGTCCTCACCTTCGAACCTTTTTAAATTACGTCTAACAGCTTGTTTTAGCACCCTGTTTTCTATTCCGTACATTTCCGCCAAATCAAAGTCTAACATCACTTTTTGCCCGCGTATGTCGTAAATCTTACTTTGTATTACTTCGAGAAGAAACAAATGTACTTAGAACATATCGAACTGCCAAAGATAGTATCTCCTATTTTATCTCCACTTTCGTCTGTAATCTGATGTCATCAGAAGCAGCACCGATCATTACTCGGAAAGTTCCCGGTTCTACCACCCTTTTCAAATTCCGATCGACAAGTGCAAAATCCTCTTCGGACAAAATAAACTTCACTTCCTGTTCTTCTCCACACTTCAAATAGAAGCGTGCAAAATGTTTCAATTGCTTCAACGGTTGCACTACTGAAGCATATTCATCTCTCAAATAAAGTTGAACAACTTCTTCACCATCGTACTTTCCGGTGTTCCGGATTTTGCATGAAACTTCGAAAGAGTATGGTGTCAGAGCTGACAGATGTAAATCTGAATATTCAAATGTGGTATAGCTCAAGCCATATCCGAAAGAATAAAGCGGAGAAGCTGACATTTCTACATAGTCATGGCTTTGGGGAGCTTTCTTATTATAGTATACCGGAACCTGTCCGACGGAACGGGGCACAGAGAATGGTAATCGTCCTGCCGGATTAAATTCACCGAATAAAACATCAGCAATGGCATTCCCCCCTTCTTGTCCCGGGTAATAGGCGGTCAGCAGTGCATCTGCATTTTCTGATGCCCAGTTTTTATCCAAAGGACGCCCTTCAATGTAAACTACTATTAATGGTTTTCCGGTAGCTTTCAAGGCTTTGAGTAATTCCTGTTGTTTTCCTAATAAAGAAAGCGTTGCACGGTCGAAGCCTTCACCACATTCCATATCGCTGATTGTCTTTTTATCAGCAATGGCCGCACCTGTTTCTTTATAACTGGTTTTGAAATCACGGGCACTGGAGCCTCCTACCACAGCAATAACGACTTCGGAACGCTGGGCGGCTGCAACGGCTTGTTCAATATCAGACGTCACGGTATCACGAATGGAACAGCCTTTCACATATTCCACCTGTGAGGAAGAAAGTTTTGCTCTGATTCCATCCAATACGGTCTTTACATTTTCTTCTTCCTGCGGAGCGGTGTAATCTCCTAACATATTATAGCGGTTATCAGCATTAGGTCCGATCAGTGCAACTTTCATACTCCTGTCTAATGGAAGCAGCGAGTGTTCATTTTTCAATAAGGTGATCGAAGCTTGTGCCACTTGGCGTGCCAGAGTAACGTATTCTTTGCTACGAACTTCTTTCTTCGCTTTTCCGGGATCCACATAAGGATTTTCAAACAATCCCATTTCGAATTTTAATCGAAGTACACGACTCACGGCTGCATCAAGGATTTCTTTACTTATTTCCTTCCGGTTCACCGCATCCATAAGATTCATATAGGCATCGCCTCCCAGATCAATATCGACTCCGGCAGATAAGGCCATTACAGCCGCCTCTTTCATTGTAGAAGCAACAAAATGGCTTTGATGAATGCCTTCGATACTGTATAGATCGGAAACAACAAACCCTTTAAACTTCCATTCATCCCGTAGAAGTTCGGTCAGGAGATAATGATTGGCTGTACAAGGAATACCGTCCATCGAATTATACGAAGTCATTACGGATAATGCTCCGGCATTGATAGCTTGTCTAAATGGTGGCAGAAAGTTTTCATGCAGTTCACGTATACCTGCAAAAGAGGGATTCCCGTTCTGTCCGCTTTCCGAGATACCGTAAGCGAGGAAGTGTTTGAGGGTAGCCAGCGTGCTGTATGGACGTGACAAATCACCGCCACCTAATCCTGCCACCATCGCTTTTCCTATTTCACCCGTCAATACAGGGTCTTCACCAAAAGTTTCTTCCACGCGAGACCAACGGGGATCACGGGCCAAATCAAGCACAGGTCCATAGCTGATATGTCCGCCTTGAAGACGTATCTCTTTGCCGATTGCTTCACCTACCTCATTTATCAGTTGGGGTGACCAAGTTGCAGCCATCCCAATTCCGGTAGGAAAAACGGTTGCACCAATCGCCATGTGGCCGTGCGGCGCTTCTTCTGCCAGGAATAAGGGGATCCCCAAACGGGTATTCTCCATCACATACTTCTGTAAGGCATTTCCTGCCTTTGCAGCCAATACGGGATTCAGCCCGGTTGCTAATGTTTTCTTTGTCCACGGATCGGCACGATAGGTTGCCCATAGCATTCCGGCATTTCTGTCTTTTATAAGTTGCTTGAATTTATCAGAAGGGAGCACATCGTTACCTTTGATTTCATACATCTCCCAACCCAAAGGACAAAGGAGTTGACCGACTTTCTCTTCTAATGTCATACGGGATAGTAAATCCGCAACTCTTGTTTCTACGGGTAAAGTCGGATTTTTATAGGCTACTGCCGGAAGCTGCTGTGCAAAGGAATAAGAAACTCCTGTCATCATAGCCGTAAGCAATAATGATTTACTGATTCTATTTAGCATAACTATTTTTTATAAACTTAGCTATTTAAAAGAGAAGTCTGCCATCCCCTCGTAATACCTTGCAGCAAAACCGATTCGACAGCAGACTTCATCGTACTAAAGAACAACCTCTATTTTACCTCTTTTAGAACGGACATTTCTGGTTGTCTACATAGGTGATAGTTCCACCGGGCACTGCATTGTGACCATGACCTGTCATATCAAGCACCGTACCATCATCCTGCGTTTCGCCATCAAAACGCCAGTAAGCAACAAGTCCTTCGCTAGTGGGGTCCACATAACAAACACCATCTTCAATCTGTGCCGATGTACGTGCCACATTCCATACGCGACATTCGCTTATGTAACCATCAAAGAAACGGGCATTACCTGCTGAACGGCCAATGGAGAATGCATCATTCCATGTATGACCATCATAAGCCATACTCAAATTAATAGTTCCACCATTCTTGGTCTCTACGAAATGGATTTGCTCACCGTCCAAATAAAGACGGAGATACTGACCGTCGTATACAGCAGCAAAGTGCAACCAATGTCCGGTAGGAAATTCCTTTTCTACCCACGATTCATAGTGATCTTTCTTATCGGGATGAGATGCTGTACCGATGGAACCTTTCACGAACTGCAACTTATTCACAGGATTACCGGCGCCGTCACCAAAACGGAAGAGGAAGTTTTCTTCGCATCCGCATAATGAACTAATGCCACTGGCACTCTTTTCCTGCCCAACCGGGAAAGACTTAGGAAGCACTTTCATTTCCAATGTCATCTGCCCGAGTGCTTTCACCGGACTATTTTCCTGATCACCAAACGAAGGAATATTGAAATATCCCCGGCGTGCCAAATAGGCGGCTTTAATTTCAATCACTTTGGTGAGCATGACATAAGCAGTGCGGGAACTCTCCATAACTTTCAGATCACTGTTTGAAACGGAAGTTATAGTTACGGGAAGACAGTAAGATACACCTTCCTGTAATTTCTCGGAATCAGCAGTCACTTTGATTTGTGTAGACTGGTTTTGTCCGGCTGGAATTATCACTTCACCACCTTCAAAACTATAGCTGCCTTCAGGAGGCATTTGACAGTTACGACCGGTAGAAGAGTTGAAAGATTCCAGTAATTGAGGAGCCACCTGTACGCCTACCGTCACGTCTGTTTCCGCTTTATCGGTGGAGGTCACGGTCAATCCTAAAGTAGACTGTCCCTCAACCAGGAATTTTACGTTCGATGAAGTCAGCGTACCGGTCATGTAAACGGCATCACTGTAATCCGGTTCGGTCTTGCAGCCTGATACACAGAGCAACAAAGCCAATAAAGATAAAAGTGTATATTTCTTCATGGTTTTAATTATTATTTAGCATAAACATTAAATACGCCACATTCTAAAGTCGCACCATACCAACCTCCGGTATTGGGTACAGAAATCCGAATATAACGGGCAGTCAAGGGAGCATAAAAAACACAAGCCGCAGTACTACGATCTATTTCACCTTGCAACTTCCAATCCGTGCCGTTATCACTGGTACTAACAGTCATACCGGAAGTAAATGCTCCTACCTCTGCATAATCCCAAGTAGAACTATCATATCCATTATATGTCATTTTGATACCCTCAAAGGAGTATGCTTTACCCATGTCTACATCCAATTGAAGTTCTCCGGAACTTTGCGTAATATAACAACCGGTCTGATAATCCCCATCAAAGATTGATTCAATAGGATCATACCATGTTTCCACCGTTCCATTAGTTGTAGCAATCCATCCAGACTGGTCAGCAACCAATGTTCCGGTTCCGGTATATTCGGTAGCCTCATGATTCATATTATCCTCTGTAACAGTGATAGTCAAAAAGGTTGGTTCTATCATATTAGTGCTCAACTGTGAATTAGCTCCTTCTGCCGATACCAGACGTAAAGGAATAATATATCCTTTTTCACTCTTTAGAGTGGAAAGTACATTAGAGTCATCCGTCAGTCTTACACGCACAGTATCAGCAACCACTCTTTCCCCGGCAGGGATAGTCATCTCGGCATTTTCCAGTACGATGGCTCCGGCGGGCATAGCTTCAAACACGGTACCATGTTCTTCATTATAGGCAGAAATCAGAGAGTTATCCACTTCTACTACCACTTTAATGGTACCGTCTGCTTTCTTCGAGCATTTTGCCGGCCATTTAAAATCCAAATTGCTGACTGTACTAATAGGAGTCTGCACGATCTTATATGTATTGGAACCACCTTGTATATATACCCGGTTAAATGGATCGCCATAAACATCATAAGCCTCATCGTCACCACAAGCGGCAAGACCGATGCCACAGAGGGCGAACATACCTATATAAAATAGATTTTTTCTACTTTTCATTGTCATCTTTCATTAAAAGGTTAATTAATGGATAGCCGGATTCTGTATTTGAATACACTGACGGAACCGATAGTAAGGTTCAGGGTTGCATTCATGTACATTATAGTCACGATGGATAAAGAATGCGCCAAAGCCACCTTTACGTTTACCATTCGCGGGCTTGTAGCGTGCCTGGTTGTACATAGACTGCATATCTCCCTGCCAGTTATCACCCATATTGCAACAGTACACCACTTTTTCATCAGGCCATCCGCCTGCTCCCGTACCACCGCCATAAGCTTGAAGGAAGCAATAGTTACTATACGGGATAAGGCTAGTCATGCTGGTACTGGTCTGGTCGATATTAAGCATTTTATCACAGATACCTTCCTGTGAAGCGATTTCTTTGCCATAGCGTTCTTCGATGAGCTGTAAACGTTCTTCCTTAGTGATGTCCGGATTCGGTCCCATGTACTTTGCCATGTGTTTGTAAAAATATTCAAAGTTAGAGCCACTCAAGAAGTCACCTTCCGGCTCATAGTCCGCATCAAAACCGTCGAGATCGTTCAGAAATACCTGATCGAGGAAATATTCGGCATACATCTCAAAAGAACGATTAAGTGCGGCAGTCCGTTCTTCGCCACTCGGCATTGCCTTCGCTTCATTGTAAGCCTGCTTGAAAGCATGGTCATCTGTTTCCGCATCGATACGGGTGATTGCCACACAAAGCATCTTGGTTCCTTTCACTTTCTGCACGAAGCGGATTTCTTCCCAAATCTCCGTATTTTCTGTTGCCGGAATGCCACCCCACATAGAGCAAATATCAAGGCTGTCAGGTAATCCCATAAAACGAACAGCGGCAGAGTTCTGCGCTCCATACTGCGCAAACCATCCGAAAGCAATTTCGTGCTCGCTCGCTTTGTAGTCGCGTAAGTTCTGGTAGTATTGGTCGTCGTAAGTCAGCGGTCGCTGAATGGTCAACGACTCAATGTCTGTATTACATGAGGCCATCATACCGCCCACAGTCAGTGCGGCCAATATGTATTTCATTGTTTTCATATTCTGATTACTTAGTTAGATTGTTCTACATTATATATCTGATTACCTTTTCACATCCCACCAAAGACGTGTGCCGGCAATATCCGTGCCTTTCAACAGGGAAACAGCAGCTTGTGTGTTCTCGCCATTGTCAGAATATTCCTTCGTAGGGAACTTCAAACGGCTGATGAGCTCTCCAGTAGCAACTTCTCCACCGGAAGCATTTGTGTTGATAGTCACAATGCCGGGATAACCAGTACGCCGCATCTCGCTCCACGCTTCTTGTCCGTCCGGGAAAAGAGCAATCCATTTCTGCACCATAATGCGCTCGAGTTTCTTATCAGGAGAAGCCGATTCATCCCACTTCACTGTCAAAGTCGAAACCATACGACTTACATCGGTATTACGTCCGTTTGTCGGATCAATGAATGAAGTTGATGGTACATTTACATCATTATCAAGATAACTCTCCGCACCGGAAGCACCTTTGGAAGAAAAAGAGGTCTTCACACCTTCTTCGTAATATTCCTTCACAGTCTTATCTCCCAAGTTTAAACGCAGTTTAGCTTCAGCCAAAAGGAAATATGTTTCAGCGGCATCCATCCAGAGGATAGAGCTAGCCTGTCCTACGTTCATGCTAGACGCTGCTTCAGACAAAGTTCCCTGACTACGGCTGGTTTGTCCATTACGGACTCCATGATATGCTCCATCTTTCTTCGCAACCTTGAAGTAAGATGCCAAACGCGGATCCTGTAAGCCTTTCAAATAACAATCCATAGTGGCACTCATTCGAAAATCATTGAAACTTTCAAATGCTTCCCACCACTCATTAATGAAAGAGAAGGATACAGACTGTTTCAAAACGGCATTGTCACTAACGGAAGTCATTAACCCGATAGTATGATCTATTGCTGCTTTAGCTTCATCCAGGGCCTTTGTCTGATCCACATAAGAAATACGCATTGCCAGACGGAGACGGAGAGTATTAGCAAACTTTATCCAATTCGCCACATTACCATTGTAAATATAGTCATAGTCTTCCAAGTAAGGCTCGGAAGTACGACTATTGTAGCTGGTGAGCACCTCAATGGCATTTGACAATTCTTCAAAGAAACGATAATATACATCCTTTTGGCTATCGTAGGCTACTTGAATGCCGGTACCAAACTTTGAATAAGGGATGGGGCCATACTTATCCGTAATACGACTCATACCGAACACCTTGACAATAGTAGCCATAGCGCGTGCGGGGGACGTTCCACTAGTACAATCCACGACTTTCCGCCATGGCTGCATCACCTCTGTATAAGCGGTGCTAAACGGAGAGTTGTACCACTGCGGATAGAGTTTGTAACAATCGTTGTCCTGCTCTCCGGCATAGTTCCATGTTTTAATAGGAGCACAGTAGCTGGCAAAAATATCACCGGTCAGCATTTGAGTCTCCTCAAACAAGCCACCTTTGTCTTTACCTACTACGAAAATACCTCTTTCCATCTGCGTGAAATAGGCTCCCGTCAGGAGATTATCGCGTTCCATCTGCTCGGGAGTCACTTCATTCGGATTGATATTCCAACTTTCATAATGGTCGGTACAAGCGGTAAACAACAAGCCTCCGGCAAGCAACACACCATTGAACACTTTCATGCATTTTAATATATGTTTCATCTTATCGATTCTTTAGAAATTGAGTTTAACAGAGAAACCTAAATTGCGTAAGCTCGGCAACATAAAGTAGTCCATTCCGCTGAAATGCGTGCCTGTACTTGCCGTCAGTTCAGGGTCAAAAGGAGCTTTGCAATAGAACATTAGCAGGTTACGTCCCGTGAAGGCTACATTCATGCCCTGTATCCAAGGAACCCACTTCTGAACAGGGATATTATAACCGAGAGACAACTCTGCAAGGCGAACGTTTGTCGCACTATAAACATACATAGAGCCGACACCACTTCCTACAGTACTATAATACTTCTGTACAGCGGGTACTTTATAACCGTCAATCAGCACATAGCCCAAGTCGCGTGCCTCAGCAGTAGCTGTAGAAACGCCGTAAGCATCCATCATCGCCTGTGTCTGTGAGACAACAATACCACCAATACGTGCATTTACCAGACAGCTCAATGTCAAACCCTTCCATGAGAATGAGTTGCGCCATCCCATCATATACTTAGCTTGCGAGTTACCGGCATAAATCCATCCGTCCTGGCGTTCGCCCGCCTTGTTGTCTATAGCTACTGTATTGTTGACATAGTCTACGTCAATATACCCATGGGAGTCGGTGCGAAGTGCAGTCACGTACAAGTCACCAATAGAGCCACCTTCAAAGAGACGCGAATTCACAATTTCCAATCCGCCCAAATCCATCATATCCTGTTTGACAACTTCTCCACTCGATAAAGTAGTCGGTTTCAACAGTTTTTTAATCTTATTGCGATTGATGGTATAAGTAAAGGTAGAGTTCCATTTTACCGGTCCGAGCGGCTGGTTTAATGTCAGGCTTGCTTCGATACCCTTGTTATCCACTTGTCCGCCATTGATATAAATAGAAGAATAACCGGAAGAAGCGGAAATTGATGGGTTGAATAATTGGTTGTAAGTAGATGTCTTATAGAGAGAAACGTTCAGTTCCAATCTATCATTCCAAAGATGAGACTGCAAACCGACTTCCCAAGCCTTGGTACGCTCCGGCTTGATATCCGTATTGGGATATGTGGTAGCCGTGACGGGAGAAGCCGATTCGTATGGGTAAGTCTGATAAGCAATGTAACGTGTAGGGGCATTACCTACCTCACTGTATGAGCCGCGTACCTTCAAGAAGGTAAGCACATTGTTCTTGATGGGTAGTAACTCTGTCAAGATAGCAGAAACACCCACTGACGGATAAGCAACCGACTTCGTATCGGTCCATGCCAAAGCAGACGACCAGTCAACACGTCCTGTTACGTCCAAGTAGAGTTTGCTCTTCCAACCCAGCTGTGCTGTAGCAAAGATGGATTGCGTCTGGTCATGATAACCATCCTGCTGGAATTTCACGGCAGACTGCATCAGGTTGAGCATTGTAAATCCGTCTGCCACAGAATTCAAGCTACCTCCCACATCATAATACTGGTAGTTGACATCCTGAATACTGGTACCTAGTGTAGCGGTCAGTGAGAAGTCGCCGAAATATTTGTCGATATTCAGCATCACATCGCCATAAAGTTGACGAGTGGATGCATCACCTTTATAATATCCTCCAAATTTCTGGCAGAAAATATTATCGGTAGATGCAGCGTATTTCTTTTCGTACAGAGCCGACGTATAATCCATTTTGGCACGTGCACCTAATGTAATGCCTTTCATAATTTCGAAACTCAAACCTCCACTCATGAGGAAACGGTTCTTGTGATTGATAAAATTGTCGCGATTGACAATCCAATAGGGGTTCTGCATGGCAATACCCTGATTACCCCAAGGCCAGTATTGTGTTTTGAAGTTACGGGCTTCGTTGTACATTTCAAACTGCTGAAGCATTTCCAAACTATAGCTCGGCGACATCAGATAGATAGGAACAATCGGATTGAAATACTGTCCCTGTGACACCATGTTCTGTTCACGCACATTCATATAGCTTGCGCTTAGGTCGAGACGCAGACGATCATTGAGCATGCTAGTCGTATTACGGATAGTGAAATTGTAGCGATCCAACGTATTGTTCGGAACAATACCTGCCGCATTGGTAGCAGCCATAGAAAGGAATATCTGGTTCTTCTCATTACCATTACTGATGGTCAAAGAGTTGGTTTCGTTCCATCCAGTCTGATAGAAGTCCAACGGGTCGTAACTGCTGGCTTGTCCCAATTTCTGTCCCCAGCTTCTTATTTCTCCCGTAGTCGCACCATAAGTGTTTTGAAATTCCGGAGTTACAAACGGATTGAAGAATGAGGTATTATTGGCATAGTTGACACGAAGCTTATCTTTCGATCCTTTCTTTGTGGTAATCATGATAACACCATTGGCGGCATCACTACCATAGAGTGCGGAAGCGGCAGCACCACTCAACACAGACATAGTTTCAATATCTTCGGGGTTAATCATGGAAGCACCATCACCGGATTGGCCCATACCGGTCATAAAGTCGTCCGGTTGTGTTGTTTCCAACGAAGGCATCGGAATACCATCGATTACATACAGGGCGTTATTATTTCCGGAAAGAGATTTCGCACCACGCATCACCACCTTAGCTCCACCACCGATACCGGATGAGCTGGAATTTATGACAACACCTGCTATCTTACCGGACAAGCTATTTACGAAATTGGCATCCTTGACACCGACAATTTCACTGGCAGAAACTTCTTGGACATTATAAGACAGTGCTTTCGCCTCTTTACGAATACCGAGAGCGGTAACCACCACTTCGTTCAACACTTGCGAATCATCTTCCAAGGTGACATTCAATACCGGACCGGAGACGGGTAATTCCTTTTTTTGATAACCCACATACGAGAATAATAATACCGGGCTGGCAGTCTGTGGGGTCAATGTATAGTTTCCGTCAAGATCGGTCACTGTTCCGTTAGTGGTTCCTTTCTCCATAATAGAGACCCCAATCAGCGGTTCGCCATTCTTGTCTTTTACCGTACCTGCAACGGGTTTTGTTTTTTGTTGAGTTAGTTTCGTTTCTTTAGCCGTCAGTACAATCTTATTATCCAATATTTTATATTCGACATTTGTACCTGCAAAGACCTGTTCCAACACCTGAAAAATATTCTTCTCGGAAGCTGAAACCGATACCCGGCGATTAAGGTTAAGATTCTTGCTATTTATAAAAAAGCTGAATCCAGATTCACGTTCAATCTTGTGCAGCACCTCTTCTATAGTACAATCGTTAACTCGTAAAGTAATAGAAGTTTTTTGCGCATAGCCATCTGATGCATACGCTAATCCGGCTGAACAGATAAGGAGTATAAATAGTAATTTCATAGCCAATGATATTTCCTTTAAGGTTCGTCTAATAGACTTTAATCCTCCAAGAAATTGGACGATACAATAATTTTGCATAAATTTGTAACGAGTTTAATTAGAAAATTGGTAGTTATACTTGTCGGGAAACAAGTAGGTTCACAATTACTGAAGCTCATACGGGAGGATACGGCCAATATCATCCCGTATTTTTTTTGGTTGCTAGGGATCTTTGTTTTTCATGGCAATAAGTTTTTGGGAATTAAGGTTTTTATCTTTTAGTACTAAATAAATATCTCTATCTTTATTTTCTCTTTACCGGCATCTGCGTTATTATTCAGATAACGCCAATGAACTTTCGAGGAGGCACTGATAAAGTTAAGTACCTGTTCCAGATTCCGGTTGGTAAATGTTCCGGAGAATGAGTCGTCATGAGGCACACTCTCCTGTATGACAAATTCGGCATTGTATCTATCTGCCAAGATATCCAGTGCATCCCGTAATGACGTTTGACGGAAAATGATTTTGCCATCTTTCCATGAAAGTTCTCTCTCGCCGGAAGTCGTATAGAGCTCCGTCTTTCCATTCTGGGAATAATAAACCAGCTTCTGTCCCGGAGCCATCACAATATACTGAGGTTGTTGACTGGCGTTGTTGAATTCAAAATTAACTTTCCCTTCAACTAAAGTAGTAATTACCTCATCTGCTTCTTTGTATGCCTTTACATTGAATTTTGTACCCAGAACTTTTATGGCAGACTGGTGAGCGGTAGAGACTATAAACTGTTTTTCCGGATTTTTCCGGACATCAAAATAGGCTTCTCCATCAAGTTCCACAGTACGTGTACGGGAAGAAAAATGGCTCGGGAAAGTCAATGTACTTTTTCCATTTACCCATACTGTAGTTCCGTCAGCAAGTGTCACCAATGTACGTTGTCCGGCTGGCACGTAAACAGTCTGCATTTCTATATCCTCTTTTTGGAGAACCTGTATCATTGCATAACTTAATCCGAAAGCTACAACAAACACTGCCGCAATCCGCAAGACTCGTTGTGTAACAGGATGCAATGAAATTGTCTTTTTTGTCTTCTTTGAGAATGCGCCTGTGTCTTGCCAGATGAATGCATCATAACTCTTACGAAGAGAAATGAATTCTTTAAGATTGGCTGCATCTGCATCAATCCATGTAGCAACGTCTTCCTTTTCTTTTTGGGATGCCTTGCCTGCAATATATTTTAATAGTAATTCCTTATCCATATAATAAATAATTTATGAGTAATGAGAATAGGGGTATTATTCCCCTTTCATTAAGAATACCACTCACTAAAGAGATTCCCTAGTAAGAAATGTGATTTTTTTTGTTATTGCTTAAAAAAATAGCAAGCAAGGCGGTATTTTCCTTCTTTTCAGATGAAAAAGAAAAGGAATGGAGCATAATCTTTTAGATTATCACGCAGTATTTTAACTGCTCTGCTGATATGATATTCTACTCCTTTTACACTAATGCCCAGTTCTTCGGCTATTTCTTTATGGGATTTTCCATCCAGGCGATCGCGGATGAAAGCTGTACGAGTTTTTTCCGGCATACTCTCCAGTAATGCGTGCACTTTTGCCCGTAATTCTTCTGATAATATTTCCTTCGGGTCACAGGCTTCCAATGTTGATATACGAATTTCCAATTCACGCTGTCCCTTATCAAGCAAAGTTTGAAAAACATTCTCCTGTGCTTGTATATGTTTCAGGTAATTGAGTGATTTGCTGCGAATATAAGTAATTAAGATCGCTTCAACACTTGGGATTTCCCGTTCTTTACTTAGTTCCCATAAATGGATAATGGCTTCTGATACAATATCTTCTGCTACTAAGTCATTATGGACATAGGACAAGGTAAATAGGAAGGCTTTCCTATAATAAGCAGTATATATCGAGTTGAAGTTGATTTGAGCCATTCGCCAGTATATCCATAAGTATTAAATGTTGCAAAGGAATGCATTTTACTTATAATAAGAAAACTTTTTAGAGAAAATTTAAATTTGGCTAAAATACCTTTTTCTTATAAAGAAGAAAAGAAATGCCCTGATTATAATTTGCACGTCAGCATTAATCTTCCTTCTGAGGTACTGGAAAAAACATTCTCATAATGTTTATACCGCGTATGACGGGTATAATTCATATAATCTCCAGTGAGATACAATCCTTTTCGCAGTTTGATATCCAACCGCAGCCCTGTTGCATGAAGAATTGCCATTGAACGATCTCCCTGTGCATTCAGCGTTTTTGAGTTATAATGTTCCCAATCCATATCTTGTGGATAGCCTTTCCAAGTGAACATGTGGTAGACATCATAAGTAGTAGATATCGAGAACTTATCTTTCTTATAGATTAAATTAAAGCCTACTTTTGTACTATAGCCGCTTGCCAGATTATAATTACGCTCCTCCACCCTATAATAGTCACTAAGTGCACCGCCCAGAAGGATGGCATTGAGATGAGCATATCCATCTATGTCCCAACGCTTTCCACTTTTTCTTTTATAAATCAGTCCACCTCCAAAAGAGGCTGGTGTACAAAATTTATAAGAAGTCTTAGCCGACACACTGGATATTGTATCCGAATCATAATAATCAAAATGCTGATAAAGCCCCAGACTCAAATAATGTTTCCGGTTATCAACCAACTCCTTACCCGCAAGACGGCCAACGATATTGAATTGTCCCAACACTGGTTGTGAAGCTTGTATGTTCAACTTTGCTCTTACGGAGAAATAATCATAAGGTCTTCTATTATCCGCATCAAAACGATCTCCATACTCTACATCAATCTCGGATGCAAACCCAACTCCTTTATCGAAGATTTCATCTTGCAGCTCAAGTGCTCTCACTCCTGCGGAAATATCAACACTGACATCGGGCACTCCGAATTGCTTACCGGAAGCGGAACGCTTTCTCCATGCATCTCCATTTATAATACGAGTGAGTCCACGCATAGGAGAAACGACAAACGAAGCAAACTCTAACCCGAAACGGGATGCTCCTGTTTTCCTGTCATCAAGGATTAAGTCGGACGCACGGTAGAACACTTCTCCCAGCGCCATCCCTCCAATTGGTGTTGCTATAATATCATTGGTAGATGGATATTCGTTTTCCATGAACATCTCCCACATAAAACTTCCTCCAAAAGCATATAACCCGGATTGCCAATAATTATATCCATTTGACCGGGCTGAATTAAAATACAAACTGCCATGATAAGGATGCATAAACATGTTTGTTCCCATTGCATCATTATCCCAAACGAAGCCGTGCTTAATATTGTCCTTAATTGTATGAAAGTCAATATAGGCAAAATCTGCTTTCCGAATATAGCGATCGAATGCCCATACTCCCATGTTAATGCCGAATGTCATCGTTGCTGCCCGCAATCCTTTCTTTTGAGAATAAAAAGAAATATCCAGTGAGTCTGCCGCTCTTGGAGTAGCAACCTGCTGCCGGATAGCAAACTGCGAATGAGCTAATCCGATAGACACAAAAGATATAAACAGGATAAATAGTAACTTCTTCATGAAACAAACATAAATAAAAATATTGAGTTTGTCTCCTTCACTCCTTTTATCGGACAATTTTGTTCTTTTTTAGACCAATTCGGAAAGTCAAACGGAATCTCCTTGACATTATGATATAAGCAAGGCGGTTGAATTAAAAATGAAAAACCTGCGAATAAGTATTACTTGATTCGCAGGTTCCCTTCTCTTTTTTACCTAAAAAACTAATCCTAGTTTATTCAAGTTCAGCTATTATTTTATGCTGATTGATTCAAATCGGTTATTATTTCATAAACTGATGTTTGTCGTTAATTAATAGCTATCGGAGTTGGCAATGTTTCAATTGTTACCCCACTAGTTGTACCGTTTAAACGACCGGTAGCGTCTTTAATGACTCCACCTTCTTGAGTTTCTGATCCGTCCAGTTTATAATAGAGTACCAGACCATCCGATGCCGGATCAACGCCCAGCATATTCTGCTTAAGCTGATTTTCAGTACGAGCTACACTCCAAACACGGACTTCACTCATCTTACCATTCAACGGACGTTCTCCCCATGGGAATTTCGGAATCCTACCGATATTGAAACCGACATCCGAATTCGGATCGAAACCAGGAAGGCCCCAATCTGATCCAGCCCATTTCGAACCATTGACATAAATAACCGTTTTTCCCGAAGGTTGATCGTAAGTCAAAGCTACATGATACCAACGGCCTGTCTTCAACGCTTCCGTAGTATGATAGTTCTGTGTTCCTGCAGCTTCCAAAACATCTTTAGGAACACCAGGTGCATCACCAATACGGAAAATCATCACACCTTCAGTTCCCATAATTGTATTGTTACTAGCAAAGCTATTGACATAAATCAGCGCTTCGTAAGTGAACGATGAGAAATAAGTTCCGACCGGGTATTTGATTGAAATGTACGTATTACTAAATTTTCCAACCTTGGTAATCTTTATCGGTTTAGAGAGAAAGAAATATGCAATGCTTGTCCCGGAAAGAGTCGGAACAGAAGCCGACTGTACACGCACTGGCAAAACATACGATTTTCCCTCTTTCAATGTTTTCAGACTGGAAAGCTCCATTTTTACGTTATCCGCATACAACTTTCCACTTGGGATTGCTGAAGTTGTACTACTCATTTTTACGTTTGATGCATCAAACATCTCGTAAACTGTTCCATACTTCGCATTGTATTCGTCCACTACGCTTGGATCAGCTATGGTATACGATACATCAACCTGCGAAGAGGTCATGGTAGAAAGTCTTGAGGTCAAGTCAAAAGTCAGTACATCATCATCTTCCACAGAGAGATTATATTCCTTACTTTCGAAATAAACCTTAGGTTCCAGCAGCTTACTTTCACTGTCGTTGCAAGCACCCAGCAGCAGTGCTATACCTCCTAATATCAAATAATTGAATATATGTTTATTCATAATTCTTCAGTTTTACTAATTTACAAATTGGCCTATTCTTGCGGCTTATTTTCTGCCTCATTTTGTTTAGCTTTCCATTCATTGAAAACCTGCTGGTTTATCTGAATAGCCTGACGCATAAACTTGTAATCAGGTGTATTGTCATAGTCTTTTTCGAAGCGATAAGCCCCCACTCCGCCTTTATAGCCTTTTGATGGCATAGTAGCAGCCTGACTCAACAGTCCTCCACCGGTAGGAGCGTAGGCTTCGAAATTTTCTGTGCAAATTATTTTCTTAGGATCAACTCCATAACCTTCAAGACCAGGTCTGGAAGAACCATAACTCTGTATAATCCAATAATCGACATACTCATCCAATTCTCTGGTAAGACCACCGATACTACCATCAATACAAATCATCTTATGTCCTTTGCCTTCTGGGTCGCTCTTCGGACCAATGTAATTATTCATCTCCTTGACCAAATAAATCAAATGTTTATTAGCACTCAATGTTCCGTCCATATCGAATACACCGCTTCCAATTTCCCAGTCAACATCGTAACCGTCCCATTCGTTTGCGTATAGAGAGTCACAGAGGGCCTTGGCAAACTTAGCCAGACATTGATAGTGATTTTCACTTTCGAATTGACCTTCAAATCCCCAGTATTTCCAGCGAGCTTGCTTTTTAGCTTCTTCTAATTGTTTATCAGTCCAACCTTCTGCCTCTGCCTGCTTTTCCGCATCAGCATATACCGATCCCGGAGTTGCTCCTTTACCGATATACGAAAGTAGACTCACTTGCAACAACTTCGTACCTTTCACTTTTTGCACAAATTCTTTATCTGCTTTCTGTTCGGGAGTAATCTCGTAGCGTCCGGGAGCACCACTCCACATAGAAACAATGTCCATACTATCTGGCATGGAGGTCAGATATCCTCTTCGATAAGCTCCGGCAGGAGACCAGTTGGAGTACCATCCAAAAGCTACGGGACGTCCGTAGTTCCAAGCGGTTGCCTTATAGGCACGCAAGTTGGCATAATATTCACCATCACCCAGCGTGTTATAGCCTCCGATATGCTCCACTTCCATATTCTCCACATCAGTACAGGAGGTTGTTGTCATCAACCCTGCTAGAGAAAGGAAATATAATAGTTTTCTTAATGCTTTCATATTTATTTATGTATCAAGATTTTGTTTTAGTTTAAAGTTTTTCATATGGAAAAAGTCCGTACGATTATTAGTTTTTCTTAGCCCACCACAAATCGGTTGCAGCATTGTCTACTCCACCAAGTTTTTGCACTGCATCTAGATAAATCTCATGAGATTGACCCGTTCCATTAAAGCTGTTCGGATAAGTCATACGACGCATACCTCTGGCTGCAGTGATCTGAGTTGAATTGTGATTTCCTCCTGATATAATAGGATTCAATTTGGGATAACCGGTACGTCTGAATTCCGTCCATGCCTCCTGACCGTTAGGGTACAGAGCAATGTACTTCTGAATGATAATCTTCTCCAGTTTCTGTTCCTGGGTTCCTTCAAACTTGGCGGTAGCTTGGCTGGGAGCTTGATAGTCGAAACCAAACTTGCTACTGGTGACTTTATTTGCAGCAGGCTTGTTGCCGGAAGCCATATAGGTATCTACGGAACCTGTCGCACCGTTTTCCTGGAATGAAGTTTCTATACCTTGTTTGTAAAGTGTTTCGGGATCACCTTTTCCGTATTCCGTACCCCAAAACAAGGCAGCTTCAGCACGCAAGAAGTACACTTCGGATGCACGCATCCAGTACAGTGGAGTATTTCCCTGAATTTTCGGTTTGGAATAAAAGTAGTAGCTATCCGTTGGATCTGTATCCTTCGAACGAGTATTAGTATGACCAAGAGGAACACCTTGATACTTATTATTATCAAAAGCTGTTACTGCAACCGTACATTGGCTATTGGCAGGCTCGCAATATGCGCTCAGACGAGGATCTTTATATCCCATCAAGTAAGCGAGTATGGATGTACCTACACGTGCATCATTGTAATTATCAGCTATCCAGTACAGCGGGTTACGAAGAGCGATTACCGGGCCCGGGCCAGCACCAGCTGCATCACCTGCTTCGGTCATCACACCGATGGAATGTTCTACAGCTTGTTTGGCATACTGTTTTGCCAATTCCGGTTTAACGCTACGAAGACGTATTGCCAGACGAAGCATCAGCGAGTTGGCATATTTCACCCATTTGGTTACATCACCGTTGAATACCAAGTCATAATCTGACATCACCTTTACGTTGTTTACCGCTTTCGGAGTCAACACCTCTACTGCTCCTGCCAAATCCTTGAGCATTTCCGTATAAACCGTTTCTTCCGAGTCGAAAGGAACGTCTATAGCCCCCTTTCCGGCAGCCGTATAGGGAATCGGGCCGAAGCTTTCCAGCACTTTATGCCATCCTGAAATCTTCAGGATCTGCGCCAAAGCAGCTATTTCAGGAGTATCATTCTCTTTGGCTGAAGCTGTCAGCTTCTTCCAAGGGTCAAGCAAATTAGTATAGGAGTTAGAAAAAGTTGTTGAAACCCAGCTATTGACTATCACGTAATTCAGGTGACAATTCCCTCCCTCAAAGGTGTTGTTTATTCCAATATAGCCGCTCCATGCATCAGCAGACAGATTGTATGCGGTTTGATATGCATTAACCGGACCTGTATCATCAGCCTGCGTTCCAGTAGGAAACACAGATTTCTGCATAGCCGTGATGTATCCTCCCACAACGATACCATCCATAACACCTTCTCCGTCAGTCATCTCGAAGGGATTGGTGTTAATCTCTTCATAATTACACGATGCTAGTGCCAAAATGGCGAAAGCAACGGCAAAAAATTTATATTGTTTTATTCTTTTCATAATGTAATGAATCTGTTAAAGTTTAAATTTCAATCCAAAACCGAAGCTGCGTACGCTTGGTTGCATAAAGTAGTCATTTCCTTGTCCATAAGTTGCTGTAGAAGGAGTCAGTTCCGGATCGAACGGAGCTTTGCAGTACAGCATCCATGGATTGTTGGCAATGAAAGAAACCGATACATCTTTCAGTACATTACCAAACCATTTGTTAGGCATAGTATAACTGAATGTAAGTTCCTGTAGCCGTATGTTGGTTGCGCTGTATACATAGTAGCCTGAGGTCTGATAGTTACCTGTACCAATCATTTGGTAATATGTCTTAGCATCTACCCGTCCTTGTCCCGGGAATAATGCACCTTCCGACTCTCGTGCATCGGCTGTGCGCTGAGACACTCCGTAGCGGTCGAGAATTGCTTCTGTTGAAGATGTTACCACACCTCCAAAACGTCCATTAATCAGGAAGCTGAGTCCGAACCCTTTATAAGAAATAGCATTATTCCATCCCATGTTGAAGTCGGGAGCAGTCTTGCCTAGATACACCGGATCACCATCCTCCATTTCATATTTTCCGTCACTACTTACCAACACATATCCCTGGCTATCTTTCTTGAAAAAGCGGGTTGCATAAATGTCATGAATGCTTCCACCTTCTTTCAGGATAGTGCGTCCTTTGTCTTTCAGTACTTCCGGAATATTAATGGAGACAGGAACTCCCATCACTTCTGTATTATAGTCTTTCACCATTTCCTTGATTTCGTTAATATTCTTCGAGAAAGTCAACGTAGAAGAAATCGAGAGTCCATTCTTGAAACGGTCGCTATAGCCAAATGATGCTTCCCAACCCCGATTCTCGACATTACCTGCCTGCAGATAAATGGAGTTATAACCGGTAGATTCAGGTAGGTTTCCTAAGAAAGTCTGGTTGTAAGTGTTCGACTTATAATAAGTCACTTCTGCATTGAACTTGCTAAACAAACGCAAACTCAGACCAAATTCATATGACTTGGTGCGCTCCGCTTTGAAGTCGGTGAACGGATAAATGTAGGTAGGTTTAAAGTTACCACCCACAATCGGAGTAGTGACTGTTCCCGGAGTCAACCCCGAACGTGACACCGGAGCACCAACTTCGGTATATGAACCACGCACCTTCAGATAAGAAAGAAATTCAGGAAGTTTTACCATTTCAGAAACAATTGCAGATAATCCGACAGAAGGATAGAAGAATGACTCTTCACTTGTGTTGACTAGTCGTGAGTTCCAGTCATTTCTTCCGGTCAAGGTGAGGTAGAGCATACTTCTCCATCCCAGTTCCACGTTG
Source organism: Bacteroides sp. OM05-10AA (assembly GCF_003439055.1). NCBI lineage: Bacteria > Pseudomonadati > Bacteroidota > Bacteroidia > Bacteroidales > Bacteroidaceae > Bacteroides > Bacteroides sp. OM05-10AA. Next base: position 181,693 of record NZ_QSUR01000005.1, read on the forward strand.
CCGAAGATAGCATGATTACGTACACGACTATCACCTCCTTTTTCTGAAATACGACCATTTGACGGGTCAATGTTTGAAGTTGCAAACTTGTTGGGAACTCCCAACAATGTTCCTTTATAGCCTCTTTGTAGTGCCCAATAGTTAGAGTAGTTCCATCCGAAGTTGGCAGAAACGCTGAAGTCTTGAATACGCTTATTGATATTCAACATAGCATCAGCATATTCCTGACGGTCGTTGTAGTTAATATATTCATAATGTCCTTTCTTACCTTCAGCAAAAACCTGATCGGAAGAAGCAGAAATTTTGCGTTCAAACAATACATAGGTATCGTCCATACGGTAACGGGCTGTAATATTCAACCAATCTGTAATCTTATAGGTCAAACCTACATTGAACATATAACGGCTCTTCTCATTGGTTGATACATTGCGATAAGCAGTCCAGTACGGGTTTTGTGAAGCATAAGTTGCATCCGAAACCGGCCAATACTGTACTGGTAGCTTACGACTGTCATCAAAACGTTCAAAAGTTTTAATATCTTCAAAGTCCTCACCTCTCGGAAAGAGATAAGCAGCCACAATCGGATTCCAGTAGAGTCCCTGTGAAACCATATTCGTATCGTCCTGCTTGACATACGATGCCCCCAAGTCGAGTTGCAGCTTATCATCGAAGAAAGTTGCAGTGTTCCGGATAGTAAAGTTCAGACGATTATAACTGTTGTTCGGAACAATACCTTTGGAGTTTGTAGAAGAGAACGAAGCAAAAGTCTGATTTTTTTGCGTACCTGTGGTCAACGTCACCGAGTTGATGAAATTTGTACCGGTATTGAAGAAGTCATTTTTCGGATCATAACTAGATGGAGTGGGTAATTTTTCACCCCAGCTTTCGTAAGTATCTTTTTTATTTCCATAAGTATTCTGAAAGTCAGGAGTCATATAAGCTTTGCTGAATTCAGAAGAAGAAGAGAACTGCACGGAGAGTTTTCCTTCCTTACCTTTCTTGGTTGTAATCAGGATAACACCGCTGGCTGCACTACTACCATAAAGTGCAGCAGCCGAAGGGCCGCTCAACACAGAGATGCTTTCGATATCTTCTGGATTAAAGTCAGCGATACCTTCCGTACCAGCCTTTCCCTCACCCATAATACCACTATCTGTATTTCCCATGTCCGTATTAAACAGAGGAATACCGTCTACAACATACAGTGCATTGTTGTTACCTTCAATAGATTTGGCACCACGCATTACCACACGTGTAGCTCCCCCCACACCAGTAGCACTTCGGTTAATGCTCACACCAGCAACCTTACCATTCAATGAATTCACAAAGTTCGCGTCTTTCACAGTAGTCAAATCATCACCCTTAATCTGTTGTACATTATAAGACAATGCTTTTTCTGCACGCTTGATACCCAATGCCGTTACAACAACTTCCTCCAAGACCTCTGTATCTTGTTTCATTACAATCTGATAGAAATCTTTTTTTGAAACAGGGATGACTTGGGTGGCATATCCTATATAAGACACTTTAAACTGGGAATTATCCGGCGCTTTTATAGAGAAATTTCCATCAAGATCGGTTATTGTACCTGTAGAACTGCCATCCACAGTTATATTTACTCCAATCAATGGTTCACCCTTTTCATCAGTTACTTTTCCTTTGATATCTTTTACTGTCTGTGCAACAACAGTAGGCTTCTTTCCTGTAATTATAATGTAATTACCCTGAATTTGATAAGCGAAACCTGTTCCTTTCAAGATTGTATCAAGGGCTGCCAGTACCGATGCATTTTGCAAATTAAGATCAACAATTTGCTTCCCTTTCAATTCGGAATCACTATAGTTTATCGACATTTTAGACTGTTTTTCCACAGTTTTTAATGCATCAATAACAGTGATATTTTTTTGCTGGATAGTAATTTTACTATCGTTTTGAGCAAAAGCTTGGGTCTGTATAAGTAATAATAGACTTAAAAAAGTGAGAAAGACCCGCTTATGAGCTATTTGTTCTGCTATTTTTTCGTAAATTTGTAGCATCTTTTTAGTATTAGTTAATTGGTTATTATTCTGGGATCATTTAGAATAGCGTCAATATGCGCTAATATTGAAGAGAATTGATTTCACATCCGGAGGGAACGGGCATTCCTTCCGGATACTTTTTGGCATAGCATTTTATTTTTAATAGGTTCTACAACAGGTTTTATTTCTTATTCGTTACATAGCATTTATTTCCTTTAATTACATAATTTACATCTCCTACCACCTGTGATATAATTTCCATCACTTCTTCCAACGTTGCTTGATTTCGGAAACGGAAACTATATGTGTTCTTCTTCATACTATGAAGACTATATACAAAAGCATAAGGGAACTTACGCTCAAGATTAGTGAAAATATCCTCTAAATGCATATTACTAAAGACTAGCTCTCCACGTTGCCATGCTGTCACATCACTAATCTCCGGCAATCGTAAATTATGTTCTTTAGTTTGTTTATTATATATTAATTGCTCGTTCGGCTTCAATATAACATTTGACATCAAATTATTGAATTCCACTTTCACACAGCCTTCCAGCAATGTAGCAATCAATTCATTACTTTCAGGATAAGCATTTACATTAAACTCTGTTCCCAAAGCTGTAACTTGATAATCATTTGCTTTCACAATGAAAGGATGCTTCTTATCCGGCTTTACTTTGAAATTTGCCTCACCAATCAAATATACGCTTCTGGTTTCTCCCGTAAATTGTTCCGGATATAGTAGTGTACTTTTTGAATTCAGCATAACATGTGTACCATCCGGTAATGTAAGTTCATGAATTTCTGCTGTCGGTATGTAACATTCAACCAAATCTTTTTCCGGTCGGTCCTTTTCCAACATCAGATAGATAGAAATGGATGAGACAGCTAACAAGAAAATAGCTGCAGCTCTCCATATAAGCAACTGGTAATTTCTCCGCGAAGTGACAGACTGCATTCCCAGATTCTGCCGCATTCGTTGTATTGATTGTTGCATACCATCAGGTACTCTCTGTCCTTCTGCTTGTTTCCAAAGCTCACGAAGAGCCTCATTCTTTTCATCAACATGCTCCTCATCAGCCAACCACTGTTGCACTTTCTTCTGTGTATCGGCTGAATAGTTGTTATGGCCGAACAATTCTATGAGTTGTTGAATATAATTTTTCATGAATCTTTTTCTTTCTTTTTTTGGCTTTATACACTAAATACAACTACTACGAACACACTACTTAAAAAATATTGGAGAAAAAAATAAAAAAGAGGAGTACCTTCTTTAATTCGATCAATGCCAGATAAACCTGATGCTCTATAGTACGAATAGAAACATCGAGTTTATCAGCTATTTCTTTATGGCTTAATCCCCGGAAACGACTAAGTTCGAATATTAACCGACGACGTTTCGGCATTTTTTCCAAGGTCAACTGAATAATCAGCAGCATCTCCTTATAATATACATTATTCAAGATCTCTTCCTTCTCTGTCAATTCATAAAGAAAGGTCTTTTCTATAACCTCCGCCTGATATTCTTGCTCTACCTGTTGATGCTTAAAGATGTTCAGAACTATATTTCTAGTCATTATAAAGATATAGTTGTCTAGTTCTTTATCATTATTCAGCCATAACTCTGGCTGCAGCCAAAGCTTACAAAAAACATCTTGAGCCACATCTTCTGCATCACTTTCAGATTTAAGCAGCATTTGAGCAAAGTTCTTTACTTTCGGAAAATTCACAGTAAAAAACCTCTGAAACTTTAATTCAATCTGCTTGTCGTTATTTTCCATCTCTCTCTAGTATTTTTCAGCGTTTACGGTTAAATCAAATATTACACATGTTAGGTTAAAGGAATAATCAATATAATATTAATCCTCGATTCGTAATCTGAAAGCAAAATAAAAGATTAATAACACAATAAAAAAATATTATCACTATTTTTTTGGTTTATTTTTTTCCAAGCACCTATTAAACAGAGCCTTCCAGAACAAAACAAATGTATATTACACACCCATAAAAATAAAAAAGGCTTTATGAATCATTGATTCATAAAGCCTATAAAGAATACTCGTACTCGAAGCGGGACTTGAACCCGCACAGCCGCAATGGCCAAAGGATTTTAAGTCCTTCGTGTCTACCATTCCACCATTCGAGCATCCTTTCAAAGAAAGAGCGGAAAACGAGACTCGAACTCGCGACCCTAACCTTGGCAAGGTTATGCTCTACCAACTGAGCTATTTCCGCGTTTTTTCAACGGGTGCAAAGATAAGTAGTTTACTTGTTTCTGCCAAATCTTTTCGAAGGAAAGTTTAAAAAACTATCCTTCGAAAGTCTATTTTATCTTCCAAGCAGTGCTTTCTCTGCCCTCTCCATTCTGCAAAAATTGAATCCATCGATCACTTGCTGCATCAATGCAGAGATTTCCGCATTGCAAAGGTTGCCAATACTACCTTCATGAGTATGGTGTACTTCTTTTGTATGAGAGAAATTTCCAGCTTCAATATCCAAACCAACTTTCTTATATGCATCACGAAAAGGCATACCTTCACGTGCCAGACGATTCACTTCTTCCACGCTAAAAATAAGGAGATATTTATCATCGTCAAGGATATGCTCGTTGACCTTTATTTCATTCATGATGTAAGTTGTCATCTGCAAACAGTCTTTCAATTCCTGAAAAGCAGGCAGGAAAACTTCTTTTATAATCTGCAAATCACGGAAATAGCCGGAAGGCAGATTATTCGCAATCATCATGATCTGTTGAGGAAGCGATTGCAGTTTATTACACTTAGCACGTGTCAGTTCAAAGACATCGGGATTCTTCTTATGAGGCATAATGCTGGACCCCGTGGTACAGTCATCAGGCAATTTCACGAAACCAAAGTTCTGACTATTAAACATGCAAGCATCAAAAGCTAACTTAGAAATGGTTCCGGCAATCGTAGCCAATGCAAAAGCAACATTACGTTCCATTTTCCCACGCCCCATTTGAGCATACACAACATTGTAATTCATCGAATCAAAGCCAAGCAAGTCGGTTGTCATTGTCCGGTTCAAAGGAAAGGACGAGCCATACCCCGCTGCAGAACCTAATGGATTACGATTGCACATTTTAAATGCAGCCTGCAAAAACTGCATATCGTCCATGAGACTCTCGGCATAGGCACCAAACCACAAACCAAAAGAAGAAGGCATTGCAATCTGTAAATGGGTATACCCTGGCATCAAAACGTTTTTATATCGTTCGCTCTGACGAACCAGTACATGAAAAAGTTGCTCTACAGCTTCGGCAACTTCTTTTATTTGTGTACGGGTAAAAAGTTTCAAATCCAATAAGACCTGATCATTTCTGGAACGACCACTATGTATTTTCTTTCCGATATCACCCAAACGACGGGTCAACATCAGTTCCACCTGTGAATGTACATCTTCTACCCCGTCTTCTATGATAAATTCACCTCTTTCAGCCGAGGCATAAATACTCTTCAACTCTGCCAGCAACTGTTCCAGTTCTTCTTTCGTCAACAAACCGATACTTTCCAGCATCGTAATGTGAGCCATAGAGCCGAGCACATCATGCTTGGCTAAATAAAGATCCATCTCACGATCACGACCTACCGTGAAACGTTCGATATCCTTATTCACCTGTACGGACTTCTCCCAAAGTTTCTGTGCCATAAAAAATAAGTTTAAGTATTAAGTGTTAAGTATTAAGCACAACAGCATGAGCCAAAGTGACTACGGTTAATACTTAATACTTGTTTTTTTAATATTCAATAACTGCCAGCATATCAACCATCTTCTCCAAGCCTTCCTGAAGAGGTTTCTGTACCATTGCTTTCATAAACGGATTAAGCTCCATTCCGATAGTCACCTTCACCTTGCACTCTTCTTCTGCAGTTTCAACCAGTTGAATCCACATATTAAAGGGAAGTGGAGAGTTAGTTGTTGCCAACTTTATACATTTACATGGATCACGCTCTACAATTTGCAAAGTTAGTTGCCCAACAGGAGGGACACTAAAACTTAACGTGTCCGAATCAAAACTCAAATCCTGTACCTTATCTTTCGGTAAACGATCTTTGACAGCTTCCAGATTACTCAAATCTGAAAGTTTATTATATACGCGTTCCTGACTGTAAGGTATTACCTTGACACTACTCTCAAAATTACTCATAAATTTCTATTAGTATAAAACAAAAAAAGAACAATCCGGCCAAATATTGTCCGAACAGTTCTTTTTACCAAATATGTTTGATCAAAAAATGAATCTTATTTTCCAGCATCCCAATGAGCAGGGTCTTTACGCCATTCGTTCAATGTCTGTATGTCTTCTTCTTCAATATAACCTGTACGAAGAGCAACATCAAGTACTGCTTCATAATTGGTCAACGTTACCAAAGTCACCTTCGCATTTTTGAACGCCTCTTCAGCTACCGGGAATCCGTATGTATACGCTGCAACCATGCCGATCACTTCGCAACCATCGCGACGAATTGCTTCAACAGCCTTCAAACTACTACCACCAGTAGAAATCAAGTCCTCTACGACTACGACTTTCATACCCGGACGAAGTTCACCTTCAATCAGGTTTTCTAATCCATGATCTTTTGGGGTAGAACGAACATACACGAACGGCAAATTCAATGCATCAGCCACCAAAGCTCCCTGCGGAATAGCGCCTGTAGCCACACCAGCAATCGCATCCACCTGTCCGAATCGTTCTAATATCAGACGTGTAATTTCAATCTTCACAAAATTACGAAGAGAAGGATAGGACAGAGTTTTACGGTTGTCACAGTAAAAGGGGGATTTCCATCCAGAAGCCCATGTAAAAGGGTTAGCGGGTTGAAGTTTAATAGCTTTAATCTTCAACAGTTTCTCCGCAAATAGTCTCTCTAAGTTTTTCATAACTAAACTAACTATTAATTATTTGCCGCAAAAGTACAGAAATTGAACGAGAATAAAAAGAAGAATCCGTTTATTTTTTCAGTCAATTTGTTCCTCTTCATCGGGAATGTCGATACAACGCTTAATATCTTTCAGTTCAAATCCACGACTCATGGCAAATCGCATCAGCTTTCCATTCAATTCATAATCGTCTGCCGCATGGATACTTTTCCGCTTGGAAGCCAGCAGGTCACGCAGAATAGAAAGGTATTCTTCTTCATCAATTTCATTCAGATAACGCCATGCCACATCAGAAGGGATCTTCTTCATGTAAAGCCCCTGGGCTATTTTCATTTTCCCCCACTTGGCAAAGCGGAACTTGTCATTCACAAAAGCCCTGCAGAAACGTTCATCATCAATGAACTTCTCTGATTCCAGTCGGTCAAGAATACGCGCAATGGTATCATAGGCAATCCCCCAACGTTGTAACTTCTCATTTATTTCTGCCCGGCAATGCTCGGCAGTGGAGCAGTAAGAGGCTACGCGATTTAAAGCCTCTTCATCAGTTAATTGTGCACTCATCGGTTAGCTGTAACTATTCTATCTTTTCCAAATATGTCTTTTATAACACGAACATCACGATATTGGTTCATTTCAAGTATGTGTGCTGTTTCCCGGCCATAAGCCTGGTTGATTTCAAAATAAAGTTTTCCGCCCGGCAATAGCAAATCACTTCCCAGACAGGCTATACGATTATAAAACCGTAGAGGATCCTCGTCAGGAACGAACAAGGCCAACCCCGGTTCCCAATCAAGGACATTAGCGTCCATTTCGTTCTTTTCCGTTTCAGTCACATAAGGCGGATTACTGACGATCACATCAAAAGACGGCACCTTTTCCCAGTCATCGGACAATACATCTCTTTGCAGAAATCTCACCCCGGCTTCCAAATCTTCATTGTTTTTACGGGCAATAGCCAACGCTTCTTCCGAAATATCCCAAGCTTCTACGTCTATATCCGGAAGTTTTTTATCCAGAGAGATCGCAATGCATCCACTTCCCGTACCTATATCTAACAGATGACGGGCATTCGGGTTCTCCTTTACTATTAGCTCTACGAGTTCTGCAGTCTCCGGTCGAGGGATTAACACGCCGGAAGCAACCTTAAAATTCCTTCCACAAAACTCTGCAAAACCGCGAATGTACTGTATCGGTTCATTTTTCTGTAAACGGAATATAATGTTTTCTAATTCACGCTGTTTGCATTCGGATAAAATTATATCTTTGCCCATGTAAATATCGAGCGCATCTAAGCCTAACATGTCGCAACAAATCAGCATTGAAAGAGCTTTTATCTCTTCCTGCGGATAGCTTTCCTGCAAAGACTGGCGAATGTAAGCGGTGATACGATTCATATTTTCACAATTTCGGAGTGCAAAAGTAAGAATAATATGGCGAAGAGCACCAAAATGGAAGAAGAAAAATACATGAGGCGTTGCATTGAGCTTGCAAAGAACGGGTTATGCAATGTGCCTCCAAACCCGATGGTAGGAGCTGTTATCGTATGTAACGGACGTATTATCGGCGAAGGTTATCACATTCGTTGCGGAGAGGCACATGCGGAAGTCAATGCAATCCGTTCTGTCAAAGCTGAGTCTTTATTGAAACATTCTACGATTTATGTCAGTTTGGAGCCTTGCTCCCACTACGGGAAAACACCTCCTTGTGCGGATCTGATTATAGAGAAACAGATTCCGCGCATTGTTATCGGATGCCAGGATCCCTTTTCTGAAGTAGCCGGACGGGGGATTCAAAAGCTACGGGATGCCGGACGAGAAGTTACAGTCGGCATATTAGAGAAAGAATGCCAATCACTGATTCGTCGTTTTATTACTTTCAACACACTTCATCGGCCTTTTATCACGTTAAAATGGGCTGAGTCAGCCGATCGTTTTATTGATATAGAACGTACAAGTGGAATGCCTGTGATACTCTCCTCTCCTCTCACTTCAATGCTAGTACATAAAAAAAGGGCGGAGGCCGATGCTATTATGGTAGGCAGGAGAACAGCTTTATTGGATAATCCGTCGCTAACGGTACGCAACTGGTATGGGCATAATCCAACACGTGTCGTATTAGACCGCACATTATCTCTTCCGAATGATTTACAAATATTCGATGGAAATGTGCCAACATTAGTCTTTACTGAAAAGAAACAGCCGGCAAGAACCAACATCACATATATCTCCATCGACTTCAATCATAACCCACTGGAGCAGATTATGGAAGTACTGTATCAACAGAAAATACAATCCTTACTGGTAGAAGGAGGCAGCCAATTGCTGCAATCATTCATTAATGATGAGCTATGGGACGAGGCGTATATCGAAAAGTGCCCCAGCAGGCTACATTCCGGTGTTAAAGCACCCCAAATGAACAATAATTTTAGTTATTCGATAGAAGAACACTTCGAAAGACAATTTTGGCATTATGTTCATCGGATATAGCTAAGATAGTTCTATTCAGGGGGTTTTACGTCGATAAAAACAGTGTTATTATCTATAATTTTATATAAAACTTACCTGTAATGTTCATTATCGGAAAAAATGTTTCTATTTTTGCAACTTGTAAATAAACACAATCTTTCAAATGAGAATAAAGTTTTTATCATTCATTGCGAGTTTTTTCATGGTGTCATTTGTTATAACGTCATGTCTTGATGACGATAATAACATCGAATATAGCCCGGATGCAACTATCCATGCGTTTGCACTTGACACAGCAGGCCTTGGGAGTTATAAATTCACTATTGATCAATTATCACGTGAAATTTATAACGAGGACTCTCTTCCTGTTCATGCCGATACCATCATTGACAAGATTTTAATCAAAACATTAACTACGGCATCAGGCGTCGTAACAATGAAAGACAAAAACGGTAACGATTCTGTCATAAACATCAATGATTCTATCGATCTCCGGAAGCCACTTACTATAAAGGTATGGTCAACAGAAGCATTAGCGGGAATATCTCCTAATCAAACTAAGGAATATACTATTAAGGTAAATGTGCATGACTATGATCCGGATTCGTTGAAATGGAATTACGTAGGAGAATACCTAAACACTATTACAGAGGCACAGAAAACGATTAAATTCGCTAATGAATATCTTACCTATTCAGTACAAGGTTCTGAATTAAAAGTCTATACTAGCAATAATTTGTCGAATTGGTCGTCTGGAGGCACCGTTACAGGTTTGAGTAAACTTCCTAATTCAATCATTCCTTTAACAAATACCATATTGGCAACAGTTGATAATAAGGTATATAGTTCTACTGACGGGAAGACCTGGGCGATTTCGGATAAGTTTTCAGGCAATGTAACAACTCTCGTTTCAAGGTTACCAATGAACGATGCCGAAACTGATTCTAAAATAACCTATATAAAAGAAGAGAATCAGCAAAGATATTTGTATTCAATCTTAGAATCGAGATTAGCAGGATCAGCAGGTTCAATAGAAGAAAAGTTAGGAGAAGCAGAGAGCAATTTCCCTGTTAACAACATCTCTTATACCACATTCAAGAAGGGAAAGCAATATCAAAATATTGTTGTTGGAAAACACGATCCTGCCATCAATATTACAGTTAATAACAAAGAAATTCCGGTAACAGTTGCATGGGGATATGATGGAACAACATGGGCAGAAGTGGGTACAACTTCCACCGTGGGATATTGTCCTGAATTTAAGAATCCAACCATCATCTATTATAACGAGCTGTTATATATTTGGGGAGACGAATTTGAATCAATTTATGTTTCTGGCAGCGAGGGATTTGCATGGAATAAAGCTAATAAAAAGTTCTCATTCCCTAAGCATGACTGGAGTGAGTCAGTGCTTACCGTTTCGACTAAAGAGAAACCTGAATTCAGGGGAAGAACAAAGTATTCAGTGATACAAGACACAAAGAATGAATACATATATTTTCTGTTTGGAAAAGAAACAAATGTAACCTTTAAAGAAGAGGTAAAAAAGAAAGAAGAAACTCGAGCAACTGAGATTAAAGATAGAGGTCCATATAGCCATGATTCAGAAATCTGGCGTGGCCGTCTTAATCAGCTATGGTTTGATTTGGCAAATGCTGGCAAATAAAAACGTATACGTTTAAAATAAAAAGATGTCCTATATAGAACAAATAGACAAAACTCGGATACCACAACACGTGGCCATCATTATGGATGGGAACGGACGATGGGCAAAACAACGAGGAGAAGAACGTACTTACGGTCACCGTGCTGGCGCAGAAACGGTACAGAATATTACCGAAGATGCCGCCCGTTTGGGAATCAAGTACCTGACACTGTACACCTTCTCAACCGAGAACTGGAATCGGCCGCAAGACGAGATTGCGGCTCTGATGAATCTATTGCTAGAATCTATTGAAGAAGAGACATTGATGAAAAACAATATTCGCTTCAATGTAATCGGTGATTTCAAAAAGTTGCCTGTTGAAGTCCAGAAAAGTTTGGCATCATGTATAGAACGTACATCCAAGAATAGTGGTATGTATATGGTATTAGCTCTTAGTTACTCATCCCGTTGGGAGATAACCGAAGCTGTACGGCAAATAGCAACACTGATAAAAGCAGGAGAAATGTCTCCCGAACAGATAACGGATGAATGTATTTCATCTCATCTGGATACTAAATTTATGCCCGATCCAGATCTACTGATCCGCACGGGAGGAGAAATCCGGCTAAGCAATTACCTCCTATGGCAATGCGCTTATTCGGAACTTTATTTTTGTGACACCTTTTGGCCCGACTTCGATAAAGAAGAACTCTACAAGGCCATTTGGGAATATCAACAAAGGGAACGCCGATTCGGCAAAACCAGTGAACAGATCAGCTAATATAACTCGAAACATCAAATTATAACATAAATGCATTATCGTATTTCCTTTATATTCATAACGTTTGTCTGCCTGTGCTGCTTTGCGACAACAGGCATTGCGCAAAATGCTAACACTGATGAAGACTCGAAACCTGTCATCTTATACTCCGGAACACCCAAAAAGTATGAGATAGCAGATATTAAAGTCGAAGGCGTAAAGAATTATGAAGACTATGTATTGATTGGACTATCCGGACTATCGGTAGGACAAACAATTACTGTGCCGGGTGACGAAATTACTGGAGCAATCAAACGTTATTGGCGTCATGGTTTGTTCTCAAACGTACAAATCACAGCCGAGAAAATTGAAGGCGACAAAATCTGGTTAAAAATCAGTCTGACACAACGCCCGCGTATCGCAGATGTGCGCTATCATGGTGTGAAGAAGTCGGAACGTACCGATCTTGAAAGCAAGCTGGGAATGGTAAAAGGTATGCAGATTACTCCGAATACCGTAGACCGTGCCAAGACATTAATCAAACGTTATTTCGACGATAAGGGATTCAAAAATGCAGAAGTAATCATCTCGCAGAAAGACGATCCATCCAGCGAAAATCAGGTGATCGTCGACATTGATATCGACAAAAAAGAAAAAATCAAAGTACACGAAATACAAATCGTTGGTAATCATGCAATCAAGGCTTCTAAGCTGAAGAAAGTAATGAAGAAAACCAATGAGAAAGGTAAACTTCGTAACTTGTTCCGCACCAAGAAATTCGTGCCGGAGAACTTCGAGGCAGATAAGCAACTGATTATCGACAAATATAATGAGTTGGGATACCGTGATGCAATGATTGTAAAAGACAGCGTTTCACAGTATGACGAAAAGACTGTAAACGTTTATTTAAATATAGACGAAGGACAAAAATATTATCTGCGTAACGTTACATGGGTAGGTAACACTCTCTATCCGTCAGAACAGTTGAACTTCCTGCTCCGCATGAAGAAAGGTGACGTATACAACCAGAAGTTATTGAACGAGCGTGTTTCTACAGATGATGACGCTATCGGTAACTTATATTACAACAACGGTTACCTGTTCTATAACCTCGACCCGGTAGAAGTAAATATCGTTGGCGACTCTATCGACCTCGAAATGAGAATCTATGAAGGCCGTCAGGCTACTATCAATAAGATCAAGATCAGTGGTAATGACCGTTTGTATGAAAACGTTGTTCGCCGTGAACTTCGTATTCGTCCGGGACAATTGTTCAGCAAAGAAGACTTGATGCGTTCTTTGCGTGAAATTCAGCAGATGGGACACTTTGACCCGGAAAAGCTGCAACCAGATATTCAACCGGATCCGATGAACGGAACTGTTGACATAGGTTTGCCTTTGACTTCCAAAGCTAACGACCAGGTGGAATTCTCTGCAGGTTGGGGACAGACGGGTATTATCGGTAAGTTGAGCTTGAAGTTTACCAACTTCTCTGTAGCCAACTTGTTGCACCCGGGTGAAAACTACCGTGGTATCCTTCCGCAAGGTGATGGTCAGACATTGACTATCAGCGGACAGACGAACGCTAAATACTACCAATCATACAGTATTTCCTTCTTCGATCCATGGTTTGGCGGTAAACGTCCGAATTCATTCTCTGTATCGGCATTCTTCTCTGTACAGACAGATATCAGTAGCCGTTACTACAACTCCAGCTACTTCAACAACTACTACAACAGTATGTATAGTGGCTACGGTGGTTATGGTATGTACAACTATGGTAACTATAACAACTACGAAAACTATTATGACCCTGATAAATCTATCAAGATGTGGGGACTTTCCGTAGGTTGGGGTAAACGTCTGAAATGGCCGGATGACTATTTCACTCTTTCCGCAGAATTAGCTTACCAACGTTATAACTTGAGCGACTGGCAATACTTCCCGGTCACCAACGGTAAATGTAATGACCTTAGCATTTCATTGACTTTGGCTCGTAACTCTATTGACAACCCAATCTTCCCTCGTTCGGGTTCAGATTTCTCACTGTCAGTTCAGTTCACACCGCCTTACTCGTTGATGGACGGTAAAGACTATAAGGGATATTACAGCAACCCTGAAACAGGTAGCATTACCCAGGACAACATGAATAAGCTTCATAAATGGATAGAATACCACAAATGGAAATTCAAAGGCAAAACATATACTCCGCTGATGGATCCGGTTGCTCATCCTAAATGTCTGGTATTAATGACACGTACGGAATTCGGTCTGTTGGGCCACTATAACCAATACAAGAAATCTCCGTTCGGCACATTCGATGTAGGTGGTGACGGTATGACCGGTTATTCAACTTATGCAACTGAAAGTATCGCTTTGCGTGGTTACGAAAACAGCTCATTAACACCATACGGTTCTGAAGGTTATGCCTATGCACGTCTCGGTATCGAATTGAGATATCCGTTGATGCTGGAAACAAGTACCAACATTTATGTGTTAGGTTTCCTTGAAGCAGGTAACGCATGGCATGATATCAAGAAATTCAATCCATTCGAGTTGAAACGTTCTGCCGGTGTCGGTGTTCGTATCTTCCTTCCGATGATTGGTATGATGGGTATTGACTGGGGTTACGGTTTCGACAAAGTATTTGGTTCTAAACAATATGGAGGAAGCCAGTTCCACTTTATCTTAGGACAAGAATTCTAATGTATCATCAAAAACTAAACGTTATGAGAAAGTCTGTTCTATTAATCATGATGCTATTTGCTGTCAGCATGGCAGCAAATGCACAGAAATTTGCACTGATCGATACGGAATATATTATGAAGAATATTCCGGCAGCTCAAAGCGCTAATGAGCAAATGCAAGAAGCTACGAAAAAATACCAGAGTGAAGTAGAAGCTCTGGCTAAAGAAGCACAGAAGATGTTCCAGGATTACCAGGCAAAATCTTCCACTCTTTCTGCCGCACAAAAAACAAAGACAGAAGATGCAATCGTAGCGAAGGAAAAAGAAGCAGCCGAGCTGAAGCGCAACTACTTCGGTCCGGAAGGCGAATTAGCCAAGATGAGAGACAAGTTGATTACTCCGATTCAGGATGATATTTATGAAGCAGTGAAAGCTATATCACAGCAACATGGATATGATATGGTAATTGACAGAGCCTCTGCTACAGGTATAATATTTGCAAATCCACGCATAGATATTAGTGATGAAATCCTAAGAAAATTAGGATATTCAAATTAATTTCATACATTTGCAGCTGGAAATAACTAAAAATCATTCAAATAAATTATAGAACTATGCTAAAAAAAATTGCACTTGTAATGTTGCTTGCACTCCCAATGGGTGTATTTGCACAGAACCTGAAATTCGGCCACATTAATGCACAGGAAATCATCACTGTGATGCCGGAATTCACCAAAGCTCAAAATGATATTCAGACTTTAGAAAAACAACTTACTGCCGAACTACAGAGAACGCAGGAAGAATTCAACAAGAAATATCAGGAATTCCAACAAGCTATCGCTAAGGATTCTCTTCCTCCTAACATCGCTGAAAGAAGACAGAAAGAGTTGCAGGATATGATGCAGAGACAAGAGCAATTCCAACAGGATGCTCAACAACAAATGCAGAAAGCTCAAAATGATGCAATGGCTCCTATCTACCAGAAGTTGGACAATGCTATCAAAGCAGTAGGTGCTGCTGAAGGCGTGGTCTATATCTTCGACCTGGCAAGAACTTCGATTCCTTACGTGAACGAATCACAGAGCATCAACTTGACTAACAAGGTAAAAGCAAATCTTGGTATCAAATAAGATCTGACCAAGAATAAAGAAATACCAAAAGGGAAAGAGAAAGAAGGATCATCTTCTTTCTCTTTCCCTTTTTTTGGTGTACATTTGCGTATATAAATCAAGTTTGTCATGAAGCAACATCTATCCCATACGCCCGGCCCAATCGGAGTATTCGACTCCGGCTACGGAGGTCTGACCATCTTAGACAAGATTAGAGAAGTATTACCGGAATATGATTATATCTATTTGGGAGATAATGCACGTGCCCCCTATGGGACACGTTCTTTCGAAGTCGTATACGAATTTACCCGGCAAGCCGTCAACAAACTGTTTGATATGGGATGCCATCTGGTTATATTAGCTTGCAATACTGCTTCCGCCAAAGCCTTGCGCAGCATTCAGATGAATGATTTACCCCAAATCGATCCTGCCCGCCGTGTGCTCGGAGTCATCCGCCCCACTGTAGAATGTGTTGGAGAGATTAGCAAGAATCAGCATATCGGCGTACTGGCAACAGCAGGCACCATCAAATCCGAATCGTATCCATTAGAAATACATAAACTGTTTCCTGAAATTCAAGTCAGCGGGACAGCATGTCCGATGTGGGTATCCTTAGTTGAGAATAACGAATCACAAGACGAAGGAGCAGACTATTTTATCCGGAAGTACATCGACCAATTACTGTCAAAGGATCCTCAAATAGATACTGTCATCCTCGGATGTACCCACTTCCCCATACTCCTACCTAAAATCCGGCAATACATTCCGGATCATATCAGTATAATTGCACAAGGAGAGTATGTTGCAGAAAGCCTGAAAGACTATCTGAAAAGACATCCCGAAATGGATGCCAAATGTACCAAGAATGGCAACTGCCAGTTTTACACGACCGAAGCGGAGGAAAAGTTTTCAGAATCGGCCTCTACTTTCCTTAAACAGCAGATTAGCGTAAAACATATCACACTCGAATAATTTTTAAGAAAATAAATAACCATTTCTCTCTCTTTTTTGTTATATTTGTAGATAACAACCCCTAATAAGTAAGATCATGAAAGAAGAAGATTATAGCAAGGCAATAGAAGTATTCTCCGGATCCCCCTGGGAAGCCGAGATCATTAAAGGGTTATTAGAAAGCAACAATATCCGTTGTGTAATCAAAGATGGAATTATGGGGACATTAGCACCCTATATCGCTCCTTCCGTATCCGTCCTCGTGACAGAGGAAGAATACGAAGCAGCCACCGAGCTAATCAGAAGTCGGGACGAGAAAGGTAGCGATTGATACGGTCCAGTCCTTCTTTGATATTCTCCAATGAGTTTGCATAGGAGAAGCGTACATATCCTTCACCTCCCGTACCAAAGTCCACCCCGGGAGTAATGCCGACATTCGCATGTTCGAGTACATCGAATGCAAAGCGATAAGAGTCGGTTGTGAATTTACGTGCGTTGGCAAAAATGTAAAATGCTCCTTGAGGTTCTACTTTAATCTCAAACCCCATTTCCCGAAGACGAGTAATCATGTACCGGCGACGCTCATCATAAATCTGCTTCATCCGTTCCACATCCGAATCAGCCTGCCGCAATGCTGCAATCCCAGCCTGTTGGGCAACGCTGGACGCACAAATAAATAGATTTTGCTGCAACTTCTGCAAAGAACGCATACAAGATTTAGGAGCTATCAAATAGCCCAGTCGAAGACCTGTCATCGCAAAACGTTTAGAAAATCCGTTCAAGACAAAAGCCTGATCGGTATATTCAAGAATGCTGTGCGCACGTCCTTCATAGACAAGTCCATGATAAATCTCATCCGAAATAACAGGAACTCCCAATGCTGCCACTTCTCTTAAGAATTTTTCATCCAGCAACATTCCGGTCGGATTCATCGGAGAATTGATAAAGATAGCCGCTGTATGTGGATTCACACATTTACGAATAGCTTCTATGTCGTATTGCAGATATTCTTTAGACAAAGGAACCAAAACGGGTTTAGCCTGGGTAGCCAACACAAAATTACGGTAACAAGCGTATCCCGGATTGGAAAGAATCACTTCACTATCCGTATTACAGAGCAACATCAACGCAAGAAGAATGGATGGAGAAGAGCCGGAAGTCACCACAATGCAATCCGGATCTACCGTCACTCCATATTCCCGTAGATAAAAAGCAGCAATTTCCCGCCGGAGTTCCGGGTCTCCCAAAGAATGTGTATAGTGAGTAAGATGACGATCATAAGCCGCTTTTGCTGCTTCCGACACACAAGACGGTACATCAAAATCGGGTTCACCAACTTCCAAATGAATAATATCAACACCTTGTTTCTGTAATTCGTTTGCCCTCTCCAACACATCCATTACGATGAAGGAGGTCATCTGTTCTACTTGTGGATTTGTATGTTTCATTGTTTATCTTTTCTCTATCTAGCTGCAAAGATAATTCTTTTTAGCCTGTTTTGGTAGCATATCGGCAAAAAGCTCTATATTTGTGCTTTCAAATCGTTAGTAAGGATGAAACAGGAATTTACACGAATCGCAGTAAAAGTAGGAAGCAATGTATTAACACGCCGCGACGGAACGCTGGACGTTACCCGTATGTCGGCACTTGTTGACCAGATAGCGGAATTACACAAGTCCGGGGTAGAAATCATTTTGATTTCTTCGGGAGCTGTTGCTTCCGGACGCAGTGAAGTGCATCCGCAGAAAAAACTCGATAGTGTAGATCAGCGCCAATTATTTTCTGCTGTGGGTCAGGCCAAACTAATCAACCGTTACTACGAACTTTTCCGTGAGCACAATATCCCTGTCGGCCAGGTACTGACAACGAAGGAAAGTTTTGGTACTCGCCGCCATTATCTGAATCAGAAAAATTGCATGACGGTAATGCTTGAAAATAATGTCATTCCTATTGTCAACGAAAACGATACAATTTCCGTCAGCGAGCTGATGTTCACCGATAATGATGAATTGTCCGGACTCATCGCTTCGATGATGGATACGCAGGCACTCATTATCCTAAGTAATATTGATGGGATTTACAATGGTTCTCCTTCCGATCCAAACTCTTCTGTTATCCGGGAGATCGGTCACGGCAAAGACTTATCCAACTATATTCAGACAACTAAGTCCAGTTTCGGACGGGGGGGGATGTTGACGAAAACCAATATTGCCCGCAAAGTTGCTGATGAAGGAATTACAGTGATTATTGCCAACGGGAAGCGGGATAATATTCTGGTAGATTTATTACAGCATCCTGAAGAAACTCTTTGTACACGTTTTATACCATCAGACGAACCGGTATCCAGCGTCAAAAAATGGATTGCCCATAGCGAAGGTTTTGCCAAAGGGGAAATTCACATAAATGAATGCGCTACAGAAGTTCTAAACTCTGAAAAAGCTGTCAGCATCCTCCCGATTGGAATCACTCATATTGAAGGTGAATTTGAGAAAGATGACATTGTACGTATCATGGACTTTCAAGGAAACCAGGTTGGCGTTGGAAAAGTGAACTGTGACTCCAAACAGGCACAAGAAGCGATTGGCAAGCATGGAAAGAAACCAGTAGTACATTATGACTATCTATACATTGAATAATTAATAATAAGAATTTCTGTTTTATCCGATTTTAGACTAAAATTAGCTTGTTTCTGTACGGTTTTCACCACAGAGTACACAGAGGTGAATCTTGTTCATGACTGCACAGTAATAAACTGTTTCAGCCTATTCTAGCAAGGGGATATTCTCACAGCAATGAGAAAAAGTTCTCATTGTAATGAGTATTTCTTCTCATCCCTATGAGTATTTTTTCTCATAGGGATAAGTATAGTTGAGAAATGTTTACGGAAGTTTGTTTGAATTATAATTGTATGAGTTTACCTCATTTCTGCACCCAAATGAAGCTCTTATTCAGGTAGAATATTAGCTTCTTTATTGAAGACAAGCTTTTTTATTTTCAGTTACATAATGTATTATAGATAGACATCTGCAACATAAATACAGGGACTTTATTTGCAAAAAACTATTAATAGCAGTATATTTGCCCTCTAAACAAACAATATAATCCCCATGCTACTAAAACATTGGAACCTTATACTCATATTTTTAACATTCTCAATTATATCTTGTGAGAGCAGTAAGAATGAACCTGAAGTAAACAGTACACCGTCATTTCCTGTCGGCAGAGAGTTTAATGTCAGTTTAAACATAGCTCCTTTTCTTGAAGTAGCCGAACAACCTTTAAGCCGTTCCACCTCCACGGTGGCTGACGGAATATATGCAGTTAATGTTTTTTGGAAAGGAAAAGGACTGACTTCTTTTCAGCCCTATGCTTCAGGCCTTTTCGATAATCCATATCGAGTAGAAATCGGGTTAATCGAAGGATATGTGTATCGCTTTGACTGCAGCTTCCTGGGATATAAAGACCGCCCATATTATACAATACAAAGTGACAGCATACTTTATGGACTTCCTTTTTCATCTACTCTGCAGAAAGAGGTGAACGGGTTAGTCAACAACGATCTAAAGATTTCAATCAATCCCCTGAATATCAATGGGGCATTTCACCAACATATTTACAAAGGAGAAATGCATATAAAATGCGATAGTATTAGTACTCACCCTACCGTCAAACGCTTTTTCGGCAGTGAGCAATTGGACTTTTCAAATCCCAATATGAATACCTCCGTTTCAATGACATTGAAACGTGCTTATTATTCTATACAATTCGTTACAGACGAACTTGCACCGGGTGACTCCATCAAAATTAAAGCAGCGGACGTTGCTCCATTTTATCTACTATATTCCAAAGATGGAACATCCCGGACGGAGGAACGAATTATCTCTATGTACGATATATCCGACTATTATACGGCCAAACTTAAGGAAGAAGAAACAATCGCTTTCACTATTTCCTACCGCCCCGCCAATGAAGAGAAATGGTATTCTCTATATACCAATCAGAGTATTAAAATGAAAAGAAACAAAAAGAACATAGTCAAAATAGTTAAGATAGATGAGCATATAGGGGATGCTACTATCTCTTTTGGTGAAGAAGCAGAAATGGAAGAATCAGAACAAGAAATAGGGAAATAATTATCATACTCAACAACTACTAAAAAAGATTCATATGAAAATCAAACATCTTATGATCGCAGGCTGTCTATTCACAGCTTTTACTCTACAATCATGTATTAAGGAGAAAGATCTGTATCAGGCACCTCCTACTACGTATTCCGAACTTAACTTACAACTGGACGGAGACTACCTCTCAACCGAACTGCCCATGGCACGCGCTACAACTCCAACCAAAATTAATGAAAGTGAAACATTAGTGGGAATCGCCATTACCATGACACCCAAAGAGGGACAGAATCCATCTTCAAAACCATACGCTTATGGTATTTTCCAGTTAGACAAGGCGAAAGATCCCAATAACCTAAAAATAAAAGTTATTGATGGATACACTTATCGCATCTCTTGCTCTATGATTGCAAATGCAAAGGACTCAATCATAAAAGACGAAAAAGGCTTCTTCGGAGCCCCTTTCGATTTGGAACGTAGCGGAAAGATCAAAGGGGAATGCCTGAACAAATTCCTGACTGCCGAACAAGCAGATGGAATCAAATTCTTATACAATATTGAAAACCCGAGAATACAAACGAGAAACGGATCACAAGACGCCTGCAACCGTCCGTTCATCGAACGTTATCATGGATTAAACGATAAAGTGGAAGTAACAGATGGTATGCAAAATCACATCATGCTCTATCGCCGTTTTTTCGGAGTAAAATTCAAACAAACAGGTTTAGAGAAAGGACGTCTTAGAATAAAACTTGAAGACGCACCAAGCATCTATTTGAATGCTAATGCAGATATTCATAAGACTGTTGAATCTGAATTAAAAATGGTCAGCATGAGAAATCTCACTGCCAATATACCTACTGGTGATAATCAACATTTAACAGAGAATGTAAAAGTGGAAGTATTTTGGGAAGAGACTCCAGGAGCAGAAGAAAAGACAATCATCAGTAGCAGTATCACATTCAAGAGAAACTATACCCATTCTATCGCACTAACCAATATCGAACATATAGGAACACCTAGTGACATAGGAATTGAAGTCGAATCAGGAGAAATGGGAGAAGATATTGAACAAGACATTCCATGGCAATGAGATAATGCCAAATAGGAGTTCGAATAACAAGCACTATATAAATATAGTGCATAAATGAAAAATACGAGATTCAGAATTGAGTCTCGTATTTTTTTAGTATTAATCTTGTAAAAACCCCAGTGAATAAGTAAAGAGCAACATTTATTTCTATTTTCAACAAGTTTTATTCACATCATTCACTATATTTGCATAGTTTATCTTTCCATTTAATGCAAAAAAGGAGCAAATGACTACAAATTTAAACGAGACCTTTGCCGCTGTACAAGTAGCAAGTCGGGAATTAGCCCTGCTGAATGATGATGTCATCAATCAGATTTTAAATGCAGTAGCTGACGCAGCAATTGCAGAAACACCTTTCATTCTTTCAGAGAACGAAAAAGACCTCGCACGGATGGACAAAAATGATCCGAAGTACGATCGGTTGAAACTGACGGAAGAACGTTTGAAAGGTATTGCCGCAGATACACGCAATGTAGCAACACTCCCCTCTCCTTTGGGTAAAGTGTTGAAAGAGAGTGTTCGTCCCAATGGAATGAAGCTGACGAAAGTCAGCGTTCCTTTCGGAGTCATAGGAATCATTTATGAAGCGCGCCCTAATGTTAGCTTTGATGTTTTCTCCCTTTGTCTGAAGAGCGGAAATGCCTGCATATTGAAAGGAGGAAGTGACGCCGATTGTTCCAACCGGGCCATCATCAGTGTGATTCACAAAGTATTGAAAAAGTTCAAAATCAATCCGCACATTGTAGAATTACTTCCGGCTGATAGAGAGGCTACGGCAGCATTATTGAATGCTGTGGGCTACGTAGACTTGATTATCCCCAGAGGCAGCAGCAGTCTTATTCATTTCGTACGCGAGAATGCAAGGATTCCTGTCATTGAAACAGGGGCAGGTATCTGTCACACTTACTTCGATGAATTTGGGGATACAAACAAGGGAGCAGACATTATTCATAATGCTAAGACACGTAGAGTTAGCGTATGCAATGCATTGGATTGCACCATTATACATGAGAAGAGACTGGCCGACCTCTCTCTGATTTGCGAGAAACTAAAAGACAGCCGTGTCATTATTTATGCTGATCCGCAAGCTTACCAGGCATTGGAAGGCCACTATCCTGCCGAGCTCTTGGAACATGCAAAAGCAGAAAGCTTCGGCACGGAGTTTCTGGATTATAAAATGGCTGTCAAGACTGTAAAGAGCTTCGAAGATGCCTTAGGACATATTCAGGAAAACAGTTCTAAACATAGCGAGTGTATTGTTACCGAGAACGGGGAACGTGCAGCTTTATTCACCAGAATCGTGGACGCAGCTTGCGTATACACCAATGTGTCTACCGCTTTCACTGACGGGGCACAATTCGGATTAGGAGCCGAAATCGGAATCAGCACGCAAAAGCTACACGCACGCGGTCCGATGGGACTGGAGGAAATCACTTCTTACAAATGGGTCATTGAAGGAGATGGACAAACGAGAAGAAATTGAAAATTGAGAATTAAGAATTAAAAAATAAATGATATGAAGAAATTTACTTGTGTACAGGACATTGGCGATTTAAAATCAGCCCTTGCAGAAGCATTCGAAATCAAAAAAGAGCGCTTCAAATATGTAGAACTGGGACGAAACAAGACTTTAATGATGATCTTCTTCAACTCTAGTTTACGTACCCGCCTCAGCACACAGAAAGCTGCCATCAATTTGGGAATGAATGTAATGGTACTGGATATCAATCAAGGTGCATGGAAATTGGAAACTGAACGTGGCGTAATTATGGATGGTGATAAACCGGAACATATATTAGAAGCCATTCCGGTTATGGGATGCTATTGTGATATCATTGGAGTACGCTCTTTTGCCCGTTTTGAAGACCGTGACTTTGACTATCAGGAAACTATTATCAATCAATTCATCCAATACTCCGGACGTCCTGTCTTTTCGATGGAAGCGGCAACACGCCACCCATTGCAGAGCTTTGCCGACCTGATTACCATCGAGGAATACAAGAAAACAGCACGTCCCAAAGTAGTTATGACCTGGGCTCCTCATCCACGTCCATTGCCACAGGCTGTTCCTAATTCCTTTGCTGAATGGATGAATGCAACGGATTACGAATTTGTCATCACTCATCCCGAAGGTTATGAGCTTGATCCGCAATTTGTAGGTAATGCAAAAGTAGAATATGACCAGATGAAGGCTTTCGAAGGAGCCGACTTCATATATGCCAAGAACTGGGCTGCTTATTCTGGCGACAACTATGGACAGATATTAAGCAAAGATCGTGATTGGACTGTCAGCGACCGCCAAATGGCAGTTACCAACAATGCTTATTTCATGCATTGTCTTCCGGTTCGTAGAAATATGATTGTGACAGACGATGTCATTGAAAGTCCGCAATCTATTGTGATTCCGGAAGCTGCCAACCGTGAAATCTCGGCAACTGTCGTTCTGAAAAGATTATTGGAAGGACTGAAATAACCCCAAAAATAAAGTGCTGATAAATCAGCACTTTATTTCTCTATTTCTTTACCTGCTTCCTCCCAGGAATTAAATCCCTTATCAAGCTCAAAGACTTTATATCCCCTCTCGCTCAAAATTGCCGCAGCCTTCTTGCTTCGTTTTCCACTGCGACAATATACAGCCACCGGTTTGTCTTTTTGCAACAAAGAATCAGCCATTGAAGCAAAAGAGTCATCCATCACATTGATGTTGATCGTCTTCGTGATATGCCCCTCCGAATATTCCGCAAGTGTACGAACATCCAGACGTTGTATATCCTCATTCTGAATAAGAGAATCAAACTCCTCTACATTCATTGATTGAAAATCCCCTTTCTGCTGACAAGAGAAAAGGGAAGAGAGAAATAAAAATATTCCCACGATTAATTGATTCAATTTAAACATATACACTCCATTATTCAATTCTGTCCCGGAGTATAGTCAAACCCGGGATCACAATACTTATCAGATTCTATCGGAGAGCCATCCTTATCGTACGTATAATATTTAAATTTAATCTTTATCGTCCGACCCGGATTCTCTTCATCTATATATTGCGCCAAAGGAACAGAAATGTAAGCACGCCGATTATAGTATTCTCCATCACTGTTCGCATCATGGTATAACAACATATTCACAATGCCATTTGTTTTAAGTTCGGACACATCTTCCACTATACCGAAAACATGTCCCTTGCCCGTACTGACCTTGAGATTCAAAATCATATTCAGATAATCCCTTCCAAGCCAGATACTGACCATCTCTACCGGATCCAGCTTTATACCGTCCTTGTAAACCGGATCATCTTCCGGTTTAGGTACCGGCGTTATGAGCGATTGCAAAGAATATATAGTAGCGGTGTTCTCACCGGAAAGCACCTCATAGTTACTCATTACACGTCGGGAAGTGTTTGGAGAGATAGTAGAACCCGTACGGTCTTCCGAAACAGTCAAGACTTCTCCCTTATCAGGAATAAGCGTTTGTATGCGACCGTCTTCTCCGGCCTCTACAGTCACAAATTCCAGTTTCACCGAAGGATAATAATAGTCATCATCTCCACAGGCAGTCATCAGGAAAAGCAATCCCCACAACCAAACAACATGTAATTTTCTTCTTTTCATCGGCAAGCTGCTAAATAATTAACTAACGGATTGGAATACATTAATAACAACTTCTCACGCAAAAAGTCTTCATCCTTATTCGGAATCTTGATCTTTGCTAATTGTTGTTCAATATAGTTCATAAACTGCAGTTTCTCTTCTTCCGTGTAATTGGACGCGAATTCCGTTGTGCCATTCAGCCAATCATACGCCACATAATTTCCCGGATATATCCGGTAATTACGATGGATGCGGCGATCAAGACAGGCAGAAATACGGGCAAACAAATCCGGTTTCGGCAACGAACGGTCCAAGCCTTGCAAGTCATCATTCAAACAAGGAGCAACCTGAAAATGTACCCTGCCTTTATATCCGAAAAGACCTGTCTGCATATTAATCAAATCGTCCTGTGTCGTCTTTTTATATCCTTCGATGTCTCTCTTCAGCTGAAACTCTTGCGCTTTCAGAAAATCACACGGATCATATTCGTATGAAATAGCAAGCGGAGCAATATTCATTTCCATCAGGCGGTCTATCAAATCGCCTTCACCTCCCATTGCCAACATTTTCAATACACTGTCTTGTGTACGGTCATTCGAATCTTTTGCACGTCCTTCACGCTGCGCAATCCAAATAGACTGATTCTTCTCTGAAATGGTGTAATGCATATAACGGGACATACGCGCTGAAGATTCCAACATTTGCCGCATGGTCAACGCCCGCTGCACAATAAATGATTTATTGACACGCACCAGTTTCTTAATCCAGGGATAAATAAGCAAATTGTCGCCAATCGCAATTTCTACCGTATCCATTCCCTGGTCAATCAACAAAATAGAGAGAAAGCCCGAATCAAGAATAATGTCTCTATGATTCGATATATACGTATAAGCTTTGCTTTTATCCGGTATGGCGGTATGATCCAGTGTCAGTCCGGCAGTATGATCTGCCGCTATCTTCCACAAAATGCCATAGCAAAATGCCTCCTGAAAATCAAGCTTAGTCTTACAGGCACGCATTTTTTGCGCCAGAAGTTCAAATGGAACGTTCGGTATAGCACCGGTAGCAGCTTTCTGAAAAGCCGGATCGGCAATCAGTTCCTCAAAGATTTGAGGAAGTTCCTCATCATTGTAAGGACGAATTTCATTAAACTCTGTCAGATCCATAAGTCTCAAGTATTATGTGCTCAAGTATTAAGTAATAAGTATAAAGTATTAGACTGCGTACAAACCGCATGGTTAATACTTTATACTTGATACTTAATACCTAAAACTTGTTTTCAATAATATCAGTCATCACATCCTTTATATCCAGTCCGGCTGCACGCACTTGCTGGGGAATAAAACTGGTAGTAGTCATTCCCGGAGTAGTATTTACTTCGAGAAGATTCAGTTTTTCACCGGCAGTTATAATGTAATCTACACGGATAATGCCGGAACAACCTAATATATCATAGATAGCTGAAGTCAGCATCTGTACGCGTTTGGTCAATTCATCCGAGATACGCGCAGGAGTGATTTCATCTACCTGTCCATTATATTTAGCATCATAATCAAAGAACTCATTGTGCGTCACTACTTCCGTAGGTGGAAAGATGACCGACTTCTCTTTTGTCTTATAACAGCCGCAAGTCAGTTCCGTTCCGTCCATAAACGCTTCAACAATCACCTCTTCCGCTTCTCCGAAAGCTTTAACAATGGCCGGTTGTATTTGTTCTTTTGTCTTCACTTTCGTAACTCCGAAACTCGAACCTCCCAGACTAGGCTTGATAAAACAAGGCAGGCCAATCTTTTCCACTACTTCCTCGTCAGAAACCGATTGTCCCCGGCGCAACAACAATGATTCGGCAATGCGCACTCCAAAAGCCTTCAGATATTGATTGCAGGTAAACTTGTCATAAGTAATGGCAGCCGCCAACACTCCACAACAGGAATACGGAATACGCATCATATCAAAATAGCCTTGCAGCCTGCCATCCTCACCCGGCGTACCGTGGATGGTGATATAAGCAAAGTCGAACACAACCTTTTCCGTTCCGTTCGTAAAACTAAAGTCGTTTCTATCCACCGGCACTTTGTTTCCGTCCGGTAATTGTACTTCCCAGCGACGGCCTTCCATCTCCACGATATACAAATTATACTTTTCCTTATCAATAAAGGAATAAATACCCTGTGCGCTACGCAGGGAAACTACGATTTCAGAGGTATCTCCTCCTGCTACGATAGCGATGTTGCGTTTCATTCTAATTCTCTATTACTTATATAGCCTCTCCACTTCTCGATAAGCCGGCTCATGTCATCCGGAAGTTCGGAAGTAAAATACATCTCTTCACCTGTGACGGGATGCACAAACCCCAACGTCATAGCATGCAAAGCCTGTCGGGGACAAGTGTCAAAGCAATTATTTACAAACTGTTTGTATTTACTAAAATGGGTTCCTTTCAGTATCTCATGACCGCCATAGCGTTCGTCATTGAACAACACATGACCGATATGTTTCATGTGGACACGAATCTGATGAGTACGTCCTGTCTCAAGTATACATTCCACAAGGGTTACGTATCCCAGTCTTTCCAGTACGCGGTAGTGTGTCACGGCATGTTTGCCCACTGTCGGATCGGACATCACCGCCATTTGCATCCGGTCTCTCGGATTACGGGCAATATTACCGACAATCGTTCCTTCATCCTGTTCCACAACACCCCACACCAAAGCACGATATTTGCGTTTGGTAGTCTTATTAAAAAATTGAATTCCCAGATTTGTTTTGGCATCCGGTGTCTTGGCAATCACCAGTAAGCCTGAAGTATCTTTATCGATGCGATGAACAAGTCCCACGTGCGGGTCATTGGCATCATAATCCGGTATATCCTTCATGTGCCAGGCCAGCGCATTGACCAGCGTGCCGTGATAGTTTCCGTGTCCCGGATGCACGACCAATCCCGCCGGTTTATTCACAACCATCAGATAAGGGTCTTCATAAACGATAGTAAGGGGAATATTTTCAGGAATAATTTCATTTTCATAACGGGGACGGTCCATCATCACCGTAATGACATCCAGCGGTTTCACTTTGTAGCTACTCTTCACCGGTTTGCCATTGGCCATAACGAATCCGTCTTCGGCAGCCTTCTGAATACGGTTGCGCGAAGCATTGACAATACGTTCGAACAGATATTTGTCGACTCTGACCATCGCCTGTCCCTTGTCTACAACCACGCGGAAGTGTTCGTAAAGCTGGGATTCGTCACCGACAGGTTCTATATCATCCAAATCATTCTCCAGTTCATCCGGAAGTTCTTCCTCTATCATGCGAGTCCGTTTCTGTTATTTATCTATTAAAACCAACTATCATCTTGAGCAGGTGATGATTCCGACGTAACCGGTTTCTCCGTATCCACGGAAACATCGACCGAGTCCTCTTCTTCCGACATATCACCGGAGCCGTCTCCCACCATCAATGTCAAAGAAGCTCCCAAAGGAATCTTTTCTCCGGCAGCCAACTGACGTCCCTGATACTTCACGCCGTACACCCAGTCTTTCTCACCATTTACCAATTGAATCTGATTCAGTTTAAAACCGGCATTCAGTAACTTGGCCTGTGCCTGGCGGAGCGAGCTGTTGTCCGCCACATCGGGAATGGCACGTAAAGGGACATCCAGGGTATTGACTGTCAGGTATACTGTACGTCCTTCCTTCACTTTTTCACCGGCTCCCGGTTTCAGTTCAAGAATGATACCCGCTGCTTTATCTTTGACATATTTGGTATCAGAAATCACATATACCAAACCGTGATTCCGGAACATCTTCGTAGCTTCTTCCACTGTCATTCCCTTCACATCGGGAACTACCACGCTTTCACCATGATGTGTATGTATATCAAGCCATTTCAACACACCAAATATCATCACTACCATCACCACAATCATGGCGATAATATTCACCCAGAAATATTTATTGGTTTTAAAAGAAAAGAATTCTTTAATAGTCATACGCATTGCTGTTAATATGCGCCAAAGATACGACAAAATAGTTGAACTTTTAAAAAGTAGGCGATGAAAAATGTCCCTACCTATTATGCAAAGACGCTTATCATCGCCAGAATTGCTGCAACTATAATCCCCACTCCTATAGATTTCAACAACCTTATTATAATGATACGGGGTTTCATGTCCCGGATATACTCTACCATCGCGTATGTTCGTTTATGAGTTTTATTTAATCTCACAAAGAAAAGCAAAAAGTCATAAATAAGAGCAAACAATACCGCTTTTTAACATACTATCCCCTTGAAAAACAGAGAAACAAAAAAGGCGAAGATTAAATTCTCCGCCTTTTTTGTTTCCTGATGACAAGTGATTATCACTTTTGTCCGTTGTACTCATCAGAAACAGTCAGTTTCTTTCTGCCTTTCGCACGACGAGCAGCTAATACTCTACGACCATTAGCCGATGCCATTCTCTCACGGAAACCGTGTTTGTTCTTTCTCTTTCTGTTAGAGGGTTGAAATGTTCTTTTCATTACTGTATCTTGTTTTTATGTTATTATTCTACGTAATCGGGCTGCAAAAATAGGCACTTTTTTTAAATTAACCAAGAGATAACTCATTTTTGCTCAAAAGTTTTTGTGTTTTTTACCGATTTAGATTACTTTTGCAGTCGAATTCCTGCGAAAACAATTAAATAACAATAATATAATAAGAAAAATAGCAGTATGATTAATGCTCAAGACATCAAAAACGGAACTTGTATCCGTATGGACGGAAAGCTCTATTTCTGTGTAGAATTCCTGCATGTAAAACCAGGTAAAGGTAACACTTTTATGCGTACTAAACTGAAAGATGTAGTTAGCGGATACGTTCTCGAACGCCGTTTCAACATCGGTGAAAAGTTGGAAGATGTACGTGTAGAACGTCGTCCATACCAATTTTTATATAAAGAAGGAGAAGATTATATCTTTATGAACCAGGAAACATTCGACCAACATCCTATCGCTCACGATCTGATTAATGGTGTTGACTTCCTGCTCGAAGGTTCAGTATTGGAAGTTGTTTCTG
This sequence comes from Bacteroides sp. OM05-10AA, assembly GCF_003439055.1. NCBI lineage: Bacteria > Pseudomonadati > Bacteroidota > Bacteroidia > Bacteroidales > Bacteroidaceae > Bacteroides > Bacteroides sp. OM05-10AA. The sequence goes on from NZ_QSUR01000005.1 coordinate 212,092, forward strand.
ATGCTTCTACTGAAACTGTACTTTATGCAGACATGCCGATCAAGGTTCAGATGAAGGTGACTTATACAGAACCGGGCATGAAAGGTGATACAGCTACTAACACACTGAAACCTGCAACTGTGGAATCAGGTGCAACAGTACGTGTTCCTTTGTTCATCAGCGAGGGTGAAACAATCGAAATCGATACTCGTGACGGTTCTTACGTAGGACGTGTGAAAGCATAATTTGCAAAAACATATAAAAATAGCCGGGAGTCCAAGGACTTCCGGCTATTTTTATATTCATACAGTTCTATTATTTATATCCTGCAGCTTTCGCAATTCTTTTAGGAATTTCTGTATTGTCAATCTTCTCACCAAACAGTTGAGAACCTGCACCAATAGCAAATACAGGAACATAACCGGCAGAGTGCCCGCCACTTACCCAACCTATCATAGCGATTTCATCCATCACTTCCTTTGCACGTGCAGCCATCGGTTCGCTCTTAGAGTACATACTTTCAGCAAATACGACTTTATTCTTCACGAATGATTTCTCAAATTCATCACGCAACGTCTTTTCCTGTTCCCAAGAAAGAGGGAATTGTTTCCAGAAGCCCATTTCTTCGCCGAGGAATGTTTTCATGTCCTCCCAAGTGACTTTATTGCCTTTTGATTTTCTCAATTCACTGATACGTTGTGAAAGTCCGTCAGCAGAATGTTTCTGATATTGCAATGCTTTCAGGTTCAACGCATATTTTCCCGTACCGAGCACGATACCACCTGTTTCATGGTCTGCGGTAATCACAATCAGCGTTTCTTTCGGATGTTTCTTATAGAATTCATAAGCTACTTTGATGGCATTATCCATGTCTTTCACTTCGTTGAACACAGTAGCGGCGTCATTAGCGTGGCATGCCCAGTCTATTTTACCTCCTTCTACCATCAGGAAAAAGCCTTTATTATTGCCTTTAGTAAGAAAGTCAATAGCACTTTCCGTAATTTGTGCTAATGTCAAATCATTCTCTTTGCGGTCAATAGCATAAGGCAGACAAGAAGGATTGGCTCCCTCTTCCTGAATCAAGATCATCTTTTCTGCTTTTGCAGCTTTTGCCTTATAGTCATTGTAACCACGTGCTACTGTATATCCTGCCTCTTCAAAAATAGGGAAAATGCTCGGAGCTTCTTTCTTGTCATAAGTGGTGGTAGGTTTCAAGAAACCACCGCCTGCATAAAAATCGAAATTGGCTTTCGGCAAATCAAGAGCAATTTCATAATTCATATTACGATCGGGTTGATGTGCATAAAATGCGGCAGGAGTAGCATGATCCACACTGACAGAAGTCGTTACGCCCACCTTTTTTCCTGCTTTCTTTGCTTTTTCTGCGACAGTCTGAATAGCATTTTTATCTTCTCCTACAGAAATAGCGCCATTATAAGTTTTCTTTCCTGTTGCCAATGCAGTACCTGCAGCTGCAGAGTCTGTTACTGAATTTTTAGCAGAGAAAGTGGTTGCTACGGTAGCAACCGGAAATTGAGTAAATAACAAAGGCTCGACTCCAATACGACCATTTTGAATTTCCGCCTGATACATCTCCGTACCATTTACTTGATTGACTCCCATTCCATCTCCGATGAAATAGAATACGTACTTTGCCTGCCCGTTGGCTACAACGGAGATAAGGACAAAGAACAGTGTGTAGACTAACTTTTTCATTTTCTAGTATATTTATTTTAGATTAGTTGTCTACAAAGGTAGAAAAAAAAGAGAGATGCACAGTGGATTATTGAACACTAAAAGTAGATATTTGCTTTATACACAAGCATTATTGGCTCGTATATTACGAAGTAATAACATATTGCTATCTGTGAATAACATTATAGGTTCATTACATTCTGCTCGAACATATCTTTATCTCCGGCAGCTTTATTACGCATCCGGCTACGATAATTATAGATAGTTGCCAAAGAATAACCGAGAAAATGAGCAATCTTGTTACTGTCTACTACTCCCAGACGGATAAGGGCAAAGATACGAAGTTCTGTTGTCAGAAGTTCATCGGATTTAGGATACACTCTTCCTTCTTCTACCAGCAAATTATTGAAAGCTGAAATAAAGTTCGGGAAAAGTTTCAGAAAAGACCTGTCGAACTCATTATAGAATTCATCCCGCTCATCCCGGATAAACTGTTCGGACTTGATAGCTTTAAACAAATCTTCGATACGCGATGCCATTGCCAATTTTGCCAATGAACGACGATAAGTTTCCAGTTTGTCGAGATAGTTGACACATCTGTCCAGATAGCGGGCGATATAGACTTCTTTTATTTTTCCGGTTTGCTCCAGTTCCGCGTTGACCGCAGACATTTGTTTGTTAGCCAGACTAAGATTCCGCCGCATAACAGACAACTTCTTCATCCAACGATATAGATAGAAAATAGCAATCAGAAGAAACAAAGACAACAAACTGACACTAATCAACATAGCGCGGGAAACGGCACGTTCTTTTTCTTCTTTTAATTTATACGCCTTGTCGATAATCGGAAAAAACTCCGTCACCTCAATAAACCGCAAACGGGCATTACACGCCACAGCATCTTCCATCGAGCAACTCAAGTATTTGTAGGCACGGTCAATATCTCCTGATTCATACATCAGATGCGCGAGTTTCTGCAATGAAGCATACTCCCTCACCGGAGTTTCCAGATCCGCAATGGCAGTCAGAATCAGATAGTAAACTTCTTTTTCGATATCTTTCTTCATACTATAAGCTTCGGAAAGAGTATAATAAATATATACTTTCTGACGTTCATCCTGAATTTCTTTCAAAGCATTGTTCAGCATATCCACAGCGACATCGGCTTTCCCGTTCATTATGCATTTTTCGGCTAAAACAATCGTTTTGTTTGCCTCTGGAGGCATCGCAGCAATAATGGAATCTCTATATAAATCGGTTTTCTTCAAATACTTTTCTTTTTCATTCTTATTGGTCGTATAATCTGCTAACCACCCGTAGCAGGCACGATACGTCTGATAATAAGATAACCGAGTCCACTCATTCAATTTTTTAGGATCAATCCTCTCCAACTGTTCAATGGCTTCTATATACATTCCCATTACTCCCATTACCGTAGCACGATTAATGATGATCTCATACTCCAATTCCGGGCGGTTCAACAATGGAAGGATTTCCATCTCACGGTTAATATAATATAAGGACGAGTCTGCCTGATAATGCAAATAAGCACCAAAAAGAGAGGCATATAATTCATATTTTCGAACAGGATCAGTAGAATGGGCAAGTTCTAATTTCAAGTTATTAATCTCTTTCTCTTTCCGAATCTGGAAAGTCTCTTTCTTGCTTATAACTTCATCCAGCTTTTTAAGAGCAGCCGCATTATCCGTATGCATTGCACACAACGAAAAAGGAAAGAGCAAAAGAAGAAATAGCATATAAAGGGTTAGATTTTTCATAAGGTTCCTTTTTAAAGATGTTACAAATATAAGAAATATAGTAATGAAAACGAAAAATATGGGTATAACTATTTTCATTTTCACTTGTATTTTTCGGCATAAGGTATTAGAATATCCAACTAATTATCAGCAACATAGTCAGATAACAGGTTTATATTTCCATTCTAATCTCACAAAGGTGCACAGCATCCCCCTACATTTGCATCATCGGTTCTCCGAGCAAACAGTTAAAAATCTAGCTACCATGAAACGAAATTTGTTATTTGCTATTTTACTATTACTTCTATCGGGTTATCATCAAGCATTCGCCGCAACCAATATAAAGAAAGTGGCTCCTACCTTTTGGTGGGCAGGAATGAAGAATCCCGAACTACAAATACTTCTATACGGCGATGGCATATCATCCGCAGAGGTAAGTATTTCTTCTAATGACATCACCCTGCAGGACGTGGTGAAACAGGAAAATCCTAATTATCTGATCTTATATTTAGATCTTTCAAAAGCTATCCCTCAGCACTTCGACATTCTCCTGAAACAAGGTAAAAAACAGACTAAAATACCATACGAACTTAAACAGCGCAAAGAGAATACTTCAGCAGTAGAAGGCTTCAACTCCAGTGATGTACTTTATCTCATTATGCCGGACCGCTTTGCCAACGGCAACCCCTCCAATGATATAATTCCCGGAATGTTGGAAGCAAACATAGACCGCAACGAACCTTTCGCCCGTCATGGCGGTGATTTAAAAGGAATAGAGAAACATTTGGATTATATTGCAGACCTCGGAGTTACGAGTATATGGCTTAACCCGATTCAGGAAAATGACATGAAGGAAGGCTCTTATCATGGATATGCCATCACCGATTACTATCAAGTAGACCGTCGCCTCGGAAGCAATGAAGAGTTTCGCAATCTCGTAAAAGAAGCCAATGCTAAAGGGCTAAAGGTAGTCATGGACATGATCTTCAACCATTGCGGTTCGAACAATTATCTATTCAAAGACATGCCTGCCAAAGATTGGTTCAACTTTGAGGGAAACTACATGCAGACCAGTTTCAAAACTGCCACCCAAATGGACCCTTATACTTCCGATTATGATAAAAAGCTGGCCATTGACGGTTGGTTCACACTGACTATGCCGGACTTCAACCAACGAAACCGTCACGTAGCCACTTACCTGATACAGAGTAGTATCTGGTGGATAGAATATGCGGGTATCAACGGAATCCGCCAGGATACACATCCTTACGCCGACTTTGAAATGATGGCGCATTGGTGCAAAGCGGTCAATGATGAATATCCTTCATTCAACATTGTCGGTGAGACATGGCTGGGCAGCAATGTACTGATCTCCTACTGGCAGAAAGACAGTAAACTTGCTTATCCGAAAAACAGTTATCTTCCTACTGTCATGGATTTCCCACTGATGGAAGAAATAAATAAAGCTTTCGACGAAGAAACCACCGAATGGAACGGAGGACTTTTCAGACTCTACGAATACCTCTCACAGGATATTGTCTACGCCGATCCAATGAGTCTGCTGACCTTCCTCGATAATCACGATACTTCCCGTTTCTACCGTTCGGAGGAAGATACCAAGAACCTGAACCGATATAAACAAGCCTTGACATTCTTACTGACTACCCGTGGAATTCCACAAATATATTATGGAACTGAAATCCTGATGGCAGCCGACAAAGCAAATGGAGACGGATTACTCCGATGTGACTTTCCGGGAGGTTGGCAGAATGACGCCAAAAACTGTTTTGAAGCAACCAACCGTACTCCGCAACAAAATGAAGCCTTCTCTTTTATGCAAAAACTGCTCCAATGGAGAAAAGGAAATGAAGTCATCGCCAAAGGCAAACTAAAACATTTCGCACCCAATAAAGGCATTTATGTTTATGAACGCAAATACGGTAACCAATCAGTCGTTGTCTTTCTGAATGGAAACGACCGGGAACAGACTATTGACTTACATCCTTATCAGGAAATACTCTCCACCTCGTCTGCTCATGATTTGCTCACAGACAAAAAGATTGAATTAAGAAATGAATTAACACTTCCAAGCCGTGGGATATACCTTTTAGCCTTCTAAGCAAGTTCACTACGACTTATATTTATCCAATGAAATCAGATAGATAAACAATTATAAAACAAGATACTAGCATTTATACAAACTTGTATTTTTATTCTAATCAAGCAAAAAAGTGAAGGTGGTTGCTACATTTGCAATATCCGAAACAAACAGGAATAGAAATATCGGTTAGCTTACAATTTAATACCATAAATAGAATGAAAAAGAAAAAGTTTTTTTCGATCATCGCATTCCTTTGCATCTCATTCATTGCGAATGCACAACAGAAACTGACCTCACCGGATGGCAATCTGGTTCTGACCTTTCAGGTTAACAAAGAAGGCGCACCAACCTACGACTTGACTTACAAAGGCAAGGTGGTAATTAAGCCGAGCACTCTCGGACTGGAATTGAAAAAAGAAGATAATACCAGAACCGACTTTGACTGGGTAGACCGCAGAGACCTCACCAAGCTCGATTCTAAATCCAATCTTTATAATGGCTTCAAGCTGAAAGATGCGCAAACGACTACCTTTGACGAAACCTGGCAACCAGTCTGGGGAGAAGAAAAGGAAATCCGCAATCAGTATAACGAACTGGCAGTCATTCTGTTTCAGCCAATGAACGACCGTTCCATCGTTGTTCGCTTCCGCCTGTTCAATGATGGTTTGGGATTCCGTTATGAATTTCCGCAACAGAAATCACTGAACTACTTCGTTATCAAGGAAGAACATTCCCAATTTGCCATGGCAGGCAACCATATCGCATACTGGATACCGGGCGATTACGACACTCAAGAGTACGACTACACCATCTCCCGTCTATCGGAAATCAGAGGTTTGATGCAACAGGCGATCACTCCAAATTCTTCTCAAACCCCATTTTCACCGACAGGTGTACAGACGGCACTGATGATGAAAACAGATGATGGTTTATACATCAATCTGCACGAAGCCGCTTTGATTGATTATTCTTGTATGCACCTCAATCTGGACGACAAAAACATGATATTCGAATCCTGGCTGACACCGGATGCAAAAGGGGATAAAGGTTACATGCAGACTCCGTGCAACTCTCCGTGGCGTACGATCATCGTCAGTGATGATGCACGTAACATTCTCGCCTCCCGCATCACCCTCAACCTGAACGAACCTTGTAAGATTGCAGACGCCGCCTCCTGGATTAAACCGGTGAAATATATAGGCGTATGGTGGGACATGATTACCGGAAAAGGTTCCTGGGCTTATACAGATGAACTGACCAGCGTGAAACTTGGCGTTACAGACTACTCCAAAACCAAACCGAACGGCAAACATTCTGCCAATACAGCTAACGTGAAACGTTACATCGACTTTGCCGCAGCCAACGGATTTGATGCAGTGCTGGTAGAAGGTTGGAATGAAGGATGGGAAGACTGGTTCGGCAACAGCAAAGACTATGTATTTGACTTCCTGACTGCATATCCTGATTTCGACGTACAGGAAATCCATCGTTATGCTGCAAGCAAAGGAATTAAAATGATGATGCACCATGAGACTTCTGCATCTGTTCGCAACTACGAACGTCACCTGGATAAAGCTTACCAATTCATGGTAGACAATGGATATAACTCGGTTAAAAGCGGTTATGTGGGTAATATCATTCCACGCGGAGAACATCATTACGGTCAATGGATGAATAATCATTACTTGTATGCCGTGAAAAAAGCCGCCGATTATAAAATCATGGTCAATGCACACGAAGCAACCCGTCCAACCGGTATCTGCCGTACATATCCCAATCTGATCGGTAATGAATCCGCACGTGGAACAGAATATGAATCATTTGGAGGAAATAAAGTATACCACACGACGATTCTGCCTTTCACACGCCTGGTCGGTGGTCCGATGGATTACACTCCCGGCATCTTCGAGACTCACTGTAACCAGATGAATCCGGCAAACAACTCCCAGGTACGTTCAACCATTGCACGCCAACTGGCATTGTATGTCACCATGTATAGCCCTTTGCAGATGGCTGCCGATATTCCGGAAAACTACGAACGCTTTATGGATGCTTTCCAGTTTATCAAAGACGTCGCTCTCGACTGGGACAAAACAATCTATCTGGAAGCAGAACCGGGAGAATACATCACAATTGCCCGCAAAGCAAAAGGAACGGACGACTGGTACATAGGCTGCACAGCCGGTGAAAACGGCCACGACTCCCAATTAACGTTCGATTTCCTGGAACCGGGAAAACAATACGTCGCTACCGTATACGCAGATGCCAAAGATGCCGACTGGAAAGATAACCCGCAGGCATACACCATCAAAAAAGGTATCTTGAATAATAAAAGCAAACTGAATCTGCACGCTGCCAATGGCGGTGGATACGCAATCAGTATCAAAGAGGTGAAAAACAAATCAGAGGTTAAGGGATTGAAAAGACTATAAATAAAGGATAGTCTTAAAAAAAGTGTTTTCAATGGTATTTTTAAAGAAACTTTTAAGAGAGAGAAATAATATTACTATATTGTTAACTTTAATTTTTTAAATGCATGAAGCAAGTTAAATTTAGAATCGTTCAAACGATTCTCCCCTTGTTAATAGGGATGTTTTTATCATTGGGCGCTTATGCACAGCAAATCACAGTCAAAGGACATGTGAAAGATGCTATGGGCGAACCCGTGATTGGCGCCAATGTCATTGCCAAGGGTACCACAACGGGTACCATCACTGACTTTGACGGTAACTTCACATTGAATGTTCCTCAAAATTCTATTCTGTCCATTACATTCGTCGGTTACAAAGCAGCAGAAATTAAAGCAGCTCCTTCGGTAATGGTCACACTGGAAGATGACTCTCAAGTATTGGACGCCGTAGTCGTTGTAGGTTACGGAACAGTAAAGAAAAACGACTTGACGGGATCAGTTACTGCCATCAAGCCGGATAAAATCAGCAAAGGAGTAACCACCAGCGCACAGGATATGATAACAGGTAAAATAGCCGGTGTGAATGTAATTTCCAGCGGTACTCCGGGTGGAGGAGCTACGATTCGTATTCGCGGTGGTTCATCATTGAACGCCAAAAACGATCCGTTGATCGTTATCGACGGACTGGCAATGGATAATAGCGGTGTGCAAGGTTTGACTAATCCTTTGGCAATGGTAAACCCGAATGACATCGAAACTTTCACTGTTTTGAAAGATGCTTCGGCCACCGCCATCTATGGTTCACGTGCTTCTAATGGTGTGATTATCATCACTACAAAGAAAGGGAAAGCAGGCAGCAAACCACAGGTGAACTATGAAGGTAACGTTTCCGCCGGTATACTGCAAAAGACAATAGACGTAATGGATGCCAATGAATTCAAAGGATACGTATCCAAACTTTATGGTGAAGGAAATGCTCCAAGCCCCTTCGGTGAAGCAAACACTGACTGGCAGAAAGAAATTTTCCAGACAGCCGTTAGTACAGACCATAACGTGACTGTAAGCGGTGGTTTGAAAAATATGCCTTATCGTGTTTCTTTCGGTTACACCAATCAGAATGGGATCCTGATGACATCTAATTTCGAGCGTTATACCGCCTCCGTCAATCTGACACCCTCTTTCTTTAAAGATCACCTGAAGTTCAATATCAATGCTAAAATGATGTGGGCCAACCAACGTTATGCTGACGACGGGGCTATCGGCGCAGCTTTGACCATGGACCCGACCCAACCTGTATATGACTCTTCGGACATGTACAAAAACTTCGGTGGATTCTACCAACCGACCAGTGACGGTAGTTCATATAACGATCCGGAATGGCCGCTTACACTGGAAAGTAATTCAACCGCCAACCCTGTTTCCCTACTGAAACTAAAGAAACATACTTCCAGAAACACCAGTTTTATCAGCAATGTAGAAGTAGACTATAAATTCCACTTCCTCCCTGACCTGCATATCCATGCTAACGTAGGCGGTGACTACTCGGAAGGTAAGGAAAAGAATGTAAATTCACCTTATGCCCCGGGCTCTTATTACTATGGTTGGAACGGGACTGACTACGGCTACAAATATAACCTGTCGGTGAATGCCTATGCACAATATTCCAAAGAAATCGGGGATCATTATGTCGACGTAATACTGGGTGGTGAAGAGCAACATTTCCACTATACCGGATATAAAGTCGGACAAGGAACAAATCCGTTAACAGGCGAAGCCTACAATCCGAATCTGCGCTCACAAACAGCCTGGGGACATCACAGTACATTAGTTTCTTATTTTGCCCGCGTAAATTATACATTACTTAGCCGTTATTTGCTGACAGCCACTTTCCGCCAGGACGGTTCTTCCCGTTTCTCTAAAGACAACCGTTGGAGTAGCTTCCCTTCTGTTGCTTTGGGATGGAAACTGAAAGAAGAAAATTTCCTGAAAAACGTAGAAGTATTGTCAGATCTGAAACTCCGCCTCGGATGGGGTATCACGGGTCAGCAGAACTTAGGCGACGATTATGATTTCCCTTATATGGCACTGTACCGCGTCAACGCAGCCGGAGGTTATTATCCTTTCGGGGATACCTATTATGGCACTATGCGTCCTAAAGCTTATAACGAAGACCTGAAATGGGAAGAGACAACGACTTATAACGCAGGTTTCGACTTTGCTTTCCTGAACGGACGTATCTCCGGCTCGATGGATTACTATTACCGGAAAACCGACGATTTAATCAATACCGTAAAGATTGCGGCGGGGACTAACTTTAATACCCAACTGATCAGCAACATCGGTTCATTAAAAAATACGGGGCTTGAATTCACCATCAATGCCAAACCTATTGTAACCAAAGATTTTGTCTGGGACTTGGGATATAACATCACTTGGAACAAAAATGAAATCACTAAACTGACCGGAGGAGATGATTCTAATTACTATGTAGAAACCGGAGGTGTATCTACTGGTATTAGCGGTGCAACCTGCCAGGTACAGAAAGTAGGTTATCCGATGAACTCATTCTTCGTTTACCAACAAGTGTATGATAAGGATGGAAAACCGATTGAAAACATGTTCGTAGACCGTAACGGAGATGGTGTCATCAACGCTTCGGACAAATATATCTATAAAAAACCTGCCGCTGACGTATTGATGGGACTGACTTCCAAATTCACTTATAAAAATTGGGATTTAAGCTTTGCCCTCCGTGCCAGCCTGAATAACTATGTGTACAATGACGTACTGGCCAGTAAATCCAGTGTCGGCAAGGGAGGAATCTTTAATCATGGATACTATTCCAACCGCCCGACAGCTGCCGTGAATCTGGGATTTGAAGGAAAGGGAGACTATTATCTGTCCGATCGTTTCGTTGAGAATGCTTCATTCTTGCGTTGTGATAACATAACAGTAGGTTATAGCTTCAAAAATTTACTGAAGTCCCAGGCTTATAAAGGTATCAACGGCCGTATTTACGGTACTGTACAGAATCCCTTCGTTATCACCAAGTATACAGGACTCGATCCTGAATCGGTTATCAGTTCAGGAAATGATGCCGGAGTAGCAGGTATTGACAGGAACATTTATCCTCATCCGATCACTATCCTGTTCGGGCTAAGTCTTCAGTTCTAAGATTGTAATTTATTAAAAAGTAGACTATTATGAAGTTCAAATATATAAAATCAATAGTTTCAGCAGCGTTGTTCCTTAGCCTGACCACCGGAATGACCTCCTGTATCAATGACCTGGATATATCTCCAATCGATCCTCAGATGACTGCCACCTTCGACCAAGATATGTACTTTACCAAACTATACGCTTCACTGGGACTTACCGGACAAAAATTGAGCGAAGATCCGGATATCGCAGTAAAGGACGAAGGTCAATCCTGTTTCTATCGCGCTCTTTTCACTAACAATGAATATGGCACTGATGAGATGATATGGACCTGGCAAGAAAATGCCGGTATCCCCGAACTAACTTATATGCGTTGGAACTCCTCTCATCAGCAGACAGAAATATTATATAATCGTTTAGCATATAATATCACACTCTGCAATTTCTTCCTGGATCAGATCGCCGGAAAAGAGGATGCTACCTCCGTTCAGCAACGTGCCGAAGCCCGTTTTCTCCGTTCCTTATTTTACTATTATCTGATGGACACCTTCGGAAAAGCTCCTTTCACCGAACACTTCTCCAAAGAGAATCCTCCTCAAAAGACGGCCTCCGAACTGTTCGCTTATATTGAAAGCGAACTGGAAAGCATCGAAAATGATATGAGCGAACCGCGTCAAGCTCCTTTCGGACGTGCCGACAAAGCTGCTTGCTGGTTGCTGCGTGCCCGTTTGTATCTCAATGCCGAAGTATACACCGGACAACCGCGTTGGAATGATGCTATCACCTATGCCGGCAAAGTGCTCGATCCCTCCAATGGATACGGATTGTGTGGAAATTACGAACAACTTTTTATGGCAGACAATGATGAAAATCCCGATGCTAAAAAAGAAATCATCCTTTCTATCCGTCAGGATGGTGTACAAGCAAAGAGTTACGGAGGAAGTTACTTCCTGATTGCTGCAACGCAAAAGAGCGACATGCCGAATCGCGGAACAAATGACCCTTGGGAATGTATCCGTACACGCAAAGCACTGGTTGACAAGTTCTTCGCAAACAGTGAGGATATTCCTTTCACCGAATATACCGATAATAAATGGCAGAATGTGAGAGATGTGCAGGCTGCTGCAAAAGATGAACGCGCCTTGTTCTATACAACCGGTCGCAAAGCCGAACTGGAAAGTGTAGGTAAATTCACCGACGGACTTTCATTTATGAAATGGAGTAATCTGCGCTCGGACGGACAACCCGCTCACGATGCTAAAATTCCTGATACGGACATTCCGTTCTTCCGTTTGGCGGAAGCTTATCTGATTCGCGCGGAAGCCTATTTGAGAGCAGGCGGCGCAAATGCACAACAAAATGCTTGGTTGGATATCAAAGCCCTCAGAGACCGTGCCAAAGCAACAGAAATACCCTCTGCCAATAACCTGACATTAGATTATATTCTGGATGAACGTGCCCGCGAATTGTATCTGGAAGGATTCAGACGCACAGATTTGATCCGTTATGGCTATTTCACCTCAAGCACCTACCTCTGGGATTGGAAAGGCGGTTCCTTTGAAGGAAACGGTGTGAGTTCGATCTATAATCTCTATCCGATACCGAAAACAGAAACGCTGACGAATACAAATATGACTCAGAATCCGGGATATTGATAGAACCTTTATTCACGTTTTAAAGACTGAAAACAATGAAAAACCTATATAAACTATTTACATTGACAATGGGGCTACTAGCTCTGTCCGCCTGTGAAGCAGACCGTGACAGCAACCCTGTGTTGAACGAACCGGATACGTTCGTACTGAATGTGCCAGCTTTTGCTTCCAACAACGTGTACGACCTTAAAAACTCCGAATCATTGGAATTAACCTGTACACAACCGGATTACGGGATTCCGATGGCAACCACTTATTCAGTACAAATTTCACTGGAAGAAAATTTCGTTGACGCTCATGCAGAGACAAATACGGAAGCTAATTATACAACTTTGGGTACTACCCATTCTTCTGCCAAAATGGAAGTGAAAGCTTTAGAATTTGCATTGGCACTGGGAGACTTGTGGAGTGCATCCTCCGATGAAGAATTTCCGACCACTCCCATACCCGTTTATGTACGCCTGAAAGCGGAACTGACCGATAGTGGTCGTGGCATCGCTTTTTCGAATGTAATTGAACTTCCCAAAGTATTGGGATATAAAGCTGTACCGCCTCTCGAATTACCTTCCAGTATATTTATCAATGGCTCGATGGCAGGTAGTAATTGGAGCAACTGGGTGCCTTTGGCAGCAGTAAACGGAATGTCCAAGTTCTTCGGTTTATTCTATTTCGGAGGCACTGATATGTTCAAGTTCGGTACTAAAGAAGGAGAATACATCGGATTCAACGATCCACGTCTGACAATAGCCTCGGATGCATTCACCGGATCGGATGATGGATTTGGCGGACAAAATATCAGCGTTAATGTCACAGGCTGGTATACAGTGATCATGTCTGTAAGCATCAAAGGGACTGATTATGCCTTTACGCTGGATATTGCTCCGGGCGAAGTTTGTCTGATAGGCAATGCTATAGGAGATTGGACATTCGGCGATAAAGGCAAATTCCAAGCACCAACAACGGCAGATGCAGACTTTGTTTCACCGGTATGCACCGGAGGCGGAGAATTGCGTATGTCCGTCAAAGTTCCGGGAGAAGACTGGTGGCGTACGGAGTTCGCTATACCTAATGGAAAAATCGTGTTCCGTGAAAACAAAAGTGTGATTGACAGTTGGTCGGAAATAGGTCCTGAATATGCGATAAACGTTAAGGCAGGGCAGAAAATAAATCTGAACTTTGTTCAGAAAACAGGTTCCGTTACTCAATAATCGTTAACTTTAATAACTGAATATCATGAAAAGATTATCATATATGGCGTGTCTGTTGCTTGCTTCGGCAGCTTTCACCGCTTGCGATGAAGATTTTAAGGACTGGGCTGATCCCCAGTCCAATCCCCAGGAAGAAGCTATAACTGCAATGGTAGATATAACTCCGGTTGCCAGTATGAAACTTGAAGAACAGCCGGGCGATTCTGTGGTAATCGCCTCTGTTTCTTCGATTGCAGAAAACTTCTCACTCACAGCTTGTAATATAGAATTAGTTGCCGAAGGGCAGATATTAAATCTACCGTCAAAAGTAAAAGATGGGAATATAAAAGTCAGGTTGACAGAACTTGACCAAAAAGTGGCAAGTTTGTATAAGTCACAAAAATCTTTAGAGCGCGAAGTCACTTTAAAGCTGACACCGGTAGTCATGACAACCAACGGTGAAGCAACTTCACTGACTGAATACCCGGAAATGCAATCTGCCATCACTCCGGTCGCAACTCCGGCTGTGGATACGGAATACTATATAGTAGGTGATCTAAACAGCTGGCAGATGGACAAATCGACAGCCACAAAGCTCGAAGTAGACAAAGACAATCAGTATCTCTTTTCAGTAGTCGTCGAGTCGGAAGAGAAGTTTGATTTCAAGATTGTCCCGGGAAGTGCGATAGAAGCTCCGGATGCCTGGCAAAGAGCCTTGGGTGCTTCCAAAGTAATAGAAGATCCGGATCCGGGATTATTGGCTTTCAGGGATAAAGAAGGAGCCGACCCGGATAATCTCACCTGCGCCGGCGGAAAGAAAATGAAAATTACGATTAATGTAGAAGATTATACATACACAATCAAGGAGGATCTACCCGAGCACATGTACATCAATGGATCTCCGTACAGTCTTGGGTGGGATTGGGCAGTAGCTCCTGAAATGGTTCCTGTCACACAGACTCCCGGAATGTTCTGGAGTATACAATATTATACGGCGGGAGACCAAATCAAGTTTGCTCCGGTTAGAAAATGGGAAGGAGACTTTGGTTATGACGAAGAAATCTTATCTCCGGAAGCAATTGATTTCGCCGAATTAACATCCTCAGGAGGCAATATTGGCATTGGTAAATCCGGATGGTATCTGGTAATTGTCGCAGTGACTACAGAAGGAAAAACAATTTCATTCCGTTTGCCGGAAGTTTACCTGTTGGGAGGTGTGATTAACAATTCGTGGAATTGCGATGAAACGACCTTGTTCAGGATTCCGACCGATAAAACAAGCGACTTCATATCACCGGCAGCAACCGTTACAGGCATGGCACGTATTTCTACTACGGCTGTAGATGCCGGAGGCTGGTGGAAGAGCGAATTTACACTTGATCTGGCTAATGAAGGCGATGGTACTATCGTTTACCGTGAGAATAAGAACGTATCGGATAATCTAAGCGAACTTGGCTACGAATGTAATGTAAAAGCCGGTCAGAAAGTCCATATTAACTTTACGACAGGCAAAGGTAAAGTCGAATAACTATCAGACACTCTTAAACAGCACAACGAGTAGAATCAATTACGATCATATCTCAAGTCTCCCTCTTCGGGAAAGAGGAGATTTGAGATATGATCGAAATCTGACACACTCAAAGCTAAATATAGTACCACTACATTGGAAGAAGAATTCTAAAATAAGGCTTATGAAAGACTTTAAATATATTTGGCTCCTTTTATTGCTGATACTCAACAGCTTTGGAGCTTGTTCAGATGATGATCCGTTGATGCCGGGCGAGCGTCCTTCGTCCGGAACTGATCCTGCCCCGGAAGAACAAGTTCTCCACGACGGATTTAATTTTGATCCGGCTATTCCTAAAGCGGATGAACCACTGACTATCACCTTCAAAGCACCCGAAGGAAGTAACTTCTATGGTTACGCTGACGACTTGTACTTACACTCCGGAACAGGAGCAAACTGGACAGGTGCACCTACATGGGGAGATAATCAGAATAAATACAGACTGAAAAAGACAAAGGACAATGTGTGGAGTATCACCCTTTCCTCATCTATCCGCCATTTCTATTCTGTTGCTCCATCTACTCCCTTACAGACCATTAACCTGATTGTACGTGATGCGGAAGGTAGCCAACAAACCTACGATTACGCAACTTTAGTAGAAGATAGTCAAAACGGATTTATCTGGGAAGAACCGCAAAAAGCCCCTCTCCCCATATCCGGAGAAGAAAAAGAGGGTATTCATATCCATTCGGCCACTTCGATAACGCTTGTATTATATGATAAGGACAGTCAGGGCGGTCATAAAGATTGTGTATTTGTAACAGGTAATTTCAACAACTGGAAACTGGATAGTCGCTACATGATGAAATATGACGAAACAAACCATTGCTGGTGGATCACTCTGGAGGAATTGACTGCCGGTGAAACACAGTTCCAGTACTTTGTGTACAGTGCTTCGGATGGCGGTACTTACTTGTGCGATCCTTATTGTGAGCAAGCATTGGAAAAGGGAGTGGATACCAACTTTCCCACTGGCGCACAAGCACCTTACGTATCAGTCGTAAGCACAAACCCACAACCCTATCAATGGAGTGCCGGAGAATTTGAGATGAAGAATAAAGAAAATCCGGTTATCTATGAGCTCTTGTTGCGGGATTTTACTTCCAGTGGAAATCTGGCAGGAGCAATGGAAAAGCTGCCTTACTTAAAAGAACTGGGAATAGATGCTATCGAACTGATGCCTGTACAAGAATTTGCAGGTAATGACAGTTGGGGATACAACACCGGACTATACTTTGCACTGGATGCCTCGTATGGAACTCAAAATGAATATAAAGCTTTTATTGACGCCTGCCATCAGAATGGAATCGCCGTTATTTTCGATGTAGTCTACAACCATACGAACAATGATAATCCGTTTGCCCGTATGTACTGGGATACGTTTAATAACCGCCCTTCCACTAAGAATCCATGGCTGAACGCTGTAACACCGCATCAGAAGTATGTTTTTTCACCGGATGATTTCAATCACACTTCAGAACAAACAAAAGCTTTTGTCAAACGCAACCTGAAATATCTGTTAGATACTTACCACATCGACGGTTTCCGTTTCGATTTCACCAAAGGTTTCACACAGAAACAGACAACAGGTGATGATGATTTGGCGGCAACCGACCCTGCTCGTGTATCAGTACTGAAAGAATACTACGAAGCCGTAAAAGCTGTCAAAGAAGATGCAATGGTTACCATGGAACATTTCTGTGCAAATGAAGAAACAACTTTAGCCACAGAAGGAATTCATTTTTGGAGGAATATGAACCATTCTTATTGTCAGTCGGCTATGGGCTGGAAAGATAATAGTGATTTCTCCGGATTATATGACACCACCCGTCCGAATCAATTTGTGGGCTATATGGAAAGTCATGACGAAGAGCGGTGTGCCTATAAACAGATTGAATACGGAAATGGAGCCTTAAAAACCAACCTGTCCGAACGGCTCAAACAGTTATCATCCAACGCCGCATTCTTCTTTACGGTTCCAGGTCCGAAAATGCTTTGGCAATTCGGCGAAATGGGGTATGATATTTCAATAGACGAAAATGGACGTACCGGAAAGAAACCAGTCCTTTGGGAATATCAGACAGAGCGTAAAAGCTTGGTAGATATTTATACAAAACTAATCACTCTACGGACAACACACTCCGATTTATTCAACGCTTCTTCTCAATTTACCTGGAAAGTCAGTTATAATGATTGGGATAATGGACGTACACTGACATTGAAAGCTGTGAATGGGAAACAACTTCATGTGTATGCGAATTTCACCAATGCATCTATCGATTATACTATTCCTGAAGGTACATGGTATCTATATCTGGAAAATGGGAATCCCGTGGAGGGAGAAAAAAAGATCAGTGTTCCTGCACACGAGTTCCGCTTATACACCAACTTTGCCGAATAACGAGCGGGTGTTTTGAGCAGAAAGGAAGATTTAACTAATAAGCATTGAAGATTCTCTAACGACAAAGGCACAAAGATGGCAGGTTATTTTTCTGCTACTTCTTTGTGCCCTTGTTTTATATTTTGTTCCGTATTATGCCTGACCTTTTATTTTGTTGAAACATAATTAGACCTGTGTCTCTCCCTCGATATACTCTTCCAAAAAGAGATTCTCTCCGTCAAACACGGCATAAGAGAAGAAGTTAATCCAGTCTCCCAAAATCAACACACGGGAGGTGGCGCTCAACATCAAATCCAGTTCAATGTGACGATGTCCGTAAATAAAGAAGTTGATATTGGGATGGCTTTTCAAGTAGTCTTTGGTATATAGTACCAAGTGTTCCTTGTTTTCTCCCATATAATCCGGTTCCTTTCCGTCCGCCCGTTTTTGTCGGCTGTGCTTAGCCCATGTTAAACCCAATTCAACACTCCAGCGGGGATGAATAGCAGAAAACATCGTTTGCAAAGTTTTGCTGTGGAACATCGAACGAAGTAGCTTGAACTTCTTATCCGGATCACCCAAGCCGTCACCATGAGCAAGATAAAACTCCTTTCCGTAGATTTCAGTAGTCAATGGTTCGCGATGCATGATGACACCACACTCTTTGGTGAGATAGTCTCCACACCAGATGTCATGATTACCTATAAAAAAATGCACCTCTACACCCATATCTGTTAGTTCGGAGAGCTTCCCCAAGAAACGGGTGTACCCCTTAGGAACTACCAGCCGGAATTCATACCAGAAGTCGAACATATCTCCCAGTAGATAAATGGCGGAAGCCTTATGCTTTATACTATCGAGGAAGTTCACCAAACGCCGTTCTTGAGTACGCCCGTGCTCAATAGCACGAGAACCAAGATGTGCATCGGAAAGAAAATAAATGTTCTTCATTTAATTACCAGTTACGAGATCTAATAACGAATTACAACTTATAAAATCAGAGCACTGCCTGACATAGAACGATTAAAGAAAACCTAATTCCAATTTGGCTTCTTCACTCATCATGTCTTTATCCCATTCAGGTTCGAAGACCAGATTGATGGTGGCGGAATTCACTCCTTCTACTGACTCCACTTTTTGGCGAATATCCTCCATAATAAAATCAGCAGCCGGACAATTGGGAGCTGTCAGCGTCATATCGAGTGCCGCTTCTCCACTATCGGAGACGTCAATCTTATAAATCAGTCCAAGATCGTATACATTGACCGGAATCTCCGGATCGTACACTGTCTTTAGCATAGCTACAATCTTCTCTTCTATTTCAATTTTTTCCATACGTCCTTATTTATTATGTATCGCAAAGATAGAGATAAAAAATGAAACATAAAAAATTAGGCACGGAATGCGTATCCCGTGCCTAAAGAATATATCATTTACTCTCTATCTCCGGTTACTAAAAAACACACCGGAACGGTAAATTGTTGTAATGAGTAGTCTTAATCTACTTTCTCACCGAAATCTGTCTGTTGTTGCTCCACTTCTTTCAGTTTTAATTCATTCAGTTCACGACGGCGGCGTTCCAACTCCAGTTCAGCATCACTCTTCTTGTCCATGGAGAACGATTCGGATGGCTTAGGCAACGCTTCTTCTTTCTTATCAAATATCAATGGATACATTGGAGCGGAAGATGTTAGTTCCAGTTCACCGCTTACGGGCATCTGTGATCCCTCAAACAAAACACTGGCTCTTACCTTAATCTTTCCGGGAGTCGTGGTCGACTGGATCAATACGGGAGCACTGCCCCATTTCACCGGAGCAGGATTTGCCAATACATTAGCTCCGCCCAAAATACGTCCCTCTCCTTCTACAAAGAACTTGATATAATAATTATTCAAACGCTTTACATTTCCATTCTTATCTGTGATTTCTGCCACAACAGTAACAAAATCAGATCCATCAGCACGCAGTCCGATTCCTTCGTTGTCTACTCTCAAACGAATCTGTTCTGCACGGCGGGCGGGCATTACTTTATGTGTAGCCACCACCTTGCCATCCATCAGTCCCTCTGCCAGGAAATAGACGTCCGCATCATGCTTTTCACGAGTCATCTTCTTATCAACCATAAAGTCAAATATCCCGGGGAAAGTTATTACCGGAGAAGGCATTCCTTTTCGTGTCTTGTCTTTTTTATAGGTATAAGTTTGCCCATCTTTATTCACAGTCAAACGAACTTCATCGCAGTTGGAATACACCGTTACATCTCTGCTTGAGAACGGTGTCATCTCGTGAGCAATATAAACCATCGGTCCGCTTTCTGCCAAACTCTCGGAAACGACAGCCGGACGTTGCGCCTTAAACATATAATAGGAATACTTAGGCTGACGGAATACATCCATCAGTCCACCATAGAACGGGTCCGGGTGGTATCCCCGCTGATGATCGAACGAATGCCACAAGCATCCGCCCACATGCCAGGGAGACTCTTTATACAAACCATCATAGCAAATGTAACTATAATAAGGAGAAGCGTAATGAGCAGCCTGTATAAGCATGGGCTGTTCTCCCCAGTTACGGGCTGTGCGACTTGGAGAATTGTGCGAACTCCAATCATCGACATTATCTCCCCACTCGCGTGTAAAGTAAGTTATTTTAGGATCACGTTTTGAAAGATCCATCGGATGGGCAAACTGCACCGGAAAATATTGCGAGCCTTTGGCTTGCACATCACAACCGGAATAGCAGGATGGATAAGGATATTCCTCATCAACAATCCCTTTCACACGCCCGGCAAAATCTTCCGGATACCATGTCTCATTCAAGATCGGTTCCCACAGCCATACACAAGGATGGTTACGGTCACGGCGAACCATATTACGTATATCATTATAAACCCGTTTGGCAAAAATGGGTTCGTCATTCCAGAATTGCCATCCCGGAGTATTCACGATAACAAACAGGCCAAGTTCATCACAGGCATCCATAAAAGCCGGATCTTGCGGACAATGTGCATTACGGATTACTTCCAGCCCCAAATCTTTCAGTTTCTTGGCATCACGCCAGTGAATACTATTGGCAACCGCATTTCCTACAACTGCAAAATCCTGATGCCGATTAGCTCCCATCAAAGGTTTACCATAAGGTTTTCCATTCAGCCAGAAGCCATCTTTTCCCTTAAATTCGATACTACGGATACCGACGCGACGACGATAACCGTCTACTACATTTCCATTCTTATCATAAATACGCACACACAGATTATATAGATAAGGTGATTCAGGAGTCCATAAATGCGGCTGCTCCACTTTCATCTTTCCATTATGACTTGTCGCAGTCCCTTTACGGATATTCAGTTTCACATCTGATGATGCCACTTCTTTTCCTTCACGGTCTACTAAAGAATAGGAAATTTTTCCTGCAAAGCCCTGTTTGTCTTCATTACGTATATGCGCTTTCAAGAGAATATCTGCCGATTGCTCCGATACACGATCTGTGGCAATAAACAGTCCGCCTCCTGCTATTTCGTTCTCGTAATTCGGATCCGTGATAAACACATAATTATGTGCAATCAGCCAGCAATCCCGATAAATGCCTCCCAAGTAGGCATAATCTAACACATCTTGTGGTTTTCCAGGCGCATAGGTCGGATCGTCGCTATTATCAGCCCACACCGCAATCACATTGTCCTCTCCCCACTTTAATGCTTCAGTCATATCTACCGATACGGGAAGATAGCCTCCAAAGTGCTCTGCCAATAATTTACCGTTTACATAAATCTTACTTTTACCCATAATAGCTTCAAAGTGCAGAAACAGTTTCTTTCCTTTCAATGCTTCGGATGGAGTAAAGTGTTTACGATACCATACTTCCCCCTGATAATTGATGCAACCACTAGCCTCAGTAGGAAGATACTCGATACCATTAGGTAAAGACACCACCTGCCAGGCTTTGTCGTTAAATTCTTTTGCTTCGGCACCCACCGCACTTCCTTTATAAAAGCGCCAGGCAGGATTCATCGAGTACACATCACGCCCGGTATCCGGTAACCGGAAGAAACCGGCTGTTGAAAATTCCGGCTCATGGGCATAGCCCATAAAAAACAGAGATAAAAGCAGTAAGCTAACAAAGATTCGTCTCATATAAAGTTTTATTTTATAATGAATGTCATGTTGTCTGTCGCAATCAACCCAAAGATGTCTTCGACATACAAAGATAGTATATTCCAGATACGAATCCCCCTATTTGTCCTCTTCATATACAAAACAAGGATAAATAAGGGGATTCAAACTAATACCTGTCAGTTATTATTCATCCGGTTGAATGAGTAAAGGTACTCTGGCACTATCGGTTCCTGTATTTTCAACATACTTGTAACCAGAGCCAGCTACCGCTTGATTCATGGATGCTATTTTATCAATAAGGGCAGCAGCATCGCTTACCTTAGTTGAAGCTGGTAAGTTTCCACCCGGATTCGAAACTCCGTCGGACATAAAATAACATTCGTTTGCTGTCACTGATCCCGTTGATATTCCACAAATGGTAACAGAAGCAGTGCCAGAAAGCACAGAAGTTGAATAACATCCTGTCAAAGTTCCACCATTTTTCACCAAACCACCAATGTTTCCGGACGCTTTGGCCACTATTTCACCAGCAGCAAACGAAGCGGTTACAGGTCCTTCGTTTCCTCCCACCAGACCACCGGCATTCACAGCTGTAAATGCAGTGATAGTCATCAAAGAATAACAGCCAGTTATGGTTCCCTGAACATTCCAACCCACAAGTCCTCCGATGGCACCTTCACCATTACCTCTATATACAAAGGATACCTCCTTGTCAATCGAAGAACCTTGTATTTGTGCCTTAGACCACCATCCGTTCACACCTGCCAATCCACCGGCATTTACTTTACCACCGGCAACAGTCAGTACCACATTACCTTTTACCTTACAATCCTTTATCATTGACGCACCAGTCTGATTATGTCCGGTAATAGCCCCTAACTTAGCATCTGCTCCATTGACAGTCAACGCTCCTCCATCAATGACGCAATTCTGAATCGTTCCGGTATTTATTGCTGCAAATGCTCCAGCTGCGCCTGGCACTTGTTTCACCGTTACATCTTTAAGGGTTAATTTTTTAATGATACCATTATTAGTTATAAACAAACCGGCATCGTTTCCTGTTGCTTCAATTGTAAGACCGGAGATAGTCTTGCCATTGCCGTCCAATGTACCTTTAAACTCCGTAACCGGTACCCATGCCTCTTTAGCCGACATATCAAGATCAGTATCTAATGTAATTACCGTAGCAGCATTCGTCATAACAGTCGGTTCACTTGCCAAATTTATCAACCCGTCTTCTTTCTTGACTAAATACTTACCCGCTTCAGTCTCCTCATATCCCAAGTCTGCCACCAGCATAAATGATATACCATATCGCTTTCCAGCCACATATTTATATTCATCTCCTGCTACCACCGATTCGGCATTATAAAGTTCACTGATCTTTCCTTTTTTCTCTATTGTTTCCGTAGAGGAAGAATCTCCCACTTTTTCTATCGTAGCAGTAAAGGTTAATTCTGTATCCTTTGTCATGTCTGCCATCGGGAAGAAACTCAAATAACCGTATGCAACTTCATTCTTTGCCATTTCCAAACTTGTCATAGACAAAGTCAGACTATTACTTTTATCACCATACGTTTTCTCTTCTCCCGAAACTGTCAACGTTTTTGGGAAAATAGCAGCATCAGCCGAAACAACCACCTTTGTCACTTTATAGGCATCCGGTCTTCGATTGGTGAATTTAAACTGATAAAGAGCTGTCAAATGTTCAAACTTAAGATTGGTGACGGTAGTCCCATTCACCGTGCCTTTAGCAAGCATGTGCATCGTATTCTGCAACTCAGCTTTTTGGGCACTTTGCGTAGCATCTCCCAACGTAAAAGTGAAAACATTCCCTGAAGTCGGAGCATCTTTTTTCGGATAGATTCCCCAAACAGTAGCTCCCTCTTCAAAGTTACCATTCCCTGTGAATTCCACATTTCCCGACGGTTCACTCTCATCATAATTTATGGTTGTGAAATCATAGCCATTTGTTCCATTCCAAAGTGTAACCTTATCATCGGCATTCCACATAAAGGAACTACCGTCATCTTGTACGTTGGCGCGTGTAGATGATTCTTTGTCCGTATTTTCATACCCCCGGATAGAAGCAACAGCCACATAAGTCTGTGATTCACCCCGTTGCAATTCATCCCCACCTTCAATGAAAACATCTTCTTTACAAGAGCTTAGGGTGGCTGCACTTAGCAGCCCGATCCCTAATAAAGAATAGATTTTATTCATGATTTATTTTTTTCCGTTATCAGTTATTTAAATATCACCACCATCTCCAAAATCTGATCCACCAAAGCCAGGTTCTTTCACAGCCCCCTGTAGAATCAACGGACAGTATAAATTGGTTCCTGCATCCTCATTCACTTTAAAGCTAAAGCCAAATTCTGGATCCTTGGCTTCTATTGCCAGATTCATCTGACGCTTCTTATCCTTAAGCTGAGTGGCTGTTACCTTACTAATTCCATTTGCAGATCCGCTTCCTACAGGATTAGTCACCGTCTCGCCTACGAAATAACACTGGTTGATTCCTGTTGAATTCGAAGCGACGAAAGCTCCCAATTTATTACTTCCGGCATTATTAGTCACATTTATCTGCGTGGTCGAGTAGCAAGCCGTCACAGTAGCATCAGCATTATTAATGGTATTCTGTGCAATGAAACCGCCAGTATTATTATGGATAGTTCCACTAATTGAACCCGCTACATAACAGGCCAGAACCGTACCGTTACTATTAGCTCCTATAAGTCCTCCTACTTGTCCGGAACAAGAAACCTCAAGTTTGGCTAATGAGTAACAACCTTTGACTTTACCGGAGTTGTTCCAGCCGACAAGTCCTCCGACACAGGATGCGCCACTAGAGTTACTAGGATGCTTGATTGTTACATCCGCACCGACATACGAATTTATAATAAGAGCCGTTCCATTAAAATGCTCACCAACCAAGCCACCATAATTGGAATTACCAGCACCACCCAAATTAAGGTTAATAGTTCCACTGATAACTTGACAATCTTCTATTCTTCCTTCGGAGTTTCGACCGATCAAACCACCAAAAACTACCGGTTTTGTAACGGTTGCAGTCACTCCCTTGACAGTACAATTCTGAATAACACTCGTTGAACTTTCGGCAGCCAATGCTCCTGCTCCCTCTGTGATATTACCAGAGAAACTTACATTTTCCAGTGTCAAATCCCGGATAGTTCCCGTATTGGTAGCTATAAACCCTTTATTAGCTATCTGCAAATTGCGGATGGTAACACCATTACCTTCAAATACACCTCCAAATGCGCCAACAGGTTCCCAAAGTTCATTACCCATATCGATCACTTTTATTCCATCTCCGGCCGGTTCATCGATATATTCTTTTTCTAAAATAACGGTTGCCTTACGGTATTCATCCGCAATTTTATTCCATCCGAATAATCCGGTCTTATTATAGATATGAATATTTCCATCATCATCGATCATATACCCCTCATCAGGAATTCTGAAACGATAATCTACCTCAAAATCCATTTTATAATACTTGCCGGCTGCAAACTGATTGGCAGTAGCATCCATATCAAGTCCGATGTTATCCTCCAAATCTTTGACTTTTACTTTTTTCAGCAGGATAATATCCTGTTCCACTTCATTATTCAAGACGCTTACTGTAATGTTCAGTTCGGTCGTACTTTTCATCAACCGGTTATCACCATAGGTTGTAGGTAATATGTTCAAATACCCGTTTAATGTTTCATTCTGCGCCAATGCTTGTCCACTCATGTCAAGTGTCAGTTTGTTACGCATACCTGAAAGACTCTGTACTACTCCGTTTTCATCAATCTTCAACTCTGCGGGAAATACATCATCATCACTCTCCAGCGTAATATAGCGTATCTTCAGTTCCCGGTCCGACGTATTTTTCAAACCAAACTGTATCAATGCAGTCAATGGTGAAAACGTTAATGCAGGAATCTTATTATCAGTCACATCCCCGATGGCAACCATATAGGTAGTGGCTGCCAGTTCCGCTGCATTTCCCGTCTGGGTAGATGTCTCCGGCATAGAAAAGGTAGCCAGGTCATTAAATGTTTTTGCTTCTTTCCGTGGAAATACCGCAATCAGCTTATGACCGTTTTCTACAGCAGCTTTTCCTGTGAATTCAGCAGATTTGTCAGGCTGGTTGTCATTATACCCCGGGGTGATAGAGAAATCATAGCCGGCTCCGAAGTTGCGATTCCATAATGTAACAGCATCTCCTTTATTCCATGTATACACTCCATTCTGCAAATTGCTGCGACCCAAAGGGGCGGACTGTTTAATAGAAGCTATAAATGAATAATCAGTCAGATTCTTGTCGGTTTCGTTCCCTCCACCGCTATTCTCATTCACTATCTTGTCCTCTTCGCAAGAGGTTAGTGCCATTGCGCCCAGCAGCGCAACGCTCAATAAGTGATAAACCTTTTTCATAACTATATAAAAGTTTGTTCGATTAAATATCTTTATTTCAACAACCATTAATACATTGGTTTGTTACGCGTTGGAGTACCACTTCCAAAATAGTCGTAGGTTGGCTTCTTATAGAAACGTATCCAGTCGATTTCCATACGTGGCGTATCATTGCTAGACTTACTTTCCTGATAAGAAATATGCTTAAAGTCGTTTGCCCAACTGCCATCTTTACCAGCCTGCTCTGCCGCAGCCTCACCAAGTGACCATTCATTACATCCGGCAAACGTCAACAGTAAGTGTAAACCTTCCGTATTATACTTGTCCGTAAACGGCCAATGCGTAGACGAGTTCCATGAAGCCGTTCCATTAGCAACTCCGGTATAGCTGCCATCAGTCCTCATGCGTACATTCTCCTTACCATTAATACCTAAAGCAATTTCGTTATTATCTCTCCATTCCATCCAATAAATATCAAATTCATCCATATCCGATATTATCATCTGTCCTGAAGACGGTTTATACTTATCACCGGGTGAAGTAGATATATCATTCCAGTGGAAAGTCTGCCAAGCACCATTCGGATTCGCATTGGTAGCCGGATTTTCCAGCAAGTCAACCTCACCATAGGTAGACCATTGCACACCTCTGATATTTCCCTGGAACCAGACTGCCGAGTTGAAAGAGTGTTTCTTTCCACGTACACGGATTCTAACTTCCACACGAGTGCCCGGCAAAATACGTACATTACTGGATTCCCAGGAATCGGCACCCGTAGGCACACCATCAAACTTACTTGCATAGAGAGAGGAAACTCCGAAATCTCTTGTTCCTGTGATTTCTCCCGTCACGCTGATTCCCGGATCATACGCACACCACATTTTCAAATATCCATCCTGAGTCATCGTTGCATATTTTTCATTTACAACAGCTTGTACTTTCTGTGTGTTAGCCACATTCTGTGCCGCCATAAAACGTGGAGGACGATTACCGTATTGATTGGGGAGTCCGGTACCTTCTGTTAAAGCATCAATCGGGTGGAACTCATAAGAATTCAGGAATGTCCATCCTTCGGCAGCCAACGCTTCATTCGGATGCGGATCGCCTTCCTTTATCAATAGTGCTGACGCAGCTCTTACCTCATCCCATTTTTCTACCGCCTTTTTATTGTTGGCTGATACAAATATCTGATCCGGATCTGTATACACCCATTGCTCATTGGTTAACTCGGTGCCCGGAGTCAAACCTGCATCCGTATCAGTAACCTTAATTTCCAACTTATCTCCATATACCGGATGAATTTCAGAATCGGTAGCAAAAGACATAGACACAGAAGTGAAAGTATTCGGTCCTTTCTCTCCTTTCACCCATATAAGTTCAGATTCAGCTGTTTTATACCCGGCTTTCACCACCAATTCGCTCGGCAGATTCTCATATTTATCCGCATCTTCACCCGCATCAATATGAACGACTACATCTTCCTTAGCCGACGCTCCTACCGTAGCAACCAGAATAAATGAGCCATACTCTTTCACCGTATTGTCCGAATTGTTCTTCAATGACAAGATGGTGTAGTGCTTATCAGATACCACAATCGGACGTTCAGCCGCATTGATCTTATATCCTCTGACATAAGCGGTGATAGTGCCTGATATAGGATATTTAGCCAGATCGTTCTTTACCTTAAATTCGGTAAATCCCTGTTTCTCACCTTTCTTCATAAAAAGATGACCGGCAAAGCCTTCAAAGACATCAGATGCAGGGACATCCCTTCCTTCTACATTCTTACCTGCAAAAGTCAGAACAACGTCTATATCTTCTTCGAGTGCCAACTGATTGTCTTGCTGATCTACCTTCACTGTAAAGGTCACATTATCTCCGATAGCAGCACTCTGAGTACTGATTTCGGCCACCAGATTCCGGGCTTCTCCGATAGAGATAACCGTCTCGGTGTCATTACAGCCTGTCATTGCAAGGATAAACAGGCAAATTGGTAATAATCTATAGAAATATTTCTTCATAATCTATCCTATTATATCATTATTAATGATTACCATTTCGGGTTTTGTTTCAACTTTTTGTTCAATTCCAATTCTGAAGGAGGGATCGGTAACAGATAATCCCTATCTGCATGGAATTGATATCCGCTTGGCAGTGTTCCGGCCATCGGGTCCGCCCACTTGTTATCATCAAGCGTCAGACGCTCTCTGATTCTTTTCTGATTATCCGGACTGTAAGATTTGAATAAAATTGATTCATCACCTACATAAGCACCTTTACCACGCTTTCCAACAATCAGTTTATCAGCTTTCCAACGCATGAGATCATCCAGCCGGAAACCTTGCAAAGCAAGTTCAGAACGGCGTTCACGACGGATTTCCTGTAAAACAGGAGTCAATGCATAACCGAAATCGGTGAAATTAGCATCCTTTGCCGGTGCCAGATATTTCACTCCTGCACGTTCACGAAGCGCTTTTAAAGTCTTATTTGCTATATCATCGCTCCACATATCCAGTTCAGCGGCAGCTTCTGCATAAGCCAAAAGACCTTCAGCATAACGAATAATAGGTAAAGCAGTCTCACCATTGCCACTTACAAAGGTGGTATCTATTCCCAAACGGATATGATAACCCGTCAAAGAACGTGTGTTTCCATCTCCCGCCAATTTAGGAGGACTAATAGTATTCTTCTTTTCATCCGTATATTCTTCTAGATGCATTGGGGTGGCAGTAGTGGCAGAAGCAAATTTAGCACCTTCATTCATCACCGTTTGAATCAATCTAGGGTCACGGCCTTCAAATGTTTCCTTGAAATCCTTAAATTTCTCATTTGTCGGATCAATAAATGTTCCATCGGCATTCAGATAATTATCCACCAGGCTTTGAGTAATTCCGGCAGCTCCTTCCGAGTCGACAACACCTGCCTTCAGATTACCGTTGACATCATGAAAGACGCCTTCATCACTCGAATATTTCCTCCACAATAGCACTTCGCCCATTCCTGACAAATCTTTGCTATTGAACAATGCCGCAAAAGCATCTCCCGGATTTTGCCCGGTTTTATACAGATCAATGCCACAACCGAACAGTTCATTTCCCCAGTTAATAACTTCACCCAAGAAATAATTTGATTCGTTAGTGGAAGATGCAAAATCATCGCTGCTGTGATACTTTTCCCAGGTTCCTTCATACAACGCCACATTCATTGCCAAAACCATGGCAGCTTCTTTATTGATACGAATTCCGGAATATTTACCGCGCGAATGCAACAGATTCTTCGCCTCAACCAAATCACTCAAAATAAATCGGGCTACCTCATTACGTGCCTTTGCGGGAATCTGTAATCCTGCGATTGTTGCATTCTCATCCCAAAAAGCATCCATTACCGGAATAGAACCGAATTTCTTCAATAAATCGAAATGCCAATAGGCACGTAAAAAGTAAGCCTCCCCTTTCAACGACAGTACATCTTCGTTTTCCTGTGCTTCGGGTACTTTATAATTATGGAAAAAATAGTTCACTTTACGCAGGTTCTGATAACCTGTCTGCCAATCGGAAGCTCCGCTAAACTGGTTATTCTGTCCATGCAAACGGGCATCATACTTTTCTGCAATAATATTGTCACTATTCTTTTCTTCACTGCGAACTCCCAAACCGAACTTACTAAAAGACGGCAACGTCATATATAGTCCGTTAATATAGTTCTCAACCTGTATGGCACCTGTCAGAAAATTACCGGCTTCCGGCTTGGTTATCGGTTCTCTATCCAGAAAATCTGAACAGGATGAAAATGGTAATATTGAAGCGGCTACAAAAGCCATTATATATATTCTTTTCATATCTTATGGTTTAAAAGGTAAATTCAATACCAAATACGTAGTTTTTATTCAACGGATATACCTTTCCGTTACCATTTTGTTTCATTGGGGAAGTCAATCCCGGAGCAGTTTCGTTACTACCCCCAGCCCATGTATTTACCTGATTCAAGGTTTCAGGGTCGAATACGTCCGGCAAATTGTCAATCGTGAAGAGATTATCACAAGTGAAATACACTTTCAAGTTCTCCAATCCCATCTTCTTAACCAGTTTAGGCTGGAAGTTATAAGAAACCATCAAGTTTTTGAGTCGCATATAAGCTGCGTTCAATAAATAACGTGAAGTGTTGTAACCTACGTTCGCATTATATTCAGGACTGTCGGGTTTTGTCAGACGCGGCAGGTAAGCTCCCGGGTTGTACACATTATAATAATCCAAATGTTCTTTGAAGAAGTTGGAATCACCGCTAAACAGATAAGTACTTGCAGCCATCGGGAAATCACGTTTCATGACTCCCTGGAACAATGCGGAAACTTCAAAACCTTTATAACCGGCATGTAAGTTCAGACCGAAGGAGTAACGAGGAGTCGTATTACCGATAATTTTCAAATCACCGTGATCTTTCAATGTACCCGAACCCGGATCAATTTTACCATCACCGTTCGAATCGATATATTTCAAATCACCACGCTGCCAATCCTTATTCGGTTTGAAGAAGGACATGTCTACTCCTTTCAGATATTCATCCACTTCCTGGTTGGTGAGAAACAGATCATTTGCTTCATATCCCCAGATTTCACCTAAATCCATTCCCTGGTAATAACCTTTGTTACGAACCAGACCGGTGTGGTTGTTATAAATCAATCCTTCGGGATTATTGTATTTGGTTACCACTGCTTTGTAATCGAAGATATTGAAACCGATTCCATAACTGAAACCATTCTTCAGCTGGTCAGACCAGTTAACCGACAATTCCCATCCACGGTTACGTAACGTTGCATTATTTACTTTAGCACGTTGGTCAACAGCAATACCGCCAATATCAGGAATTGCTTCAGCCGGGCCAATCATGTCTTTGGTTGTACGTTGGTAAATATCCGCTGTAATCGTCAAACGATTGTTAAGTAGAGTCAGGTCGAAACCTAAGTTGGCATTATCCACTTTTTCCCATGTAATGTACGGGCTTACCATAGAAGGCGTTAAAGCGACTGTACCACGTACCGGAGTAGCCGAAGTGACACCGGAAAGCAACCATGCATTTGAATAGTCCGGTCTCAATGTCATGAAGTTCAGATAATCATATAGTCCGGCTCCATTCTGATTGCCTAAACGTCCGTAAGACAAACGCACTTTCAACTGTGAAACAGGCAAGCTCCATTGCTTGAAGTAGTCGGTACGGGCAATGTCATAACCGGCAGAGAAAGAAGGGAAAAATCCCCAACGATTGCCGGAAGCGAAACGTGACGAACCATCATAACGTCCGCTAAATTCCAGAAAATAGACATTCTGGTAGTTCCAATTCAAACGGGTATAGAATCCCATGGTTGCCCAATGGTCACGCGCTTCACTATTATAGGCTTTTCCGTTTGCATTGTCAAAAGAGAATGTATCATCGCTCATCACTCCGTCTTTATACGCATACATGCTTGAGTTTTGCTGCACTTCCATCTGGAAACCGGCCATTGCCTTAAAGAAATGGTCACCCCATTGATTCGTATATGAAGACGACACACTGGGAGACAAATAATAGTTGAATTGATTTCCACGAGTCATTGATCCCCACAAAGAATTCGAATATTCGATACCGGGATAAGAATATCCCTGCCGGGGAGCAGTTACATTCTCTATGGTTCCGTCGGGCCGTGTGGTACGGGGCTGCTTCTGCAAGAATTCATCATTCTGCACATCAAAACGAACTTTCATCTCTCCGATAATGTCCCAGCCTTTCAGAGGCGTAACAGTAGCCGCAAAAGTCATGGCATCAGAAATGCGGTTCTGCGAATAGCCCACATTGTCCAGATACAAAGCTTCATTCCATGAAGGAAGATTATAAAGCCCGGAAATAGGAACTTCAGTCACCATATTAGGCTGCGAACGAGCTATCTGATGATAAAGAATAGACATATCGGGGAGCGGACGGGAAATCAGATTCAGCGTGATATTGTTATTGAAGTTAAACTTCAACCAGTCATTTGGCTTGATCTGAAATTTGGTATTCACGTTGTATTTATCCAGAGAGTCTTCTACACGATCCAGCAAACCACCCTGGTAAGTATAACCCAGACCGACATAATAAGTCACTTTGTCCGATCCACCGGAGATACTTAGATTGTGTGAATGACGCAAAGATTTGTTTTTATAGAAATAATCAAACCAGTCGGTATTGGCATACTGCGATTCACCGCCACGCCAACCGGTATTCTCCTGATTGGCGGTAATACCGGGCAGACCTTCACCATAGGGGTTCTGCAAAAACTGATTCATCAGGTCAATAGTCTCCTGTGAGAAGTATGGAGACTCACCAATTGCCGAACGGTACGCATTTTTATAATTGGCAAACTCTACAGAGTTCATCATCTCGGGCATGTTGATAGGTGCACTCATACCCACAGAACCGCGATAAGTCACCCGGGCTTTATCCTGTTTACCGCTCTTGGTCGTTACTAACACCACGCCATACGCAGCACGAGCACCATACACGGCTGCTGCAGAAGCATCTTTCAATACACTGATACTTTCTATATCGGCAGGATTTACATTCTGCAAGCTCTGTTCCACACCATCCACCAATACATAAGGCTCTCCACCATTAATAGAACCGATACCGCGAATATTAAATTTGATTTCTCCGCCAACTTCACCACCGGTACCACTTTCTGAAGCATCCGAGGCAAAGTTCAAACCAGCCACATTACCTTGTAAGGCGCTAGTTACATCCGTCACAGGACGGGTAGCGATTGCATCCGCATTAACTGTAGCTACAGCCGCTGTAATAGTATTACGTTTCTGTGTTCCCATACCGACTACCACCACTTCATCCAAAGTTTTGGAGTCTTCCTTCATCACGAACCGATTTCCTGTTAGCTTAGTGATTTTCACTTCCAAAGGAGCATAGCCCACATAGCTGACAGTTATCGTTGTACCTACTTTACCGTTAATTTTAAAGTTTCCATCCAAATCGGTAATGGTACCATCAGTAGAACCTTTCACCATAACGGTTGCTCCGATTACGGACTCGCCACGTTCGTCTACCACCTTACCAGTGATAGTGCCCTGTTGGGCAAAGAGCTCCACAGGGAAGAACAGTAAAAGCATTGAAAAGAGACACACCAGTTGCATCCTAATCTGCATTTTCTTCATAACATTATATTAAAGTTAATACTAAAAGTTTTTTTTGAGTTCCATTTGCCAATAGCTCACACTATCCGGCATTGAAATACACCACAAAAATAGATTGATTGGCAGAATGGCGAGTTCATAAAATCGCCAAAATGTTTCCAAAAACATCCATATTCCGTTTTTAAACGTGTTTATGGCGGTTTTTGGAAATATTTCTTTTGTTTTATAGCAGAATTAATCATACTTTTGCTTCGCTAATCTCCCCTTAATAATCTTAACTGATGAAAAAAAGTATTTGGATAAAACACTTTTTCTGCTTACTGGCTTTTCTTATCGTAGGCACATTTCCAGCAATAAGTATAGGTAACCATTACGACTTTAAACTGATTGGTTCCCAAAACGGAATGCCGTCTATCATCAGCTGTATCTATACCGAACAAAAGGGATTCATCTGGATCGGTACTCCGACAGGACTAATCAGATTTGATGGAACGGAACTCAAAAAGTACACCGCACAACCCGATAATGAAAACTCCCTGCCTAACGACAGCATCCTGCAAATTATTGAAGACAATCAGCAGACAACCTGGATACTGACCACCACAGGAATCGCCCGTTATTCTCTTATTCACGACAACTTCTTTATCCCCAAACTAAATAATCAGCCCATCATTGCCAAATCGATCTGCAAAATAGCAGACGGGCTTCTGTTCGGAGGGATCAACAAGATATATAAATATTCTTATACCACCAACACTATTTCTCTCATACGGGAATTCAAGACCGACGAGCCGTTCATTATACGATCCATACAAATGTGGAAACCCGATACCATATTGTGTCTAAGCTGGCAACAGGGAATACTGCAAATGAACCTCAAAAGTTTTGAGATAACCCCATTTCCTTTCCAATACGGGAACGACAACGTAGGAATCATCATAGACTCCCAA
This sequence comes from Bacteroides sp. OM05-10AA, assembly GCF_003439055.1. Taxonomy (NCBI): domain Bacteria; kingdom Pseudomonadati; phylum Bacteroidota; class Bacteroidia; order Bacteroidales; family Bacteroidaceae; genus Bacteroides; species Bacteroides sp. OM05-10AA. The sequence continues at coordinate 246,629 of NZ_QSUR01000005.1, forward strand.
CAAAGAATATGGCTGTCAACCTACAACAATGGCGTCAAGTGTTTCTCCGCCCAGGGAAAATTGATAGCCAGCTATACCACTCAAAACTCCCGTTTGAGCAGCGACATCATATTGTGCATGACCGAATTCAAACAAAAAATATGGATGGGAACAGACGGGGGAGGCATCAATATCCTCGATCCCACAACCGGCAATATTACCGTACTCGAACATATCTCCGGAGATAATCATTCCCTTCCTACAAATACAATACTCTGCCTGCATAGCGACTCTGCCGGAAATATATGGGCGGGAAGTAAACGTGAAGGGGTTATCAACATTCGTGAAGTATCCATGAGAACTTACACTAATGTTGTGTTAGGGCACAACAAAGGATTAAGTCAAAGTACGGTATTACAACTATATCAGGAACCGGCTTCCGAAGAACTTTGGATCGCTACGGACGGAGGAGGTATCAATAAATTCATTCCTTCTACAGAAACATTTGTGCACTATCCCGACACTTGGGGAGACAAGATGGTCTCCATCACCGGCTTCACACCCAACGAATTGTTAGTATCTGCCTTTTCCAAAGGTATCTTCATATTCGATAAAAAGACAGGAAAGAAGCGTCCTTTCGCTATTATGAGCCCTTCATTAGAGCATCACATCCGCTATAGCGGACAGCCAATCAACTTATACCGGGATACTCCCAATTCGATCTTAATATTAAGTTCGCCTCCTTACCGCTACCATACTTCCACCCGGCAACTCACTCCTGTCCCTTGTGCCAAAGAAGTGAAAATAAAAGGCTTGTTGAGTTCCATTGGATATGATTCCACTGCCATTTACCTGAACGATCCTTATAATATATATAGACTGGATCGTAAAAAAGACACAGTGGAGATATTTGCAAGTGCTCCACAGGGATTTTTCAATGCTGTATCCAGGGATAACCAGGGCGTGTTCTGGATTGCGAGTACCCGTGGCCTGTATACCTATCACCCTGATACCCGCAAATTCGAAAGAATTCCTACCACCTTATTTAATGAAGTAAATACCGTGTTATGCGACAATAAAGGAAAAGTGTGGATAGGAGCTGAACAGAAACTTTTTATATGGCTCACCGATGCCAAACGTTTTGTATGGTTCGGAGAAGCGGATGGAATTTCACCCAACGAATATCTGGCCGAGCCCCGTCTCATTTCTCCCAAAGGCAACATCTATATGGGAGGTGCAAAAGGCTTACTATGTATCAATGCGGACACTCAAATAGAAAAGAGTAGTGACTCTCCGGAAATACGCCTTGCCGAACTGACTATAAACGGAGAAAACAGGATGTATCAGCTCAATCAAGATAAGATATCCATCCCCTGGAACAGTAAAAACATCAAGATCCGTGTCATGACTTATGGAGCGGACATTCTCCGGCTCAAAGTCTATCATTTCCAAATGGGAGACCTTAAAACCGAAGGCTACAACCCTGAATTGATGATCCCATCTCTTGCTCCGGGAAGTTATCCCATCATGGTAAGTTGTAACACACAGGAAGGAAATGAAACAACTCCCCAGTTTCTTTTCACATTAAACGTACTGCCACCCTGGTACAGAAGCTGGTGGTTCGTTTCTCTCTGCATCATTGCTTGCATAGGCATTGTGGTACAAATTGTTTTCGTTCTGCTTCGACGCAAAGAAAACAAGATGAAATGGATGATGAAAGAACACGAGCAGAATGTGTATGAAGAAAAAGTTCGTTTTCTGATTAATATCAGCCATGAACTGCGAACTCCGCTCACACTCATATATGCCCCGCTAAGCCGCATATTAAAGACACTTCCTTCTACAGATGCCATTTATCCACCGTTGAAGAATATACATAAACAGGCTCAACGGATGAAAGATCTTATCAACATGGTGCTGGATGTACGTAAGATGGAAGTAGGAGAAACCAAGTTGAAACTCCAAGCCTATCCATTCAACTCATGGATAAAGGAGATTGGTGCCGATTTTACGGACGAGGGAGCTGCCCAGGAAGTGCAAATAGATTATCAGCTCGACGACAGCATAAAAGAGGTGGTATTTGACAAGGGGATGTGTACAATCGTAGTCACAAACTTATTGACGAACGCACTGAAACACAGTCCTAAAAACACAACCGTCACTATCCGTACCAGCAAAAATGACTCATACGTCCGTGTTTCCGTTTTGGATCAGGGAGAAGGCATGCAAGAGGAAGACATGGAGAAAGTATTCATCCGTTTCTATCAAGGCAAGCAGGAAATTGGCGGTAGCGGAGTCGGACTTTCATACGCCAAGATGCTGGTAGAATTGCATAAAGGTAAAATCGGAGCCATGAACAACGAAGCGGGAGGAGCCACTTTCTTCTTCGACTTGCCTTTGGGATTGGAGTCGGGCGAAGTCATCTGCCAGCCGAAACCTTACATCAATGAATTGATTACACCGGACGTAGATCATGAGATCAACGCTCCCGAGACACTCGACTTCTCTACGCAGAATTACACAGTGCTATTGGTAGACGACAATCATAACCTGACAGATTTCCTCTCCAAAGAATTGAAATCCTTATTCAAAGCAATTTATATAGCACATGATGGCCGGGAAGCTTTCGAAATAGCGCAAAAGCAAGTTCCGGATATTATTGTGAGCGATGTGATGATGCCGGTTATGAATGGATACGAACTGTGTAAAGCGGTAAAAGAGAATATCGGCATCAGTCATATTCCTGTGATTCTGCTCACAGCACGTAATGATGAACAGAGCCGACTGTATGGGTATAAAATCGGGGCGGACGCTTATCTGGGAAAACCTTTTGAGATAGACACTCTTGTTAAGATTATACAGAACCGGCTATACAACCGGGAGCAAACGAAAGAGCACTATCAACATATAGGCAACTTCCCTCAACCGCTGGAGAGTACTTTCAGCCAGGCGGATGAAACGTTCTTGTTAAAGTTTAACAAGCTCATTTCCGAGAATATCAGCAATCCGTCTTTAGATATTCCTTTTATCTGCAGAGAGATCGGAATGAGTAAAACATCTCTTTACAACAAGTTGAAGGCTATCACCGATATGGGGGCAAATGACTATATCAACAAATTCAGGTTGGAGCAAGCCATTACTCTGATAAAAACCACCGATCTGACATTTACTGAAATATCAGATCAGATAGGTTTCACTACTTTACGTTATTTCAGTACTGCATTCAAACAGTACACAGGCTTGACGCCCACGCAGTATAAAAATGAATGCAGGAGTGAGAATAAATAAGATATTCTCACTTAAATAAGGTAGTATTACTAATTAGAGTAGGCCCTCATCTGCAAAGCTGAAAAATCCGTCTTCACAAACGATGACGTGATCTATCAGACGGATATTCATCGTTTCCGCCGCTTTATGGATATGCTCTGTCAAGCTCCTGTCCGGTTGGCTGGGATGAATATTTCCCGAAGGATGGTTATGCACCACCGCGATTTGTGTAGCTCTTTGCAGCAATGCTTCCCGGAGAATGGTGCGCACATCGGTATAAGTTCCATCTATGCCACCAGTACTTATACGTACCTTATCAATTAGTTTGGTTGCCTGGTTCAATAGGAGCACCCAGAATTCTTCCTGTTCCAAGTCACACATGATCGGTTGGAAAATATCATAGATATCTTTTGAGCAAGTGATTCGAAGTCTCTCTTTGGTTTCTTGCAGCTTTCTTCGTTTGCCTAATTCCAAGGCTGCCATCACTGTAATGCTCTTTGCGGGTCCCATACCTTTGAAAGAGGAATAGTCACACACTTCCCATTTTGCCAATGAATTCAGATTGTTATCACAAGACAGGAGCAGGCGTCTCATCAATTCGACAGCACTTTCTTCCGTATTTCCGGAGCCGATCAATATAGCGAGTAGTTCGGCATCACTCAATGCGGCTGCTCCCTTCTCCATCATTTTTTCCCGTGGGCGGTCTTCCAGTGCCCACTGGTTGATGGATAGTTTGTGTTTACTTTCCATTATTAATCAAATTAAGTCACAAAGATACTCCTATATAACTGAAAAAATGAATTTTGGAAGCTATAAGTCTATTTTTAGAATCCCCTTACTTCCAAATATCGTAGTTTTGCGCTATCAAGATTAATATATAAACATCTAATAAATATGAAAAAGAGAATAAGCATCTTATCCATCTTACTACTATTAGGAATGACAGTATACGCGCAAGCGGATATCCCGCAGGTGATTCCCTCCTTACAACATTGGAATGGGGCAAAAGGCAAACTGACACTACCGGAAACAGGAAAGATTATAATCGCTCCGGAAGCAGAAAGCCTGTTGAAAGAAACTGCGGAAATAATGGCAAAAGACTTAAAAGATATGTTCGGCTGGAATTATCAGGTAACCTCCGGAAAACCGAAAAATCATTCTATCTATCTGTCAGTGAAAAAATCCCCTTCATCATTGGGAGAAGAAAGCTATGAACTGGATATACGCAACCATGTAACCATCGAAGCCTCCACCGTAAAAGGAGTATTCTGGGGAACTCGCACGCTGTTGCAAATGATCCATAACCAGCCTCTCGGACTCATGAAAGGAAAAGCATTGGATTATCCGCAGTATGCTCACCGCGGACTGATGATTGACGTAGCCAGGAAATTTTTCACAATGGACTATTTGCAGGATTACGTAAAAATTCTCTCGTTCTATAAAATGAATGAACTGCAAATACATCTGAATGATAATGGTTTCGTTGAGTTTTTCGATAATGACTGGAACAAAACATACGCCGCCTTCAGATTGGAAAGCGAGCGTTTTCCGGGACTCACATCCAAAGATGGTTCCTACACCAAAGAAGAATTCCGCAACTTCCAGCAAATGGCCGCACGATATGGAATCAATATCATCCCAGAAATTGATGTTCCGGCACACTCACTCGCTTTCACTCATTACAATCCGATACTGGCAGCCGACAAAAAAGAATATGGTATGGATCATCTCGACCTCTATAAAAAAGAGGTATATGATTTCCTTGATGCTTTGTTTGACGAATATCTCTCGGGAGATCACCCGGTATTTGTCGGACCGGACGTACATATCGGCACTGATGAGTACAACCTCAAAGAAGCGGAACAATTCCGCTATTTCACTGAATACTATCTGAAGTATATCACCAAATATGGAAAAAATCCGCGATTATGGGGAAGCCTGAAACACATGAAAGGAAATACCCCTGTAAATCTGAAAGGAAAAACGGTCAATGCATGGAATTATAGCTGGCTAGACTTAGAAACCGCACTGCAGGAAGGAGCCAAAGCGATTAATACATGCGATGCATTTCTATATATCGTACCAGCCGTGAATTACTACCATAACTTTCTGGATCATCAATGGATATATGAGAGTTGGTCACCACGAATGATGCAAGAGGGAGAAATGATAGAGCAGTCTACTAATTTATTAGGAGCCATGTTTGCTGTATGGAACGACCGTGTCGGAAATGGAATCAGCCAACAGGATGTACATATACGCACCTTTCCTGCCATGCAGGTTATGAGCGAGAAACTTTGGAAAGGAGAAAACACAAGAAACATACCGTTTGAAACCTTCGAAACGTGGTGCAGAACAACACCGGAAGCACCGGGCGTAAATCTACAGGCCAGCATAGATGGCAGAAAAGACCTAACGCTTTCCGGCCAGGAAATTATTCTGCAAGGTAACGACTCGGTTCTTACCTCTATACCCGAAATCGGTTATCCATATAGTGTGGAATTTGAAATCTACGCAGATCCAAAGCCCAATATCGATGCGGTCTTATTCAAAGGTCCCCATTCTGTTTTCACCGCGAACTGGCAAAATACGGGTAAATTCGCATTCTCGCGCGACGGCTATGAATTCATCTTCCATTCCTATCGTTTGCCTGTGGAAAAATGGACAAAGGTTCGTGTAGAGGGAGATGCCAAAGGGACCTCACTTTACATAAACGGAGAGCTACAAGAACGTTTGGAAGGACGAATCGGTGTAGTTTACAATCAGAAAAGCCTGCGAAAAGACAGCATTTGGTATCAGGAAACACTTATCTTCCCATTGAAACAGATAGGCGACAAATTGCTGGGGTTTAAGGGAAGAATAAGAAATGTGATTTGCACTCCACTAACTGAAAAAAGATATAGCCTATAAAAATTTCTTCGATTGCATCCATTACTTTTTTTCCATGAAAGTATAACTTGTCTGACACCCGGGTCTCAGCATACCTGACACCCGGGTGTTGGGTAGCGTGCCTGTTGCACAACTTTATTTTTTAGTTATACTCTAATGGGTGT